>CALFOZ010000072.1 GCA_937919205.1 uncultured Planctomycetia bacterium
GCGGCCACCAAACTAAATGACCAACTCATGAATTCAACCACGGGGCGCAAGCCCATCATGGCGGCGCCAATAGCCAAGCCCGCGAAACCACTTTCAGAAATCGGCGTGTCAATCACCCGGCGTGGTCCAAACTCGTCAAGCATTCCGCGGCTTACTTTGTAGGCGCCGTTGTACTCGGCTACTTCCTCGCCAATCAACATGACGCGCTTGTCGCGGCGCATTTCCTCGCTCATGGCGTCGCGGATTGCGTCTCTAAATTCAAGTTCTTGCGTGGCGCTCATATCAAACCATCTCCCTCGCGCGTGGCGCGAAATGTGGGCGGATTCAGCGCGCCACCATACATGCGCGGCTCGCTGGTGCCGGTATATCGGCCCCATGGTTCACGATATACATCGTGATACAAATCCGAAAGCGGCGGCACTGGACTGTTGTCGGCAAATTCAATCGCGTCGCGCACTTCAGCCTTCACTTCTTTTTGCACCGACTTGATTTGATCTTGCGTGATGGCGCCCTGATCAAGCACAAATTTCTCAAATATTCCAATCGGATCGCCTTGCTCCCAAATGGCCTCCTCGTCGCGCGAGCGATATTTGCGCGGATCGCTCATGGAGTGGCCCTTGTAGCGATAGCAACGCATGTCCACAAACGCGGGACGACTTTCACGGCGACTTTTCTCCACCACATCTTTCATGCCGTGATAGACCTCCATCACATTCATTCCATCGATGACCGTCGCGTCAATTCCATAGCCAAGCGCCTTGGATGAAAGATCGTGGCTTTGCGTGGTGCCGCGATGAATGCTGGTGCCCATGGAGTAGCCGTTGTTTTCCACCACATAAATCACCGGCAAATTCATCAAGCCGGACAAATTCAGCGCCTCGTGGAACGCGCCTTGATTCAACGCGCCATCGCCCAAGAAACACAGCGTGACGCGCGAGGACTTTCCATTGTTGATGACCTCGTCTTCATACTTGGTGGCGAAGGCCAGGCCAGCGCCAAGCGGAGTTTGCGCGCCAACAATTCCGTGGCCGCCATACAGATGATGCTCGCGGTCGAACATGTGCATTGAACCGCCCTTGCCTTTGGCGCAACCATCAACGCGGCCAAACATTTCCGCCATGCACGCGCGCGCCGTCATGCCGCGCGCCAACGCGTGGCCGTGATCACGATACGCGGTCACCAACGGGTCCTGCGGTTTCAGCGCGGCCACGCAACCAACGGCCACCGCTTCTTGCCCGATGTACACATGGCAGAAGCCGCCGATTTTTTTATCTTGATAGGCCTGCATGCATCGAATTTCAAATTCGCGGATCAGCACCATTTCGCGGTACCACACACGAAGCAAATCCGCGCTAGGCACGGGTCGATTTGCAGAGCGCCTGGGAATTGGAAGTCCGCCGTGAACGTCGTGGGAAGATTTTCCGTCAGTGGTTGGTGTGGCCATGGTGAAATTGTTGCGGAGTGAATCCATTCAAGAACCGCGCGAAGTCCCACGTTATAGGGGAGGCGGCGCTTTGAAGCAACATGCTTGAGAAAACAAATTAAAAGACCGCATATTTGGGCTTGTGAGGAGGTCTTTGACCTGCGAATCGTGCGTGCGCGCTATCAGGGGCTGGCGGTTTCTGGAGTGGGTTTCACGTCACCCGCCACCTCGGTGGCGTTTGTGTCCTTGATCACACGCGCGCGCACGGCAAGCAAAGCTATTTCCAATTGTGGATCAATACCCTTGGTTAATAGATCATTTGGATCTGGTCGTGGCTTGGCTTTCGGATCGTCGGCAACAGGAATAACGTCCGCCTTCAAGCGCAACACATTGGATTGATCCAGTTGTTCTGGCGTCATCTTGGCGCGGATATCTGGATTCACTCCCCAATCCATGGCGCCAGGTTTCTTGTGCACTAGGCGACCCTTGGCTGTAGGCACGGTGACTTCTGGAGGCAACACATAATGTTGAGTGGTGATCTTCACCGCGGCTTGCTTGCCACGGTCCATCAACGGGTTCACTTCTTGAACACTGCCCTTGCCGAAACTCCGCTCACCAACAATCACGGCTTTGTCATACGCCTGCAAACAGCCGCTTAAAATTTCACTGGCGCTTGCGGATGATTGATTCACCAACACGGCCACAGGAAGATTCTTCAACTCGGATCGGTTGGCCTCCGCGGACTTGCTGGACGTGGTGATTCCAAAGCGATTTTCAGTGGAAACAAGCTCGCCCTTCTCCACCCATAGGTTGCAAAAATCAACCGCGGATGAAAGAAGTCCGCCTGGATTACCGCGCAGATCCAAAACCAAACCATTAAGTTTGCGCTCGACGCGCATCTCTTTCAACGCCGCCAAGAAATCCACAAAGCTGTCCTCGTTAAAACTGGTCAAGCGCACGTAGCCAATGCCAAGGGTTGGATCCATGTACCACTCCCACGTTGGATCTCCATTTTCGGAAAGACTTTTTTTACTCCAACCATTCACCGAGCGAATCTTGATGCTCTGGCGCGTCAAGGGAACATCGAAGGGCTCGGATGTTTCCCCGCGACGAATGGTAAGCGTGACCACTTCACCTTCTGGACCCGTGATGAGATCGACCGCCTTGTTCAAGGCCCATCCAGTTGTGCTTTGGCCATCAACCGCAATCACGCGGTCATTTGGCTTTAAACCAGCGCGCGCCGCGGGGGAACCCTCAAGTGGATTTACAATTTGAATGTCGCGTTTTTCATCATGGCGGATCATGATGCCAACGCCCACAAAATTTCCGTCCACTTGTTGACGGAAGCGGCGCAATGATTCTGGCCAAATCAAAGACGAATAATTATCCTCAAAGTGGCGGGATAGAATGCCCATCGCGCCCTCTCCAAACTGATGTAGCACAACCTCCTCGGGAAGCTCGACGGTTTCTTGATTTGTGAGCAACAATTGGGTGATGACTTCACGAAATAGAACGCCATTGACCGATTCGCGCTTGACCAACGAGACACTTGCCGCGGCCTTGTCAATGGCCGCAATCCAGGCGCCGCGCTTGGTGGCGTCGGCTAAATTTGGAAAACTTTCACGGCACTCGTCCGTGGTCGCGAGCAACTTCAAGGCCTCAATGCCGCCCATGATCAGCGGTTGCCAACCACAATTTTCAATGTGCTCGGTGGCCGTTTTGCGCAGGGCTTCCTTCAAAATTCCCAGCGTAACTCCTTGCAGTTGATCCTTCCAAGGCTCCACCAACGCTGGATTATATTCCGGAAAAATATCCGAGGCCTTGGCGGAAAGTTCGCCGTCTGGATCGTTTGGATCCATGACTTCGCTGGGATCTTTGGGCTCATTGTCCACTTTGGGATCAAGCGCTTCCATGGCCTTGAGTCGATCATTTTGTTTTTTGCGAAGGTCATACAAATGCTTGGGCGCAAACTCCACCAACAATTGAACGCGGTCGCCGCAATCATCAAATTGATCGGCAAGTTTTTTAAATTCCACGGGATCGCCGCCATCCTCATGGAGCGCCCTTAAGCGGAACAACATTTCCTGGGCCAAAAGCCAATCGGAATCTTTCAAGGCCTGCAAATAGGTCGCTTGTCCTTTGGCCTGCACCTGAATCACGGCGTCAGATTTCAACTCAAGTTTCCAATCATCGTTGTCAAGCAAAAACTTAAGATTTGCCGCGGCAACCATGGCTTTGGACAAATTGTCTTTGGCTAAATCATCGGTCAATTCCTTGCGTCGAGTGGCGATGGATTCCTGGCGAATTTTTTCCTGCTCCACTTGATGCTGGGCGCGCAAAGCGATGGCTTCTTGCAAGGCCTTGAGCGAAACCGTATTCCCAGTTGGCGCGTTGGCGAGTTTGTTCTCAAATGTCGCCATGTCGGCTTTACGCGCGGCGTCCCAGGTGGCGTCACTCCATGCCGCGATGCTTGAGCCTTCGGAGGTGGCTACGGGCGGAGCTACGGGTGTGGTCGCTTGCTGGGCGATTGTTGTGCTGGTCATCAGCGCGATCAAACCAAGCGACGCTATTTGAAATTGAAACTTCATCTAAAAACTTTCTGTGTTGGGACGATTATTTGTTCTGCAGTAATTGAAATTGGTTCGGGCGTGTGTTGGGATTCGCGCAAAATTGAACAGTGTTCAAGCATGATCAAATCCACAAAGCATGGCGCACTGTTGATCGGTTCATAGCGTTGCTATCCTAGGTCCTGAAACAATTTTCGTGGCGTAAAGCAACATGAATTTATTCAAATACCCCGTCCATAGATCTTCAAACCCAGCCATGGCCAACTTGATCGCGGCCTCTGGCTCGTTGTCGGTTGGCGTTTGGTTGCTCTTGCCTTTGGCGGTTGGCGCGATGTGGTGGCCCATGGTCGGTGGTGTGATGATCTTGGTTCTCGCCCTCAGTTGCTGGTTTAGATGGTTTGGAATACGCGAAATGAAGCAAGGAGTAGTGCTTGGGAAGCTGGCTGAATTTCATTGGTTACGCAAGTGGAGCGTCATCAACGCCATCAACACGGGGGCGGGGCTTGCGGTGGCGGCCGGCGTGATCTTTGTGAATGGCGATGCGCCTTTCGCGCAAGAAAGCAAAGCGTATGTGGTGCAAATTGAAATGATTTGGTTCATTCTGCTTTTGATTGAGCTGATCGTGGCGTCGCGAATGATCAACTCGGTGGCGGTGTGGATGGAGTCAACATGGATGAATCTCACTCAAATGAGCGTCGTATTTCTAATTGTCTTTTCAATCGCGCTACAAGTGTTGCTACTGTGGTTGCCACAAGACACGCAAGAGAGTGGAATGTTCACTCTGATCCGGGCCGCGCTGGTATTGATCGCGGCGGCAAGCGGTGTGATTTCAATTTGGTTGATCGCCGATGGAGTGAATCGAATGTCGCTGGCGCTGGCGGATGAAGTATCCGCACAGTCGTCGTCGCCTATGTGAAAGTTGCTTGCGGGGCAAAGCGAGATGAATTGGGCGAGATGAATTAGGCGGAATAAATTAGGCAGAATAAATTAGGCAGGAAAAATATTTTCCGCCAAATCCATGGCGCGACCTAAACCCGCGGCTTTTGAAATGGTTTCTTCCCATTCCTTGGCGGGATCACTGTCAAGCACCACGCCCGCGCCGGCTTGCAAATGCACCGTCCACGGCGCGCCTGGCGCGCGGTTGGTTGGCATAACCATGGTGCGCAAAGATATGGCCATGTCCATTGATCCATCAAAACCAATCACGCCAATTCCACCGGCGTAGGGACCGCGGCGCACTGGCTCAAGTTGATCAATAATTTGAAT
>CALFOZ010000073.1 GCA_937919205.1 uncultured Planctomycetia bacterium
ATTGGAATCTCGCGCACAAGACGTAGCACAATTTGAATTGGCGACTCGGCGACACACGGCGCATGCAGGGAGTGCTTGCGTATCGAAGTCAATCCACAAGCTTCAAACTCCGACACATCGCGCGGATAGCGCGCGCTGGTTTGATGCACCTGCTTGGCCATGGCCGTGGTGGCCGTGTTAAGCGTGAACGCGCCGTTATGACGGATGTTGGTCAGTGTGTGACGCTCGACGGAATCTGGACGAAACAAGATTCCGGTGAGCGGCGGGTTTGCTCCAATGTGCAGAACCTGACTAAACACCGCAAGATTGTCCATGCCCGTCGCCGATGTCGTGCCAACAAGCAAAGCGGGTCGCACGCCGTGCAACGAGTTGATCAGGTTGCGACGAAAGCGCTCGTCAAGACCCGCGATGGATTCGGCAGTGAAGTGTCGCATCACGCGAACAGTCTCAACTGACCCATTCCGCCATCAAGGTGCAGAACTTGGCCCGTCATCCAAGATCCTTTTTCGCTTAAGAGAAACGCGGCAAGAGCCGCCACTTCATCTGGTTGACCCACTCGGCCAATCGGATGTCGCTTGTTGGATGCGTCGATTTTTTCGGGAGTGTTCAGTAGCCGATCCGCCAGCGGCGTTTGCGTAAGAGATGGCGCGATGGCATTCACGCGTATCCCCGCGCTGGACAACTCAGCCGCAAGACTTCGGGTGAGACCTTCGACCGCTCCTTTCGCCGTAGCGATCGAGGCATGAAAGGACATGCCGGTCTGCACCGCCACCGTACTAAATAAAAGCACAGACGCGTGTCCAGGTTTTTTCAACGCGGGCAACGCCGCTTGAATTAAATGCACTGCACCAAGCACATTGATTCGAAAGTCATTTAGAAAAAGATCCTCTTTCATGCGGTGAAACGGCGCCAACTGAATACTTCCGGGGCAATAGGCAAGGCCGTGAATTTCCTCGGGCAATCCCTGAATGGTCGGCGACTCAACACTGAAATCCGTCTGGATGAAATGAAGATTGGAGTGTTGCTCCAACGTCCGAAGGGAGCGTGCCAGGACATAGACGCTGTGACCCGCACCAAGCAATTGTTCGGTGAGGGCCTTTCCGATTCCAGAACTACCACCTGCGATTACATAGTTTTTCATTGCGTGAACATGTTAGGCGTCATGTTTGCCAATGCGATTGGCAATGAACGTCTTGAACGGAACATCTACGTCGCGAATAAAACCCTTTGAAGGCAGGGCGCCTTCTTTGGGCAACTCAAGCACGGCGGTGTTACATTAAACGCACGGAACCTCCGTTTCATATTGGATTTGTCGGTTGCTTGCACGCCATACTGAAAAGCGAATTCCTATCAATCCTAATCACCCAAATCCGTTTATACAAAGAATTCGAATGGCGGCGAATCAAATGGTGATTCGTAAATCAGGCTCATGGGCAACAGAAGTTATTCATCTATGGCACAAGATGGCTCATAAAGAAACCGCAGAAAGAAATACTGTAATTGTTCGCGCCAAAATAGTATCCAAATCCAACTGTTCAAAAGAAAATTCGTGACCGA
>CALFOZ010000074.1 GCA_937919205.1 uncultured Planctomycetia bacterium
GGCGCATACGATCAAGCGGGGAATTTTTTCCAATCATTGAGTGGAGCACAGTGGTTTCCTCTGGGTAGGGGGAGTGAAAAAATATATATCGCAATTACTCTCAATCCAAAAAACGCTTAAGAACCAAGTATGTGACTGTTCATCAAATGGGGACGATTAGTTTCAAAAATAAATGAAATTATCAGTTATTGAACAAAATGGATAAATAATGCCTTTTTTTAGGCATTAAAATGGGGCAAATTAAGTTATAAGACCTAATTACTCAGGCTTGCTACCCGTTGAGTCATAGACATAACTGTCGCCGACTCGCGAGTACTCAAGAATGTCGCCAGCCTTGAAGAACAGGCCCAATTCACGGGTTGCGGCTTCTGGGCTGTCAGATCCATGGATAAGGTTGTAGCTATTTGAGACGCCAAAGTCGCCTCGAATGGTGCCGGCGACTGCTTTGCTTGCGAATGTGGCGCCCATCATTGCGCGACAAATAGTGATCGCGCCAATTCCACGCACCGCCATGGTTAAGACCGGGTTGCCAGTCATGAAGCGAACAAGACCAGGATAAAAAGGTTTTGAAGCGTGGTCTTTGTAGTGTTCCGCGGCAAGTTCCTGCGAAATGCGCATCAGTTTACAGCCCACAATTTGCAGGCCCTTGTCCTCAAAGCGGGTCAAGATTCGACCCATGAGATTGCGTTGCACGGCGTCTGGTTTCAAAATGATCAGTGTGGTTTCCATGGAAATTCCTTTGTGGTTGAGGTTGTTGGGGAGCAAATGGTAACGAAAAATTCGCCTTGAAGGAGTTTCTAACCAATGATTTCCAAGAAAATGCGTTGTGGATTGCCCAAGCGAGCCGAAGAAACGGTACTTTCGCCCTTTCGTAGAGAAATTGAATAGGAGTCAGCATGGTTGGCAAGGACGCCGCATTGATGAGTAAGACACAACCCAAGTCAGGTCAATCTCGCGCAAAGAAGAGCGTTGAGGAATCAAGCGATGGCGCGGCGCCACGCAAAGGCAAGAACCGCGGCGCAACGGCGGAGGAAATGGGCTCGCGCCAGCGCGATATTTCCGTCAGTGAATTTTTTGCCAAGAACCGACATTTATTGGGCTTTGATAATCCGCGCAAGGCTTTGTTGACCACGGTGAAAGAGGCGGTGGACAATAGTTTGGACGCATGTGAAGAAGGTGGAATTCTTCCAGAACTCGCGGTGATCATTGAGGATCTGCAACCGGACCGGCCCGCGACCTCCAAGAGTTCGCGCTATCGAATCACGGTGGTGGACAACGGTCCAGGAATTGTGCGCAAGCAAGTCGAGAATATTTTCGGGCGACTTTTGTACGGCTCCAAGTTTCACCGCTTGAAGATGAGCCGTGGACAGCAGGGCATCGGCATCAGCGCGGCGGGCATGTATGGATTGATCACCACCGGCAAGCCCATGCAGATCGTCACCAAGATTCGCTCAAGCGACGCGGCGCACCACATTGAGTTGGCCATGAACACAAAAACAAATCGCGCCGAGGTGACGGCCGACTCTGAGACGAAAGATTTTCCGCCAGCCAAGTTGCGCGACGTGACGGCGGGCTCGCGCTCGCTCGCGGCCACGGACGGTTTCTTAAGTCCAAAAATATTTCCAACTGGAACAAGTGTTTCCATTGAGCTTGAAGGTCGCTATCAAAAGGGCCGCGGTTCAGTTGATGAGTTTCTAGAACTCACCGGCATCGCCAATCCGCACGCGCGCATCACCTATGTGCCCCCATCGCGTGAGAGTGGTGCGGATGATGAGGAACTTCTTCCCGCTGATTCCGTGGCCACGGCCGTGGACGCTGGCGAGGTGAAAGTTGAAGTCACTTCCGAGCACCATGGCGTGATTATGTTTCCGCGCGCCGTGAATGAATTGCCTCCAGAAACACGCGAAATCCAGCCACATCCCAAGGGTGTGGAGTTGGGCACGCTCCTGCAAATGTTGAAAGAATACGAGGCCGCGGAGAAGGGCTCGTTGTACAAATTTCTGCAAGATCAATTTTGCCGCGTGTCCGCCAGCACCGCGGGAGCGTTGTGCGAGGCCGCGGGCGCGACCAGCCGCACGCGCGCCGGCGATGTTGAGCCACAGCAAGCAGAAAAATTGTTCGCCGCGTTTCAAGAGGCCAAGTTGGGTCCGCCACCGGTTGATTGTTTGGCGCCCATTGGTGTGCGGCAATTATTGGCGGGCATGCTCAAGGGCGTGCGCGCAGAATTTTACGCGGCCAGCAGTCGCGAGCCAGAAATTTATCGTGGGCGTCCATTTCAAATTGAGGCGGCCATTGCCTTTGGTGGCGAGTTGCCAACAGAAGAATCAAGCCGCGTGATTCGTTTCGCCAATCGCGTGCCGCTTTTGTTTCAACAAAGCGCGTGCTCCAGTTTTAAAGCCGTGGCTGAAACAGGCTGGAAAAACTATGGGTTAACTCAACCCCGTGGGAGCACGCCAACGGGACCGCTTGTGATTTTAATTCACATGGCAAGCGTATGGGTTCCGTTCACCAGTGAGTCCAAAGAAGCCATCGCCGACTATGACGAAATTCGCAAGGAGATGAAATTGGCGCTTATGGAGTGCGGGCGCAAACTTGGAAGTTATTTACGCAAGCGTTTAAAGATGCGCCGCGAAGGTGAGCGCCGCGATGTCTTTGAACGTTACATTGGCGAAGTTTCCAAGTCACTGCATCACATTCATGGAGCCGATACGCGCGAGGTGTATGACGCATTGTTGGCGCAAGCTAAAAAGCGCACGCGCCAAGCGGATCAAGTTTTGAACGAAGATGGAAAAGTGGTCAAGGCGGAGGATCCGTCCGATCAAGAGGGCGTGTTGGTTGTGGCCGACGCTATCCCAGCGCTGGCGCAAAGCGACCGCAGTGAAGTGAAGGATTCGCATTTGGAAGCCAAAAAACCCTTTCAAAATGCAAATGTAAATGCCAAGACAAAGCGCGGCAAAGTTTCCGCCAACGAAAGTGCGAAGATTAAAAAATCCAAGCGTGATGATGATTCCCCAACGCTCTTTGAAGCGGATTGAATGGAGTTCCAATGGCCAAGAAAATAACCAAACAAGTTTCCACCAAAGCTCGCGATATCAACACGCATAAAAAGATTTATGTGCTTGCGGAGACCGTGACCAAGGCCGCGTTGAGCGGCAAGGAACCCATCGTGAGCGTGCCCACGCGTTCGCGTTCCAACACGATTTGGAACAAGAAGCGCGGCATTCTTGAAATGGGAAACGCCACGCAGGATCGCCAATTGTTCAATCTCAATCAAGCGAAAATTTTCATGCAGACGCTTCTGCATTCGGGTTCGATCAAAGATTTAATCGAGGCCGACAAGACGCTGAGCTTGCGCGGTATGTTTTATAAAGGCCTGCACACGGTGGCGGGCACCAAGGAAAAAACATTCGTTGATCAGACGGAGTCCGACGGAATTCTGGAGGACCTGGAAGTTTCACTGACCGCGTTGCGCGAAGAACTTCATATTTTCGCCAAGAAAGCCGGCAGTATTGTGGGCAATATCACGCTGATTGATTCAGGCGACGAGATTGATTGCCGACGCATGGGTTCAGGCGGCTACGCCATTCCCAGCATTGTGGAACCCGATGTGATTCAGTTCAAGAAGTGCGAAGCCAAGTTTATTTTGCACGTTGAAAAAAATACCGTGTGGAGCCGCTTTAACGAGGACCGATTTTGGGAGAAGCACAATTGCATTCTCACCGAGGGTGGCGGTCAACCTCCGCGCGGCGTGCGCCGATTGCTTCGTCGCATGCATGAGGAATTAAAGTTGCCCGTGTATTGCTTGCTTGATTGCGATCCGTGGGGGCATTACATCTACAGCGTCATTAAGCAGGGCTCCATTTCTTTGGCGTTTGAGAGTCAGCGACTTGCAATTCCAGAGGCCAAGTTTTTGGGCATTCGCGCCAAGGATTACAAGGCGTGCGGCCTGAGTGACGATGTGCAAATTGCGCTCAATGACAACGACATCAAGCGCGCCAAGGAAATCGCCGCGTATCCATGGTTCCAAGGCCACAAGCCGTGGCAAAAAGAAATTGAAGGCCTTCTGACCAACGGTTTCAAAATGGAAGTGGAGTCCTTGATCACCAAGGATATTTCCTACGTCACGGAGGAATATGTTCCCCAGCGTTTGAAGGCCAAAGATTGGCTAGAGTGATTGCGCGGGCAGAAACAGCGAAAAGCATGTGCCTTTTGTCGCGTCGCTAAACACTTCAATGTGGCCGCCGTGTTCCTCAATAATGCGGCGCGTGGTGGCAAGACCCAGACCGCTTCCGCCAGGCTTGGTGCTGGCATAGGGGCGAAAAATAGTTGCAAGGCGCGATGCATCAATGCCGGGTCCGGAGTCAATCACATCAATTCGGTAGCCACTTTCATGGGACTTTTTGTCGGGCGCGGCTTCTATGCGCAGTAGCAATTCGCCACGGCTTTCACCCACGGCAACAACGCCGGTGGGGCTCATGGCTTGAACCGCGTTGATGATTAAATTAAGAATGGCTTGTTTCAACAATCCGGAATCAACATTGCATGTCGCGGCCGAGATCGGAGTGTCGATGCGCATGAGCACGCCAGCGCGCTCCGCTTGCGGATGAAAAAAATCCGCGAGCTCTTGCACCAGTTCGCGCAAGTCACGCGGCTGAGGATCAAGTTTCATTCGTCCAGCAAAGCGCAGGAAGTCGCTCAAAATATCTTTCAATCGACTGGACTCGCGCGCCAACGCATCGGCGCGCTTGATGGCGGTGGCGCGCACGGGTTCTGGCAACTCCGAGTCAAGCACTTCTTCGCGCAGTAGTTGCGCATTGAGCGTGAGTGTTGAAAGTGGATTTTTAATTTCGTGCGCCAAGCCGCTGGTCATACTTCCGAGTTCCGCCAATCGCTCGGCGGATTGCGCACGTCGCTCAGCGGCAAGAGCGCGGGCCGCGCGCCGCCGCAATGGACCCGCCGCCGCCAGGCCAGCCAACACTGCGCCAATCACGGCGCCAATAAGAATTGCTGGAATGGAATTCATCATGAGATGCCAATATCTATAGAAGGACTCGTTGAAAAAGAAACGCCCGCCTTATGAAAGAAAGGCGGGCGTTCATAATTGAAAATATTAATACTAAAATAACAAAAGGCAGTGCTTTGAAACACAATCACATACGTGCGACTTATGCGGTCGGAGTTGTGGCTGGCGTTGGCACGCGGCTTGATTGCACTTTGGTTGCGGACCAACCCTTCGCGCCTTTGGTTGCGGAATACGTGACCGCTTCGCCGTCGCGCAAAGTTCGGAAGCCGGCCTCTTGCTCAATGGTGGAGAAGTGCACGAAAATATCTTCACCTTGTGGACCAACAACAAATCCAAAACCCTTGCGTGGATCAAACCACTTCACGGTTCCTTGGACATTTACGAATTCGGTTTCATTGCTCATTGAAAGGATCTCCAGGAATTCAAAATCACCCATCTACGCTACGTGTCTCATTGTGTGTTCAATTTGCCACTTGTGCAAGGGAAATTTCAAAAACTTTTATAAGTAATTCAATCGCGCAATTTTTGGCGCACTGATTGCTCAGGAATTTGAAATTGCTGATTATTTCAGGCAATTTGTAGCCAAATGCAAGAAGAGAACATTCACGTACTTTGCTTCAATATGCCCAAATGAGGGGGCAATGGGACGAATTTTTCTAAAAAAATACCCGCCCAATTGGAATGGGCGGGTATTGAAAGTCCTAAAATACGAACTCCGCATGTGAACCAGTTTGGTTCACCCAATGAAAGTCACTCAGTTGGCTGGCGCTGGTTCCGGTGTCAAGAGAGCCTTGCGACTCAACTTAATGCGACCGTTCTCATCGACATTGATCACCTTCACCTTGATCGACTCGCCAATCTTCACGTGCTCAAGAACATTCTTGACAAAGCCGTGGGCGAGCTCGGAGATGTGGCACATGCCGTCGGTGCCTGGCACCAACTCCACGAATGCGCCGAACTCTTTGACCGCAACAACTTTGCCTTCGAACACGGAGCCAACCTTGATCTCGGCGCCAAGCGCTTCGACTTCCAGTTTGGCTTGCGCCGCTTTGGCCGCGTCGGAGCACGCGATGAACACGGTTCCGTCTTCTTCCACATCGATCTGCGCGCCGGTTCGCTCTTGAAGCGAGCGGATTGTTTTTCCGCCTGGACCAATGAGCTTGCCGATCTTCTCTGGATCAATCTTGACCTTGGTGATGCGTGGAGCGAACTGCGACATCTCAGCGCGTGGCTTGGCGATGACGGCTTCGATCTTGTCGATGAGTTGCAGACGACCTTCACGCGCTTGCGTGAAGATGACGGCGATTTCCTCAAAGCCAAGTCCGCGTGCCTTCAAATCAAGCTGAATACCCGTGATTCCTTCACGAGTTCCGCTGACTTTGAAATCCATTTCGCCAAAGAAATCTTCCTCGCCAATGATGTCGGTGACGTGCGTCACCTTTCCATCTTTGGATGTGAAGCGACCCACGCTGATGCCCGCGCACGTCGCCTTGATAGGCACGCCCGCATCCATCATTGCAAGGCAACCACCGCACACGCTTGCCATTGAGCTGGAGCCGTTGCTCTCAGTGATCTCGCTGACAATGCGAATGGTGTATGGAAAATCTTCTGGGTTTGGCAAAATGGCAAGCAGACTTCGCTCGGCCAAAGCGCCGTGACCAATTTCACGACGACCTGGTCCAGTGATGCGGCCAGCTTCGCCCGTGCAGAATGGAGGGAAGTAGTAGTGCAGGTAGAACTTCTTCGCGTACTCAGGCATGAGTCCGTCAATGATTTGCTCGTCCTTGATTGTGCCAAGAACACAGGTCACCAGTGACTGAGTTTCACCGCGTTGGAACATGGCTGAACCGTGCGTGCGCGGAAGCAAACCAATTTCCATTTCAAGCGGACGAATTTCACGAAGACCGCGGCCGTCAGGACGAATGCCCTGATTTCCCGCAAGATCTTGCGTCATTTTCTTCTCCAAAATGCGGAAGGCTTCCTTGGCATCGCGCTGAGCCTTGTCGGCGACGCAATGATCGGTGTAGCTCAAGCCAGGCGCAACTGCGAAGTGATTTTCAATCATCCACTTGCGTAGACGATCAACCTCCGCGTTGCGGTCGCTCTTGCCATGAATTTGGCGCGCCTTCTTCATGTCATCGCCAACCACGGATTTCACCTTGGTCATGATGGCTTCACTTGGCAACGTCAGCGTTCCAAGAACTTGCGCTGGAGCATTCGACTTCACGCGAAGTTCTTCGATCAACTTCAAGATTGGTTGAATGCCTTGCTCGTAACCAAATCGAATCGCGGCAAGCATGTCGGCTTCGCTGATTTCAGCGGCGCCAACTTCGATCATGTTCACGCCGTCCTTGTGGCCGGAAAGCACCAAGTCCAAATCGCTGAAATCAAGTTGAGCGACGGTTGGATTGATGACGAACTGCGCGCCAGTTTCGGTTTGCAAACGACCCACGCGCACGGTTGCGATTGGACCTTGAAATGGAGCGTCGGTGATTGACAACGCGGCGCTTGCGGCAGTGCATGCGATCACGTCGGCATCGCTTTGGCCGTCGTGGCTGAGCACGATGGATTGCAATTGGATTTCATCAACGAAACCATCTGGAAAGAGCGGCCGAATTGGCCGATCCATCATTCTCATTGTGAGCACTTCCTTCTCCGAAGGAGCGCCTTCTTTCTTGCGGAAACCGCCTGGAAAACGGCCAACCGCTGAATACTTTTCACGGTAATCGCAGGTCAACGGAAAGAAATCAATTCCTAAACGAGGCGCGGCGCGAACCGCGGTGGCAAGAACAACTGTGTCGCCGTAGGTGGCAACAACGGCGCCGGATGCGAGCTTGGCGATCTTGCCAGTCTCTAACTTAAATGTGCGGCCACCAATTTGGCACTCAACTGATGCTGGAACGTGTTTTGACATGACTGTCTCCTAAAATAAAATGGGTGAAATAAAGTGAACCCGCTCAGTCAATTTGGAGGCAGAAGGCAAAACGCGGCGTGCACCGCAAGTTGCCCACTGCCACCGACCGATACGAACGGGAAATCTGCAATTATTTTCGCAGACCTAATTTATGAATCAACGCGTTGTAACGCTCGCGGTCAATACCCGCGAGATATTTGAGCAGGCTGTTGCGCTGCCCAACCATAAGAACCAAACCCCGTCGGGAGCTGTGATCCTTTTTGTTGGCGCGGAAATGGTCCTGAAGGGACACGATCCGCTCGGTCAACATGGCCACTTGCACTTCTGGACTTCCAGAATCTTTGGCGTGTCGACGATTATCCGTGATGACTTTCTTTTTTGCTGCAATCGAGATCATTCTGTTTCCTAATACTGTTTTGAAGACCGATGTCTTCGAGGTGTTGCTACGAATTTGTAGTCGGGCAGTGTAGTGGAAAGTGGAATGCCTCGGCAAGTGGTTGCGGTTACGAAATGCGGGAATTCCGTGATTTCATGCGTGGGGTGCATGGGGGGAAAGTTAAAAAACCCCATCTTCGCCTATTCTTCGGGCATGTCAGGCACCGTACATAAAGTAGAGGACGCGTCTTTGAAGGAAGTGGTGAATGTGTATTTGGCCGACGCGGCAAGGGCGGAGCAAGGCGGCGGGCCGTCGGGCGTGGAGAGGCAACATAAAAATAAACGCTTGACGGCGCGCGAGCGTTTGGAATTGTTGCTTGATGCGGGTGCGCCTCAGATGGAATTAGGATTGTTGAGCGCGTGGGGCATGTACAAGGAATACGGCGGCGCGCCGGCAGCTGGCGTGGTGACGGTGCTGGGCGTGGTGCAAGGTCGTGCGTGCATGGTGATTGCCAACGACGCCACCGTGAAGGCTGGCGCGTTCTTTCCAATGACATGCAAGAAAATAATTCGCGCGCAGATGGTGGCGGAGCGCGTGGGCTTGCCACTTTTATATTTAGTGGACAGCGCTGGCGTGTTTCTTCCATTGCAAGAAGATGTCTTTCCTGACACGGATGACTTTGGTCGCATTTTCCGCAACAACGCGGTGTTTAGCGGCAAAGGCATTCCGCAGATCAGCGCCATCATGGGCAACTGCGTGGCGGGCGGCGGCTATTTGCCGGTGCTGTGCGATGTGTTGTTGATGACCGAAGGCAGTGGGCTGTATTTGGCGGGCCCCGCGTTGGTCAAGGCGGCGATTGGTCAAGAAGTCAGTAGCGAGGAACTTGGCGGCGCAAAGATGCACGCGGAAATTTCCGGCACGATTGATTTTCGCGAGCCCAATGATGAGGCGTGTTTGCAACGCATGCGAAGTTTGATGGCCAAGCACCAAGTAGCTAAAGCGTTGGCGGTTGCGCCTAACGCGATTGTGGAGCCCACGCGCGCTGGCGCGGAGGTATACGACATTTTTCGCGGTGACTTGGCCAAAAGTTACGACATGAAAGAGTTGCTTGAGTGCTTCGTGGACGGCGCTTCATTTGATGAATATCGCGCGGAGTTTGGGCGAAGCCTGATGTGCGGTTACGCCAATATTGGCGGATTTCCCTGCGGAATTGTGGCCAATCAGCGCAAAATGACCGAGCGTGTTTTGCCCGGGGGCAAGGCTGGTCCAAGCAAGTCCGTGAACATGCCCGCTGTGATTTACGATGACAGCGCCGACAAGGCCGCGCGATTTATTTTGGAATGCAATCAGCGGCGCGTTCCAATTCTATTTGTGAACGACACCACGGGGTTCATGGTGGGCCGCGATAGCGAGCAGAGCGGAATTATTCGCTCGGGCGCGAAGATGGTCAACGCCATGGCCAATTGCATCGTGCCCAAGATTTCACTTTTGGTTGGTGGATCTTTTGGCGCCGGTAATTACGCAATGTGCGGCCGCGCGTTTGATCCATTCCTGACATTGGCGTGGCCAAGTTCCCGCTGTAGCGTGATGGGCGCGGGCCAAGCGGCAAGCACGTTGTTGCAAATTGATTTGGCGGCGCGCGAGCGCAAGGGCGAAAAGATCGACGCCGTAATGCGCGAGCAATTACTAAAAGCCATCACGGACAGTTATTCTCAACAGCAAGATATTCGCTACGCGGCGAGCCGTGGATGGGTGGATCGCATAATTCAACCGCAGGACACCAAGCAAGAACTTGCTTTCGCATTGGCGCTGGCGGCCAATGTGCCTGTGACTGGTGAGTTGCGCACCGGCGTGTTGCAAACGTGAAAAATGCGCTGATTGAAATTGTGGTGGCCAGTGGAAACCCGCATAAAGTGCAGGAAATATCGGCTATTTTTGCGCAAGAAGGCCTGAGTGAATGGGTGCGATTTCTTTCATTGTCGGATGTTGGCGGGCCATTCAAGGAGCCCGCGGAGACGGCGCGGACATTTCAAGAGAACGCGCGCATGAAGGCGGTGGCGTACGCGGCGTTGACGCATCACATGGTGCTTGCCGATGACTCCGGATTGCAAGTGGACGCGCTTGATGGGGCGCCTGGAGTGGACAGCGCCATTTGGGCGGGCGAGCATGGAACGCGCGAGGAACGCGACGCGCGCAATAACGAAAAACTAATGGCGTCCATGCGAGATGTGAAGCGGGGCGATCGCGCCGCGCGCTTTGTGTGCTTCATGTGTTTGGTAGATGCTGATGGAAAAATAATCGCCCAGACGCGCGGCGCATGCGAAGGCGCGATCGCGGACGCGCCCATGGGCGACGGTGGCTTTGGGTACGACGCGCATTTTCGTGTGGGCGCAATGAATATCACCAGCGCACAATTGTCGGCTGATGAAAAAAATAAAGTGAGCCACCGTGGACACGCCACGCGGTTGTTGGCGCGCGAGTTGCGCGCGTTGGTTGGAGCGCCAACGCAATGAGGCTTCCGATTTATATTCCTGAATTGCCCGCGCAGAAATATTCATGCCACGGTTGTGGCTCTTGTTGCCGCGACTTCACGGTGCAATTGACCGACGCGGATATGCAAAAACTGCATGATCAAGGCTGGAAAGAGCGGCTTGGGCAGGAGTATGTGGTGAAGTTTCGAGGTCATTCATGGCTGAAACAAACCGATGCCGGCGCGTGCGTTTTTTTGGGCGACAACGGCTTGTGCAAGGTTCACGCGGAGTTTGGCCTAGAGGCCAAGCCACTCGCATGCCAGTTTTTTCCATTCATGCTTTCTCCCAACACGCGCGACACGCATGTTGGAATTAGTTTCGCGTGCGGCAGTGTGGTTGCTTCCAAGGGCGCGCCGTTACAGACGCACCGCGACGATGTTCGGCGCATGGGTGAATTGTTGCCCGCGTCCGCGCCAATGCCTGTGAAGTTGCAAGGCCAACTGATTGCCACCGATGCCGAGGTATCCATGGTGGAGGGGGCTCTTGATGGATGGATTTGCAAAAAAAATATTTCGCCAGCCGTGCGCTACCAAGGCTTGGCGTGGTTGATCACGTCGCTGTTACAGGCGAACTTGGCGAATATGCGCGGCGAGAAATTAAGACAACTGTTGCGCACCTTGACCAACGCGGTTGAACATGAACTGCCGTTATTGGATTGGCCAGAGCCAACCCCGCGCGCCTGGAAATTATTGCGCCAAGCGGTGTTCACCCGTATAGAAGACCCCAAGATTGGTGACTTGCTCAAGCGTGGCAAAGTAGCGTCGGTGTTTGGGCAGTGGTCGCGCAGTCGCAAGTGGGCCGCAGGCAAAGGAATGACCCCGAAAACACAGGGTTTTTGCTCGATTGATTTCGCTGGATTCGAAAATACGATCGGAGTTTTTGCAATTCAATTGAACGGCGACGTCCAAGTACAAAAGACGGCGCCGCATATTTCGTCCTCGCATTCGCTTGCTGGAGAATCTGCCGCGGCGATCACGCAACAACAAGACGCAGTGGCGATGGACGATTTATTACAACGCTGGATTCGCGCCACCATTCTTGGAGGGCGTGCGTGGGGTTCAGGCTTGTACGGATTGCCCATTGACCAAGGACTTGGATTGATGTTGGTGAACCTGCTCACAGCGTTGTGGCTGGCGCGCTTTCATGCGGCGGGCCGAGGCGCGCAAAGCGTTTCACTTCTAGATTTGCAAGTGGCGGTAGGGCGAGTCGATCGCACAAGTGGCCGCGCCGTGTGGCTTGCCACCACTGGGGAACGCTTGCGAGTGAAGTGGCTTAGTCATTCAGATTCAATGCGACTGCTTGTGCGCGCGCTTGTTTAGAAAGTTTGAAGCGTTTCCAAATTGGATAGAGCGCCAACATGCCAACAGGAATCGCCACCAACGCTTCGCCCGCGCTTTCAATCACCGCGAGGGTTTGAAATTTATTTTCCATGCCAGCCAGTCCGCCAAAAGAAAGCGCCCCGGCGGTGAACGCCACCGCGGCTTCGCGAAAACCAAGTCGGCCAAGTGGGTTCAATGACGCCGCGAAAGACGCCATGGAAATTAAGCAAGTTTGAGCCAAATTTAGCGGTAAATCAAGGATTTGTATGGCAAGCAGAACGCGCCCAGTGGCAAAAAATAAATCCAGAATATGCAGTGCGATGGAACCCCACAGAGCGGTTGGATTGGTGATGAGTCGTTCCAAACCTTGGGCGCGTTTCTGCACCATGCTCAGCGTGGCGCACCAACGCCCGCTGAATCCACCAAGCATGGCGATGATGATCAAGGTTGGAAAAAATGTCCATGCGCCACATTGAATCCACGCCAATGTGCCCGCCGTGATGGCCGCCAACGCCACCACAAAAGTGAACGCCACGGATGCGAACCAAGCAACAAGTTCCACCGCGCGAAGATGATCCACCTTGATGGCGTACGTGGCGCGCACGAACATTCCAAGTCGCACTGGCGCGTAATTTAACATGCAAGCCAACGCGTTGATCCATTGCTGGTCTTGAACGCCAAGCGTTTGCACCGGCCGCGCCGCGATCCAAAATGTAAGTCCACTGATAATAATGCTACCGAGCGAGCACAGCAGAAGTCCAATGAGCGATGCGCTTGATGCTTCACGCAGTCGTTGCCAACCCTCTGGGTCCTTGGCCGCGCCCCATACGCACCACGCGATCAGCGCCACGCTTAGCGCGAAGCCCGCGACTTGTAGAATAATTTTTCGCGCCGTGTTCTTGGCGGACATGGTCGCTAAAGAATGCTCGCCTTGATATGAGCTTGGTTGGCGCCCTTGCATAGAAGACGGATTGGCAGGCGAGTTGATTTGCCTATGATTTGCCTGATTTTGAGCGGGAATTGATTCAGGATTCTGTTGCACGCGCTCGCGCGCGATCACCCACAGCGCGCGCAGGCCATCGAGTGGTCCGATTTTTTTTCCGTCACCACGATTTCTTGGCGCGTAGTGAATGGGCGCTTCGCGCACGCGCGCGCCCACGCGCGCCAAAGCCGCGGTCATTTGCGGCTCAATACCAAAGCGATCCTCCGTGAGTAGCGGCAGAATTTTGCGTAGCAGTGGCGCGCGAAAAAGTTTGTATCCAGTTTCCATATCGTTGATATCAAGCCCGGTGATTTGATTGCTGAAGAATGTCAGCAATCGATTGACCGCCGCGTGAAAAATTCGCCACGCGCCGCCGCCACGCGCGAGCTCCCATCGATTGCCAAAAACCGCCGAGAGTGGCTCGTGACCAAGCGCGCCAAGCAGTGCGGGATAGTCATTCGGGTCATATTCCAAATCTCCATCTTGGGTAATCACCGCGTCCGTGTCACTGGCCTGTTGCAAGGCCACGGCAAAGCCAGTGCGAAGCGCCGCGCCCTTGCCAAGATTGACCGCGTGCGTGAGCAATTGAAATTGCGAATTGGCGCTTTGATACAACTGGGCAAGTTCACTGGCCACGTTTGCGGTGTCACTGCCGCTGGCGTCATCCACCACAATCACTTTCACCGACCACTGCGCGGGGAATCGCACCGCCATGATATTGGCCACACACAACGCAAGCGTGTGCGGCTCGTCATAGACAGGGATGACCGCGAAGAGAACGGGCATCAGATAAAATTATTCAACTGCCCGACTTGCCAATGGAAGAGCGCATTTCCGTGTCGGCCTGCACATTTTTCATTTTGTACAAATCCATCACGCCTAAATTGCCGGAACGCAGGGCCTCTGAAATGGCTTTTGGAATTTCCGCCTCTGCCAGCACAACCAGCGCGCGATTTTTCTGCGCCTCGGCCAAATGCTCGGCCTCTTGCGCAACCGCAAGCGCGCGGCGTTGCTCCGCCTCGGCTTGAAATCGCTTGCTGTCGGCTTCGGCTTGCGCGGTTTGCAAATTGGCTCCAATGTTCGCGCCCACGTCAATCTCCGCAATGTCAATGGACAAAATTTCAAACGCGGTGCCGGAGTCAAGACCCTTGGCCAAAACCGTTTTGGAAATTCGATCTGGTTGTTCAAGCACCGTCTTGTGGCTTTGCGACGCGCCAATGGTGGCGATGATTCCTTCACCAACGCGCGCCACGATGGTCTCCTCGGTGGCGCCACCAACCAGGCGCGCAAGATTTGTGCGCACTGTCACGCGCGCCTTACAGCGCAGTTGAATTCCATCTTGCGCCACGGCGTCCACAGTGAGTTTTCCGCTGATTTGGCTTGGACAATCAATCACCTTGGGATCAACGCTGGTCTTCACGGCCTCCAAAATATCGCGTCCCGCAAGATCAATCGCGGTGGCTCGGTCCCAACCCAGATCAATCTTGGCCTTGCCAGACGCAATCATGGCGCGAATGACGCGGTCCACGCGCCCGCCCGCCATGTAATGCGCTTCAAGCATGTTGGTTGGAACATCTATGCCGGCCTTCTTGGCCATGATTCGATTGAGCACAATCGCGCTGGGCGGAACTTTTCGCAGGCGCATCATGATCAAGTCAAGCAAACTCACGCGCGCTCCGGACAAAAATGCTTGTAGCCACAGTTGCAAGTACTGACTAATGATGACCAAGATGATCAAGCCCAACAGAGCCAGAATGCCTAATCCAACCATGACCAATAAAGACAGGGTGTCCACCGCCAAAAGAATTGTTGTATACATGAAATAATTCTAGCAGGACTAGACGCCCGTACATGGCGCGCATCAATTCATCCACTTTTTGCGGGCGCGCTTGTGACGGTTGAACTACGCGCCGCAAACTTCGGCCGCTTCACGCGGTTTCTACAGCGCGTACTCGCGGCGTCGCATCGTCAAAGCCAGTGACTTGCACGTGTTGGCCCGCCGCTATGAATCCCTCCTCAGCCAACGCCTCATGGCGATGTGAAGCAATGCGAATCCAGCCAATGGGTCGCAGGGTTGTTTCCGCAACGCCAAGAGTTCCAATGGCAACGCGTGGTGCGGCGTGGGATTTTTCCGGTTCATCTTCAATCGCTTGCGACAACACAACGCGCCGCGCCAAAGGCGAGTTTGCCCAGATTTTCAATCCATACGCGATGGCAATGGGCGCGCCCGCGAGCGTGATTGCGAGCGACGCCAAGCCCCAAGTGGCCGAGTGCATGAAGAAACAAAACACACCCACCGAGACGACAAGCACGCACAACGAGGCGATGAGTCCGCCACTTGGAACCACAAATTCAAGCGCGAAGAAAACCATCGCCACGCCAAAGAGTGCGAACCCCGCGATGAGCCACGAATCGTCGGGTGTTGGCGCAGACGCCGCTTGTTGCGCCAATGTAAAAATAAAATTCATGTGATTTGCTCCACCACCATTTCGTTTCCTTCTGAGCGCAGGATACGAACATTGGTTCCCGAAGTAATCCACGCGCCTTCACTGCGCGCGTCAAAGCGCACGCCGGCGATTTCAATTTTGCCAACTGGTCTCAGGTCCGTTACCGCGCATGCAAGCGTGCCCGGCAACGGTAGCGGTTGCGCGGCACTGGATGCATGTGATGTGCCGCCCAAAGTCGCGTGCAATACGGCCGCCTGCCACGGCCGCATCAATTGCAATCTGGGACCCAGCAACCACGCCACAATTCCCGCAACGCCCACGGAGGTGACCAGCGAAGCCATGCCCAAAAACGCTTGTTTTGTGCCTGATTCTGGAGTTGGATCGGACACCACAAACAGTCCGATGACTCCGCCGGTGAACGCCAGCACGCCCAGCGCCCCGCTGATGAATGTGCCTTGCAAGAATAAAATTTCCGCGCCAACCAACGCCAATCCAACCAAGATTGCAATGATCGGCCACCACTGCGATAAACCCGCCAGAAAAGATCCGCCGGCCAACAGCGCCACGCACACCAAGCCCGTAAGGCCGAACATGCCAAGGCCTGGCGCGGACATTTCGCCAAAGAAGCAAATCACAAGAATGGCCACAAGCAACGTGCGCATCCACCAGCTGGTGAGCACGCGCGCCAGTTGCTCGCTCCAAGGCGCGGCAATGGTAAAAACTTTTTGCGCGCCAAAGAAATTTTGCAACTCGCGCTCATCCGCGATCGTGGCGCACGCCAATCCGAACGCCAGCGCCTCGTCGGCTTGCAGGGTTAATAATTCGTCGGCCGTGTCAATTTGTGAAATCACTTTCAGGCGCGCGGCATCGGCGCTGGTGAGCAAGGCGCGGCTCGGTAGTAATGATTGGTTGCGTTGGCCATCGCTCAACGTCGGTTCAATGGAGGCCGTGGTATTTGCATCCGTGTTGGCGGGTTGACGCAGAGCGTCGGTTCGAAATGGAACGAGCGGCGGGGAAATTTCATCACTTTCTTCTGATGTTTGCGGTTCATCTTGCGTGGGCTCGGGTATAGGCGATGCGCCGCGCAGGCGGATTGGCTCTTGGCCAAACACAATTTTATATTCGTTCACATCAACCACATAGCGTTCACCGCGGCCAGCGTCCTCCAGTAACCACAATTCATCGCCCACGCAAACAAACGCGCGCGCCAAACGCTCGTCATGACCTGAGCGACGTGAACTGTCGGTCACTTCCGATAGAAGCGGGGCCTCCAATTTGGCGCGTTCGGCGGTGGGAAGTGAAATGAGCCCGGCGACTGGAATGGCGGCAATCGGTGCGGCATCGCCAAGAACCGATTGCGGCGCGACAACAATTTCCCTGCACGCCAACGCGGTGATCACGCCGGCGCTGTACGCGCGAGGGCGAATCCACGCGACTGTATTGGCCGGATACTCGGATTTAATTTGTCGGCACAGTTCAAGCGTGGCCAGCAAATCTCCGCCCGGCGTATCAAGTTGCAACACGATGGCGTCCGCTCCAGCGTTCTTTGCCTGCGCGAGTCGCTGTGCCAGGCCCGACACGGTGAGCGCATCCATTTCGCCTTGAATTGGAAGCACGCACACCACCGACGCCTTGCGCGCAGGAGGAATGCCGGCGTTGGTGGCGGGCGTTTGAAAAAGAAGAATTGGCAAAAGCCAAAGAGTAATCACAATGTGATTCTAGTTGTTGCGTGGATACGGGGCGGGAAATATTTCACCCCATGCAATTTCTCCCTTCTTGCACCGCATGTTGCAAAAAAGCAGAAGGCCGATCGTGTGATCGGCCTTCTGGAAAGAATCACATGTGTTGAGACATTACTTCAATCAATCCCAATTCGTTTCATCAGAAATTCTTGACTGGGTGAAAGGGGAAGTTGTTGTGCCAGCACCTGTCACGGTAACTTGCTTAACCACCGCCAGATAAGCGTCGGTTTCGCCATTGACTGTGTCTCCATCGGCTTTGAAGATATTGTCAAGCCCCATATTTGCGGCTGTTGTGCCAGTGCCGCATGACGTGTCGCCCGGCGGAAGCGGGGTTCCAAATGGTACGCACACCATTCCTACAGGCGTGAAGGTTCGCTCAAAAATAACGTGATCGTCGTTGTAGACCATCATGCCTTCCCATTCGTTCGCGGCTCCGTGAATCAACAATGTCTTTGAGTCTGTGTAATCAGCGGTGTTGGTGGAGCCATTTTTTACGCCACGATTTCCGACGATTGGAAATCTACTTCCATTAGTCGCGCCAACTTTCCACTGAAGATCCCTTCGGTTAGGAACTTTACTCGTGGAATTTTTCATCATCAAAGGCATAGCCGCATAGCTTGTGCTACTTAAAGTAGTCAAGTCCGCCTTTAAATTTCCATCAACGCCGGGGTTGCTCGACGTGGCATTCGTCGCGTCGCCGTCCCAGTAAATATCTTCGGCTGGCTTGTATCTGTTCATGTCGTAGTTGGAACAAACACCCACGTTTCCAGATGACTCAGAGGGGCTGACCAGAATCTGAGGTGAAATAAATTGTTGCGCCACGCACATTGAGTGCAAGTTTGCATGGGTGTTCTTGGCCTCATCTTCGTTCCCTCTACCGGGCAATGCTCCAATACGATTCACCTCGCCTGGCAAAGGGAAAGTGCCGCGAGCGTTATCTGTTCCCTTGGTAACCCACGCCTTGTGGAGTTGTTGAACTTGCGTGCCGCACTTCACCTGTCGAGCCGTTGCGCGGGCCTTGGCCAACGCGGGCAAGAGAAGTCCGAGCAAGAGCGCGATAATCGCAATCACGACCAGTAATTCAATCAGAGTGAATCCATTTTGCTTTTTCATAATTTATCTCGTAAATGTTGTTGTAGAAAAGATTTGAAGAAATTACATACATCAGAACGCTGTGCAGTTGAAACTTTTATTGGGTTCCATCGTTTTTTGGATCAAAGGCTGGCGCGCTGTAGGAAGTTTGTAAGCACTTATTTGGGAACATTCCCAACCAAGTATCACCAGCAGATTTTGGAAGAAGTGTTGTTCCATTGTTGCCACCACGCTTGTTGCATTTGGTGGCCGACGTCGAAGATCCGCTTGTTGGAAAGTCAGCATCATAAATATCATCACGCTTGACATTGTCGCCACCACATTCGTAGGTCACTCCTTCTGGTTTGAAACTGTTCGTACCATCGACGTGGTTGTCAGCGAAAACAAGAATTCCGTTCCATTCCTGCCTTGGACCATGCAATTGTGTGGCGTAGTTTTTTTGGTAGTACTCTGAATCGGTTCGTCTGCTTGGATTTAGCCCACGAGTTCCCAACAGTGGTTTAGTGGAATCTCCGGTATTTTTCCATTGCGTATCGCGGCGAATGCCCCATAGCGCATTGTGGGCGTAAGAGGTATTGCAATAGCCTGGACCATTTCCTCCCAGCTTATAGTTGGCGCTTTGAGTTGCGGCACTGGATGGAATGGATACGGCGTCCACTTTGTCACCAAAGCCGCCATCCCAAAATGTGTCTTGCGCGGGGTTGTACTTGCTGAAATCGTACGGGCGAGTTCCCATTTTTCCCATTTCAACCACCACCGGATTGATTTCTGTTGCGCCAATACAAAGATCGGGAAGGAAGAATTCCTTGGAAATCATAATTGCATACAAAGAGCGCGTATTGTTGTATTCGTATGACTCTAAACCCATACCTTGCTCGCCACCTTTGCGATCAACCAAGCCTGGAACTGGAAGAAGACCCTTTTTGTCATTCTGAGCCGCAATAAGCATTCCAGCGTGGATTTGCTTGATTTGGGCTCGATCCTTGGTTTCTCTGGCGTTCTGCTGGGCTTTGGCCAAAGCCGGCAAAAGCAGACCAATAAGAAGAGCAATGATTGCAATTACAACCAAGAGTTCGATGAGGGTGAAGCCACGATTCTTGCGCATGTTGAGAGTCTCCAAGAGGGTGTTGAAATCCGAACAAATACATTGCGATTGGCAAGGGCGCACTGACCAGTGATGATTGCCTAACGTCGGCAATCAATTTCTGTGAAGCCTGTCACAGAAGGAACTATTGAATGGTTCGATGAATCGATCCACCTATAGAAATAAACTACGAAGAACGGGGCAATACGCATTCAGAGTCATTCAAGGGCAAAAATGCTCTTGGTGATCTGGTATTGCTTTTCCACTCGGGATGTCGGCTGCCGCGGGCCGATGAACGGTTGGTTTCCCAACCAAATGAGTGCAATTTGCTTTCGGAGATTTCCGAACGCGGGTATGTGCACGTGGCAGTCAGTAAGTAAAGTACCAAAGAAAACACAATGGTCAAGAAGAAAAAAATATCTTGTCAAGATTCTGTTCGTTGACGAAACCACCTAGGTTGCGGCAATATGCCAAAATGAATGAAACTCCCACAGATCGTTTAAAGGTTCTTGGACTTTCCTTGCCACCGGCCCCCAAGCCAGTCGCGGCATACATTCCGTTTGTAAGAACTGGAAACTTGGTGTATGTCAGCGGGCAACTTCCATTTCAAGATGGAAAGCTAATCGCAACTGGTTCAGTTCCATCGGCGACATCCATCGAGGCCGCGTCGGCGGCGGCGCGGCAAGCGGTTCTAAATGGACTGGCGGTGTTGGCGGATGCGGCGGGTGGGTTGGATCGCGTTCGCAAAATTGTGCGCGTGGGAGTTTTTGTGTGTAGTGACGCTGGGTTCACCGAGCAACCAAAGGTGGCCAACGGCGCGAGCGAATTGTTACAGCAAATTTTTGGCGAAGCGGGGCGGCATGCGCGCGCCGCGGTTGGAAACATCGCGCTACCACTGGGCGCCAGTGTTGAAGTGGAGTTGCTCGCCGAAATAATTTCGTGAATAAGCGCGCCACCTATTTTAGTTGGTGCGTGAGCGCAACAGCAACAGCGCCAAATTCACAATGAGGCTTCCCACAAGCAAACCACCCACCAGTAGAAGCTTCCAAGAGATTCCGCTTGACGCGCTATTAAGTTGGCGCACTTCGGTTGATGTCTCCGCCCCCGGCGGCGATGAATGTGCCAGTGCGTCGGCCAGTGAGTGGGAGGATCGAGCGTGGATGGGATCGTTTCCTTCGCTGACAACTTCGAGATCCTCCAAAAGTTGCGACGCGTTTTGGTAGCGATCTTTTGGATTCTTGGCCATCATCATTTCAATAATCAATGCGACGCCGTTGGAGAGCTCGGCAACCACGTGATCCGGTGGCACAAGCGGCTCGCGAATTTGTTTTTGCATGACCTCGTTGGGGTTCTTGCCTTCAAAGGGAACCTTGCCCGTGACCATGTGATAGAAGGTGGCGCCGAGTCCATAAATATCCGCGGATGGTCCAATGTCGGTCTTGCCTTTGGCTTGTTCGGGACTGATGTAATAGGGAGTTCCAAAGGCTTTTCCGGCTTCAGTTTCCGCCGCCTCGCGATCGCTGAGCGCGCGGGCAAGACCAAGATCCGCCAACTTCACCACCTCCGCCTTATTGATCATTATGTTTTTAGGTTTGATATCGCGGTGGATAAAGCCCTGCTGATGCGCGTGCTTGAGCGCCTTTGCGACCTGGGTAACAATTTGAATTGATTCTTTTTCGCTGAGACGGCGTTGGCGCAAAATGCGGTCGTGCAAACTTTCGCCATCCACGTATTCCATGACGAAGTAGTGGATTTCTCCGGCTTGGCCCACGTCAAGGGCGCCCACGATATTTTGGTCGTTCAGTTTGGCGGCGGCGCGGCCTTCCTTGTAGAAGCGCTCGATAAACTTTGGATCGCTCGACATTTTTTGCGGAAGAATTTTAATGGCGACCAAGCGGTCAAGCGAAAGTTGCTTGGCGAGAAATACGGCGGCCATGGCGCCGGCTCCCAATTTTTTCATCATTTGATAGCCGGGAATAGCTTGAGTTGGGCGCTCGCTTTCCAGTTCGCGTTGCACGCGCGCGTATTGCCTGCGCGTGATGACTTCTTTTTGAATCAGGATGTCGCACAGGCGGCTACCGGGCGGAAGGCGCTTTAATAGTTCGCGGCACTTCTCAACCTCATCGTTGGTGGCAAGTCCGCGCTCCACAACAACACGCCCAACAATCGTGTCGCCACTTGATCTGCCCGCGGCGCTATCGCCAGGCGAGCGAGTGTCGTTGGCTCCGCGGGGTGTACCCAATGGGCCTGGAGTATCTGGAATAGGAGTTGGATCTGTCACTGGGCGCTCGTTGCTGAACACGCAACTATATACATTG
>CALFOZ010000075.1 GCA_937919205.1 uncultured Planctomycetia bacterium
CGCGGTTGGCCCGAATGTTCAATGGCACACAGCAGTGGCTGAACGCTAAAATTGACAGCGGCTGAATGCTAGAATTGAGATCGGCTGAACGCTAGAATTGACAGCGGCTCAATGCGTCTGCGCTTTCCACCACTGGTAAAGCCAGTACCACCGAACAAGTAGCCGCGGCCGTTGCGCAATCGCTCGGTGTTGAAAAATCTCCCGCCGCCATCAAATCCCAGCGCAATCCTGCCAAATCGCGTCTTAATCCAACCAAAATCCGCCCAAATGCTCAAAAATTGAAATATTTCCATGGCATTGCGGCGTGTATGTACTAAATTTATCACATGAAGACCGCCACCAATATCGCTCTGTCTTGCGTCACCGGGTTGCTTGCCTGCGCGTGCGTTATGAACAGCAATCAAACCGCGCCGACCGACACGCTTACAAACACATCCGCCAACTCACCCGCCGCGGCCATGCCACAAAAAGCCGGCCAAGCAACGCCGCTGGTCTTTAAAGATCCGCGCCCCGCAGAGTGCAAACCAACCAAACTTATTAATGGCGTTGCACGCGGAGAATGCGTGGCCACCATCATCAACACCAACACATTCAATCCGCAAATTCAAGACGCTCCGCCAAAGGTCGAGGGCATGCGCAAGGGCGCGTACCTGCCGCCGCACAAAATGGGCCGCGAGATTCCCATGGGCGAGGCCAACAGCCTTGTGTCTCCAACCGAAATCAACGACACGCAAATTGAGCCTGGTGAATATTTCACGGGCATTGGCGCGTCGGGTTGGACGCCACCAGATTGCACTTTGGCAGTTGGTCCAAATCACATTGTGGCCACAGTCAATAGTCAGATTGCATTCTTCAGCAAGACTGGAACCAAAACTTTTCAGGTAGCGCTGGACAGCACCGGCGCGCCAGGATTCTTTGAGCCCGTTGGCGCGCGCAACTTTGTGTTTGATCCCAAATGTATCTATGACCAACATTCAAATCGCTTCATTGTGATTTCGCCTGAATATTATTCTTCATCGCAAACCGCGTACATGGACATTGCCATTAGCGATGACAGCGATCCCAACGGCACGTGGTACAAGTACCGCACCTCATGCGTGGTCACCATTGGCACCACTAAATACTGGGTGGATTATCCCGGTCTTGGCGTTGACGCCAACGGCATCTATATCACGGGAAATCTCTTTGGTTTCACCAGCGGCTTTGCGGGCGCGTGGTTTCGAAGCTTTGATAAAGCTTCGTTGCTGAACGGCGGCACCGCGGTCTATGCCGATGTGAATTACTCCAGCTCCTCCAGCGTGCAAGTGGCCAGCGCGTATCCAGATGCCAAGGCTCTCTTTGTAAGCCGTGCCAGTAGCACATCCATGCGCCTGCACTCCATTGCAAATCCATTTACAAGTCCTGTGGTTTCTATTAAGGCCATCACGGTTCCTTCGGGCGCCGCGCCGCCGACCGCTCCAGTGAAGGGTTCCACCACTGGCACACTTGACACGCTTGATGGTCGCATGATGAACGCCAACATTCGCGATGGAAAGTTGTACGCCGCGCATTGCATTAGCAGTTCAAGCAAAGCGGCCGCGCGTTGGTACCAAATGAATTTAAATAATTGGCCAACCACTTCCACCGCCACGCCAACGCTTGGTCAAAGCGGCACCATTCTGCCAAGCACTGGCGAGTCCACATTCTTTCCAGCTATTGCCGCCAATGCTCGCGGCGATGTTGCCGTTGCCTACGGAGCAAGTTCGCTGACGGTGTATCCGCAAGTCAGTATTTCCGCGCGCCGCGCTTTGGATCCGACTGGAACCATGAGTCAATCCACCGTGCTAGCCAATGGAACCACTGCCCCAACCGCCGCGGGCAATCGCTGGGGTGATTACTTTGGTATTGCGGTTGATCCATTAAATGATTGCACTTTTTGGTGCATTGGCGAAACTGGCGGAAGCAGTTGGAGCACCGTCATTAATAGTTTCTCCGTGGCTCAATCAACCGATATCAACCAAGATGGTTCTACAAATTCCGAGGATTTAGGTTTGCAACTTTTAAAGACCGGTGAGTGTGCCTGCTGTGTCGAAGATCTAAATAATGATGGCGATGTGAATAGCGCCGACACCGGCATATTGTTGCTGGGATATAACTAAGTGTAAATCCCTGCATCTCCATTTTCTAAATTGAATTGGCTGAAATCGGCGCTGTGTGGACGACAGGTTGTGCGCACCTTTGGCGAAAATTAAGGAGCGACATTTGGCATTGCGGTAGGCGCGACGCTAGGCAAAGTAGTTGGCACAGCCTGCGGCGCGGCCGCCGCCGCGGCATTGGCGCGCACAATAAACTCTGGCAATTTTGTTGGATTTGCGGGCGAATAGCCCTCGTCATGGATTTCGTCTTGACCGGTTTCAGACAGCGCAAAGCGCGCAAAATCCACCAAGAGTGGCGGAAGATTTCCTTGCTTATCCAGCACCGCCACCAATTCCAGCGGTCGCGACATTGGATATTCGCCCGTGAAAATATTCATCTCTGTAGGCGCCACAAACGTTTTGCCATTGTCGCCAGAAACAGCCAACGTCTTGGCGCGCGGTTGCATGTGCTTGTACGACCCAACACCAATGGCCGTCTTGTAGGCGCAACACGCGTTCACCACCGATGACGGTGCAGGCTCGCGATAAAAATAACTTGTGGTGAAGCGCTCGTTGGGCATGGCAAAATCCGTGAATGTCTGCATGGTGCTTGAGTTCTGATCCGAGACATACAGCGCAATCCACTCTTCACCAATAGGAGAAGTTGGGTCCAATTCCTTCCAAGCAAAAATGGGGTCCTTGGTCATGGAGTGTGTAATGGCAAAAATTCCATTCAGTTGCTCGCGCGTAATTTTTGTGATTGGATTATCCGCGTTCACAATCACGCACGCGCCGCCTGAAGCAATTTTAATTTCAACCACATCCACACCAGACTCTTTTTTAATTTGCGCCACTTCGGCGTCCGTCAGATCACGCGACACCGATGCAAAGTCGCACGTACCCGCTACAAGGTCTTCCAAAGCTTGGCCCGAACCTCCGCCACGAATATTAAATTTCACATCTGGATACAGCTTGTTGAATGCTTCGGACAGCGCCATAAGAGTTGGCGCTATGGTGTCGGAACCCTGGATTGTGATGGACCCCTTCAACGACGGAACAGGCACATAATCAGGGAAATCATAGATGATTTTTGCAATTTCTTCGTCAATAATCACGGGCGCTGTCACCATGACCTGATCTGGTCCCAAGGTTGTTGGGGCAATAGTTGTGTCCGCGGGAGTAGTCGTTACCGCAGGAGCCACAGATTGTGCTGGAACCAGTGGAGTGGCTGGAATAGTTTTGGCCGCGGAAGCAACGGGAGCTGTGGGCGCAACCTGCGCCGCGGTCGCGGCTTGAGGTTCTGCAAGAGTTACTGCAAATGTTGCCGCGCCCAAAAGTGCGCCAGCCAATGTCAATGCGTACAAAATACTTTTCATGATTTCACTCCTTTGCCGCGCCACCACAATAGCAATGCAATGAGCGCGAATATTCCCAACACTACAGCAATGACACGAATGAAAATATCATTCACCACTTGATCCGCGGCTTTGTGAACCTCATCCACGCGCGCGCGCATAAGCGACTCGATGGGCTTTAGGCGCTCCGCCATTTCACTTGAGCCCAACAGTGAATCAGTGGTGGACAAGATCTTGCTGGTCTCCTCCAAATTCTGTTGCATTTCATTCAACAACTTTATGTAGTCAGCAATCTCAACAGGCTTGCTGACTGGCGCGTTCTTGTCGGGCGGCGGTTGCATTTGCTTGATCGTGTTCAGCGTGGTGTTGACTTGGGCAACGCTGGTTCCAGCCTCTTTGGTAATGCGTTCCGCGGTGTTGGCCAGCGGTGCAATCTTCTCCAGTAATAAACTGGTTGCGTTGATGGAGTCTTGGTACTGCGTAAGCAACTGCGATGCCACGGCGGTGTTCTTCTGAAGCAAGTTTGGCGCGTCAGCCACGACCGCGTTGATGCGGTTGACATCGCCTAAAAGCTGCTGAGTTTCAGGCATAATCAGCACGTCGTACAACAGCGCTTCGACCTGCCAATTGATGAATAAAGGCAGGCGCTTGGAATAATACAGCGTGCGCTCAAACGTTTGCTGTGCCTCCGCGGCGCGCTCCACTGCGCGATCAACGGGCTCCAACAAACCGCCACCATCTTTGACTTCTTCCACAAGGGCAACGCCTTTGCTTGTGGCAATATCCGCAAAACGAACATACGCCACAAACTCCGTGCCGCCACGCGAGCGCCACCAATTGGCAATGATCAAGTCCAGGCGCTCAAGTTGCGTTTTCGTAAACACGCGCGCGGCGGAGGCCCAAACATCCTCTCGGGCGCGGCGAAGATTTTCCACCAACGGTTGAGCGCGTTCGCCAAAAATCTTTTGCGACCTGCCGGAATCAACCCAGTAATAATTTTGCAGTGTAACCACCACAAGTTGATCAATAAGTTGGGTAAACACGTCTGGACTTGATGCAATGTCGTACATGCTGGACACGCCAAGAAGGCGCAATCCATTCATAAGCCGCCTCTGCTCTACCGACGGATTGTTATACATCACGCGTTCACTGGCGGCCAACATCAGCGTGTAATAGCGGTCAGCGAACGCGTTTGAAATTGCGTCAAGTTGCTGCAAAGTAATAGTCTCATCCTTCAGGCCGCTACTGCCACCAGTACCATAGCGGCGCGATCGGAAAGATTAGGAGATTTTTTCTTGCCGCCACCGGCGCAACCAGGCATGCATGCAAGCCCTAGACATAATGCAAAAATGGCAACACGAGCACATGTGGTGGTGGTGAATATTTTTGCGGTGCTATCAATGAAAGTAAAATGAATGTGGTCCGCAAAGATTTTATGGCGGGACATTTTTTGTTGCGCGTTGCAAGGCGTTTCACGCCATCGCATGCGGCGAAGGATACAAAATATATTCCTGAAATCAGACATGAAATTATCTTACATTATTTCTGTAAAGAAATTGCTGATTGCAATAGTGCAAGAGCGTGCGTGATGGTCCATGACGCGGCAGTGTTCATTGTGAATGGTGTGGTAGGCGCGCCAAGTGCGCGCGATTAGCGTTGACCAAGTTGACTACGTAATTGTTGATATACGGGCGCAAATCGACCGCTTTTTTCTATGCCTTCATTGGCCAGTTGCAATGCGGCGGCGGTGTTGCCAGTTTTTATATACGACATAAACAACGCTTGATCGCAGGCCACCAAGTCCTCCGCGGCCATGCGCGGTCGCGCCGCAAGTAAATATGAAATGGCCTGCGCCCACTCCCCGCGAAGTTGGTGAAGACGTCCAACATAGCGCTCGGTGAAGCCAGATTCGGAAAAACCTTGGCGTAGTAAAAAGTTGCCCTCGGCAATGCCATCGGCGGCTTGCTGCATTTGGGATTCTGTAAGAAAGTTTGCGGGCGCGGCGTTGATATTAGCCTGCGTGTTTGCAGGCGCGGTGGCGGAAGTGATTTGCGTATTTGTAAGCGCCGTGGCAGTTGGATTGCCCTGCGTGCTTGCGGGTGCGGTGGCGGAAGTGATTTGCGTATTTACAAGCGCGGTGGCGTCCTTGAATTGCTGTTGCGCCAAACGTTCCTGACACGCCAAGGTGAAATAAATATATTCCAACTTCCACGATGTGTAATTGGGAACTTGCGTCTGCGCAATTTGATAGAGCGCAAGCGCCTGCTCAGTTTTATTCTCGCGCAAAAACACGCGCGCTTCCATGCCAGTTAATGGCCGCATTCCGCCCGCATGGGGCTTGCTGGTTTGCCATTCGCGCGCCGCTTCCAGCATGCTGGGCGACAATGTGGATTCGAAGTTTTTGCACGCGCTTTCATATCGATCAAAGGCTTGCTTATTATTATTTTTCATAAAGCCAATGCCAAACAACGTGCGAAGCGTGTGATTGACGCGGTAGGTGTCAAATGGATTACTGCCAAGGCGCTGCGCGTATGAGTTCCAATTGAAAGGATCATTCAGTGATGTGATGGAGGCGCCAGGCTGCGCAGGGATTGGCGTGGGAGCCGTTGCGTTTGCCGTTGCGTTTGTAGTTGCGTTTGTAGTTGCGTTTACCGGTGCGTTTGTAGTTGCGTTTGCTGTTGTATTTACCAACGCATTCGTGTTGGCGATAGCTAGCGCAACATCTTGCGCCATGGCGCGCGCGGCTTGTACTTGTCCCTGCAACGATGGATGCACGTGGTCATCAAGTAATTCCCAATCTGTTGCTCCACGCGCGCTCATGTTGCGAAACTTAAATGCAATATCACACAGCAAAACACCGCGCGCCGCAGCGGTCTCACGGATGGCCTGCTCCGTTACGGAGATGGGCCGCCACGGCATGGTGTCCAAATCACGTGCCAACAAAAAAGCCTTGCGCGCCGCCACAAGATCACCAGCGTTGGCTTGCGCGTTGGCCAACATGAATTGCGTCAACGCACTGCGTGGCGCAAGAAGCGCGGCCTTGCCAAGCAATTCCACTGCTTGCACCGATTGCGCGCTTGAGCACGCGGCGGCTTGCCGGAGCAGTTCATTGAATTCTTCTAGCGACGCGCCAGAAAGATTGGACACATCGTCTTGACCCAGCGGCGCTAAACCAGATTCGTTGCTTGCGGTGGTGCACACCAACGCCGCCACGCCCGCCGCCTTCACCTGGTCCACCATGTCGCCCAAATTCGCCTGCAAGTTTCGGGCGGCGGCCTCACGCAACGGCGAGTCACACGCGATAAAAGTTTGCCCGATCATTTGCTCCATCAACGTTCTGTTTTCGTCAGCGCCCGCACGCACAACACTCTCTACGGCCTGCACCAACGCTAAGCCGCGCGTCGCACGCATAAGTTTCAACGCCCACAGTGGCATTGTTCCCGCCGCATTAATAGATGCCGTTCCATAGGCGCCAAAAAATTCATTGTTGCCAACATAAAACACAAACCAATCCGGCTGATAGCGCAGTGCGTCTTGCACTTGATACACCAATGGAAAGCTGGCCACGGCCGTTGTGCCAAGGTTGATCACCTCCACGCGTTTCTGCGGCAGAATATCACCCAGCATGGTCTGCAGAAATTCACTCATGGCCAAATTGCGCGGCTGTGGATATCCCTTGGCCGCGCTTTCGCCAATTATAAAAATGCGCAGAGTGTCCTTGGGCTTGGGCATTATGAAACTGCTTTGCTCCGCGTAGCCAGGCCGCGTTGGATTGGCAAAGAAATAAGGCTTGCTGGCCGCGGGTTCAACAATGCACAATTGTTCGCCCTGGGTCAGCGTGCCCACCGAGCGAATAAATGGCGGATAGCCGCCAAAGCCAAACAGTCGCAGTGCAATTTCCACAACCGCCAGCGCAATAAATGGAAGCGCGATGGTGATCAGAATAAATACTCGGCGCCTGGCGGGCGAGATTGTTGGCGTTGTAGTTGATGTTGTGGTTGGCGTCATGGTTGGCGTGCTAGTAATGAATGGACATGCTCCAACGAAATTAAAACTGGCGCAAGGGATCGTGCGGCTTGCTTGGCAACGGCTTCCACATGGATGGCGCGGCGCTGTTGCGAATAAGCAACTTATCGCGGCCCATGACGCGCGCTAGAAGGCCGAGCGGCGTGACCACCAGAAAAAAAACAATCGCCAAAGCTACCGTGCCAATCAGCGTGCCCATGATCCACACAAATGTCATCCACATCCAATAGGCGGGCAGACCAATGCGAGTGCCCGTGCCCGCGGTCAACAACGCGAAGGCGCCAAAGCCCCACAAAATAGGCGCTAAACCATGCGCTTTGGCGAACACTCCCCAATTCACAAAATAAAATAACGAGCCAACGCAAGCCAACGCAACGCTGGTCATAACGGCCCAGCGGCGAAGTTCGTTTGAGTTGGGTTTCCAATTCACAATAATCAAGTTGCGCGCTCCATGAGTAGTTGTTGAGCCATAGCCAGCGACATTTTCAACGGCGACATTTCTAACCGCAATCATTCAAACAATTCTTCCAACCGCGATACTTAAAACAACGTGTAAATAAATGGCGCGGCTTTTGTTCCGCCCAAAATAATCAACACGCCTACCAAAAGCAGAACCACAATAATTGGAATTAACAAGTAGGTCTTGTGAGAAATCACAAAGCTGAAGAGTTCAGAAA
>CALFOZ010000076.1 GCA_937919205.1 uncultured Planctomycetia bacterium
TCGCGCCACGCATTTCATTGATCGACTTGTCTACGGATAATTTCAACAGCATCTATATGTTGGCTATTTCACAACTTGTTGGCGAATGAATGAATGAGGTTATTCTGTGAATCAAGCCCACCAATGAGTTTCATTGATCCATGACACCCAATCGAAATGATCCTTGCGCATGCGGAAGTGGTCGCAAAGCCAAAAATTGTTGCATACGCCCCGCCGTCGCGCCTGGAAAAAATAATCTACTGACCATTCCGGCCATGGACGGCGCGCCCGCTCGGCAAGTTTCCGTGGCGGACGCAATTTCAATTGCGCAAGAATTGCACAAGCGACACTTGATTGCCAGCGCGGAGACCATCTACAAACTTATTTTGATTGCCGACCCAGATAACGGCGTGGCGTTGGTGTACACGGGCCTGATACGACACGAGGAGAAAAAATTTGACGAGGCTTTAAGTTTGATGCATCGCGGAATTGCCAAACGCCCGGACTTGGCGTTGTTCCGTTACATGGTTGGGCGCGTTTATGAAACGCTTGAGCGATATGAAGAAGCGATCGCGTCATATCAACATGCGATCGCGCTGGATCCAAAGTACATGTCGGCCCACAACAGTCTTGGTCTTGTCTACTTTGAGTTGGGAAATACAAAGCAGGCAATCCAGCACTTGCAAGACGCGGTGAATTTGCAATCGCCTTATTGGCTTGTGAAAAACCTTATCTCCACGCTCAACTATTCGCCGGACCTGGACCCGCACGTTGTATTTGAAATGCATAAAAAATACGCTCAACAATTTGAGCACACTATCGCACGCTTTGCACCTGCCCCCATGCGAGAGTGGCAGGTTGATTCACAGACTGGTTCGCATCGGCCCATTCGTATTGGATATGTGTCGCCGGATTTCAGACAGCACGCGGTGGCTAATTTTATTGAGCCCGTGCTTGCGCACCATGACCAATCAAAATTTGAATTGTATTGCTACTCAAATCAACCGGTGGGTGATGAAGTCACGGCGCGCATGCAAACATTGGTGCCCAATTGGCGCGTGATTGCGAACATTTCCGAGCACGACGCGGCGCGGAAAATTCAAGCGGATCAAATTGACATTCTGGTTGACTTGGCCGGCCACACCAATCAAAATAGTTTGATGGTGTTCGCGCGTAAGCCCGCGCCGGTGCAGGCCACGTGGCTTGGATATGTAAACACCACCGGGTTGAGCAGTATTGATTACCGCATCAGCGATGTATTGAGCGAGCCACCCGAAATCGCCGATGAAATCTACTCCGAGAAACTGGTTCGATTGCCAGATTGTTTCACGTGCTTTCTTCCGCATACAAAATCGCCGGACGTGGGGCCTTTGCCCGCTCAGCAAAGCGGCGAGATCATGTTTGGTTCCTTCAATTATTTTGTGAAGATGAACCACGAGGTGTTGGATACGTGGGCGCGCATTCTGAGCCGCGTTGCACATTCGCGACTCACGCTGAAATACAGAAGCATGGACTCGCCATCTATTCAAGCGGTGGTGTTCAAGGCGCTTGAAAAGCATGGCGTGGCGCGGGACCGGGTTGTGTTCCTGACCTACGACGAATACCAAACACATTTGGCGCACTACAACAAGATCGATATTGCGCTGGACACGTTCCCGCACAACGGCGACACTACTTCGTGCGACGCGCTTTGGATGGGAGTGCCAGTGATTACATTGGCTGGGCGCAGTCACGCGGGATTGATGGGCGTGAGCAGGTTGACCAATGTTGGATTGCCGCAACTGATCGCCAAAAGCAAGGACGACTATGTGGACATTGCTGTTGCGCTCGCCAATGATTTGCCCCAACTTGCGCAACTACGAAGTGGTTTGCGCGAACGTGTTCGCAAATCTCCGTTCATGGACGCGCCGCGCTTCACGCGCAACCTAGAGGCGGCGTATGAAAAAATGTGGGCCACACATCTGGAGCGTGTGGATTTGTGATGTCGGACAATCGCAACGAACCTTGCGCGTGTGGAAGTGGTCGCAAAGCCAAAAATTGTTGCATGCGCCCCGCTGTCGCGCTTGGCAAAAATAATTTGCTGACCGTACCGCCCATGGATGGCGCGCCCGCGCGGC
>CALFOZ010000077.1 GCA_937919205.1 uncultured Planctomycetia bacterium
AAGCGTTCCGTTGCCTGTTGAAATGCCGGGATCAATGTCGCCAATGGCGTCATTGAAAAGCACGCCAGGGTTGGCGTTCACTTGAAGAACAGATGTAATGGCTGCAACAGCTGCAACACATGATGCTGTACGTAAATTCATTTTTCAAACTCCTGAAAGAAAATGGATTAAGAGCGAAGTGAGGGAAATATGAATAGAAGATGCCGCAAAACCAAGCGCGCGCAAATTTTGGTTTGAGAATTTTTGCATATTTTTAAAAATAGTAAAGGAGAGTTTTTCTTGTTGTTATAAGACTCTATTTATAAAATATGGCATTTTTAGCGCTAAATGAGCTACTAAAAACTATAAAAAGATGCCGACGCATCGTGCGCAATCACCAAAGCGTTTTAATGCCGACCGCCAACAACACAAGTGCCAGTGCCGCTTGCAACCACCGCGATGAGAATCGGCGGGCCAAAAGACTTCCAACAATCGTTGCGGGAATGGATCCGCAAAGCAGGCTGATCAGCATGCGACCGTCCACCATGCCAGCCAGTAAATAACCCGTGCCCGCGATCAGCGCTAGTGGAATGGCGTGCGCGATATCGGTGGCCACCAATTTATGTGTGGTCATGCGCAGTGGATACAACACAAGTAAAAGCACGGTGCCAAGCGCGCCCGCGCCAACCGAAGTAAGCGCGACAAGTAAACCAAGCAGGGCGCCCGCGGCAATGGTCCACGCGGGTTGAAATTTTTTAAAGTGCTCGGGTTGCGTGACGCGGCGATTGCGCGTAAGCGAGCGCAACTTTGGTGAGAGCAATAAACCAAACGCGGTGATGAGCACAACCACGCCAACGGATTTGGTGAGCCACTGCATGTTGCCCACACTGTTTCCAAACGCAACCAGCGCCACAACGACCATGGCTACGGGCAAGCTGCCAATCCACAATCTCCGCACCACTTGCCAATCAACGCCCGCGCCGCGCTTGTGCACTTGCATGGCCGCAATTTTGGTGATGGCCGCAAACCAAAGGTCGGTTGCGATTGCGGTTTGTGGAGCGATGCCGAACAACAACAATAAAATCGGCGTCATCAACGCGCCGCCGCCTACGCCTGTTAAGCCAACAACAAATCCAGTGAAAGCTCCGGCGAAAGCGAATGGGGCGTCAATCATGTGGCCACACCCGGCAAGTCAATGGGCCATGCGCTGGCAACAAAACTTGGGTTGAGCACTTGGGATTTTCCATACAGCAAGCGCTCGCCGTTCAGCGTGCGAACAAATCCGCCGGCGGCTTCAAGCACGGCTTGCGCGGCGGCGGTGTCCCACTCGCAAGTTGGTCCAAGACGCGGATAGCAATCTGCCAGACCTTGGGCAATGCGGCAAAATTTAAGCGAACTGCCAGCTTGCACAAGTTCATGCGCGCCCAGCGCGCGAATAAATTCCTGTGTTTGTTCATTCATGTGGTTGCGACTGGCCAACACGCGCACTGGCTTTCCCAATTGCTGCTGGGGTGTTGAAACCCGAATGACATGTGTTTGATTTTGAATGTGCGACAGAGCGCGCATATTTACATTCGCACTGCTTCCCGCGTTGGAGTTCATGTCTGGCTCACTCCAAAATAATTCGTCAAGCACTGGCGCGTACACCACGCCAAGAACCGGCGCGCCCTGGCGCACCAACGCAATGTTCACAGTGAACTGTCCATTGCGCGCGATGAATTCCTTTGTGCCATCAAGCGGATCAATAATCCAAAACTCGCCGCGCGCGGTTCGGTGCGCGTGGGATACGTCATCCTCTTCGGACACAATGGCAATGTTCGGCGTAAGCAATTGCAGTGCCCGCGCAATCACGTGGTGCGCGCGCAAATCCGCCTCGGTCAGTGGACTGGAATCAGCCTTATGCTGAATATTTTTCCCCGCAACGGTGTCGGCGTGGGCATACACCTCCAAAATGGCTTTGCCAGCGTTTCGAGCTATTTCACAAGCGGCACTAGCCAATTTGATGTCCAAGGCCGCTTGTCGCATAACTGCAATTTAACATATTTACTAATAAAAAGTAATCTTTTTGACATTTTTAACAGATATTTATGTACAAATAGCATATTGCGACACAAGTCCATTGAACCCCAACTATTCAATATGTCCACATCTTCCAAAGCACAATTACACGGTCTTGACGCGCCAAAGGCGTGGGACACGGACACGGCATTTGCGCATTTGAAAGCGCTTGGGCTTTGCGATACCAAACGCACGGCGGAGCGGCGCCTGCAGGAACTTTCCATTCTGCCCGATGCGCTGAGCCCCGATACGTTGCGCGACGAACAAGGCCGCGCCGCAAACCGCGTGCTGCTTGATTGGTTGTTGAATGAGGCGCGCGGCAAGCGGCGATTAGTGTTGTTTGCGCAACTACACACACTGCCCACGGGCGCCCATTGTTTGGTGGCCCATGATGCGCGTGGCGCCAATTTTTGGGTGCCTTTTGCTTCCAGCATCACAAGCGCCGCATCAACAGCGAATAGCGTCGCTTTGAAAAAAAAATCAGAGTCCGTGCAAATTGCCGCGCCAAAAAATAAATCGTCTCCGTCAAGTAAGAGCAATGCAAAGTTGGGTGCGAGCACCGCTCCTACATGCGCGGATATTGAAGACGCGCTACGAAAGTTGCAAGCGCACGTGGCAAAACCCATCGCGTTATTTCCGTCGGGCAACTTAGTTGCACTGGCGCGCATGTGTGGCGCGATTGATGAAGTGCACATGGACATGATTTGTTTTCAGCCCGTGTTGAATGTTGATCAACCCACACCACTTGCGCGCAATGCAAACGCTCAACAAAGCCATCTGGATCGGTTGGAGGCTGAGAGCATTCACATTCTTCGCGAGGCCGTTGCCGAAAGTGAAAATCCGGTCATGTTGTATTCCGTTGGCAAGGACAGTTCGGTGATGGTGCACTTGGCACGCAAGGCTTTTTACCCAGCGCCCCCGCCATTTCCGCTGATGCACGTGGACACGCGCTGGAAATTTCAAGAGATGTATTTGATGCGCGAGTTCATCGCCAAACAAAGCGGAATGCGCTTAATTGTGCATGTGAATCCAGAGGCCATTGAGCGCGACATCAATCCGTTTGACCACGGCTCGCAACTGCACACGCACATCACCAAGACGGAGGGCTTGAAGCAGGCGCTTGATCTGCACAAATTTGATCTGGCCTTTGGTGGCGCGCGCCGTGACGAGGAGAAGAGCCGCGCCAAGGAGCGGATATTTTCTTTTCGCACCAATACGCATCGATGGGACCCGAAGAACCAGCGCCCGGAGGTGTGGAATTTGTACAACGCGGGCAAAGCCAAGGGCGAAAGTATTCGCGTGTTTCCGCTGAGCAATTGGACGGAGCTTGATGTGTGGGAATATATTTTGCGCGAGGGCATTCCGGTGGTGCCTCTTTATTTTGCAAAGGTTCGTCCAGTGGTGGAGCGCGATGGGTTGCTGATCATGGTGGATGACGATCGTATGCGCGTGCTGCCTGGCGAGGAAATTATGCGCAAGCGCGTTCGCTTTAGAACGCTTGGTTGCTACCCGTTAAGTGGCGCGATTGAATCAAGCGCCACCACTTTGCAAGACATCATGGTGGAGTTATTGCAGGCGCGCACCAGTGAGCGACAAGGCCGCGCCATTGACTCAGATGCCGCGGCAAGCATGGAAAAGAAAAAGCATGAGGGATATTTCTGATGCCGCGCAAATCAACAAGCAAAAAGATTGGCACGCCCGTCAATGGCGCCGCAACTATTCAATCACTGGAAAAATTTCTGGATCACCAGCGCGAAATTGGCTTGCTGCGCTTTATCACCTGCGGCAGTGTGGATGACGGAAAGAGCACGCTGATTGGCCGCCTGTTGTGGGAAAGCCACTTGTTGTTTGAAGATCAAATTGCGACGCTGGAAAAAGA
>CALFOZ010000078.1 GCA_937919205.1 uncultured Planctomycetia bacterium
TTCAAGACAGGTCTTTACGGATGCGTCCACCATGGTGAACACGGCGCGGTTGCTCACGAATGGATTTTCGGATCCACCAATGCGGCCGATCATGGTGACATGGTCGCCCGCCTTGGCGCTTTGTCGAACTTTCAACACACCAAGCGCGCCCGCTGGTTCTTGCGTGATGAATAAATCTTTCGGCAGCGCGGCGTTCGTGGAGTTCGTGGCGTTCTTGTTCGGCGTAGGCGCGCTTTGATCGCATGCCATGGGCGCAATGATTGCAAGAGCGGTGGTGATGGCCAAAATACTGTGTGTGAGAAGTGATTTCATAATGCAGTCTCCTAAAAAATTTTACACAAGATCAGATTTCAACGCCGACGGAATGTCGGCGCGAAGACAACGAAGAGTTGGCGGCACACTTCCAATTAATCCAAGCAACAAGCCGGCGGCAAGACCACTGGCCACGCACGCGGCATCCACTTGCAGAGAAAAAATTCCCATTGAGAATCGAACGCCAAGGCCATCAAGCAGCAACGCGGCAACAATGAGCGCGGGAATGGCGCCGGTGGCCACGGTGATCATGGATTCTTGGATCAAGTTCGCAACCACGGCGGCGCGTGAATATCCAAGCACTTGCAGCATGGCAATTTCGCGAGAGCGCGAGGCGAACGCGGCATCAAGTGCATTGAGTCCGCCAAGCATGGCGCCCAGCGCCACAATGAGCGCGCTGACGGCGATAAGAATTTGCACGGGCCGAAAAAACTTCGCAAGACCAGCGTAATACGCGGGTTCATCAATTGCCGCTAGTTCCAAGTCGGGCCGTTGCGCCGCGAACATTTCAATATCGCCAATGTCGCCGCTGTCCAGCGAAATGACCGCGACCGAAATTGTTTGACGCTTGGTCAGCACCAGCAAGTCGCTGATGGGCGTCCATGCCTCGCCATCAATGGCAACGCCTGGCGCGTCAATAATTCCAGTGACGGTGAATGGAATGTCGTCAATTAAAATTTCTGTAGCAGTGGGCGGGTTTGAATTATGTTTGGCGAAATAATCAGAGGTTCCAGGAGTTGCGGCTAGCGAATTCACGTTCAACGGTTCGCCTGCAAAATTGTTGTTGAAAATATCTAGCCGCGCTGCAAGTGATCTTCCAACCAGCGCCTCCGCGTGACCAATTTCTGGAAGGCGCCCAACAGAAAGCCGCGCTTGCGGATGAACCATGAACGCACTGGGTTCAACGCCGCGCACCATGACCAAGTCGCGCGCGTTGCCAACGGGCGCGGGTTGATCCGCGCGGCGCAAGGGAAGTGGAACATGAAGCTCGGGCGAAATAAACGCGGCGCCACCTAGCGATTTCATTCCGCGAATACTTGCGGCAAGAACTCCGGGCGTGCTCGCGGAAATTTCACTGCGCTCCACGCTCTCTTCACTGCCCGCGCCAAGCAACATGACATTGCCCGCGGTTCCACTGGCGCGAATGCCGCGATCAAGCGCGCGCACGCTGGCTACGGCGCTGACCACCAAGAACACAACAATCGCGCCACCTCCCGCGGTAAGCGCCAAGCGCAGTGGACTGCGTCCAATGTTGCGCGCGGCGTAATGCAGTGGAAGAAATTTCATGAGCGCAACCCCGCAACACATTTTTGAGAAGACGCGATGCGATCAATAGCGGCGCTATGGAATTTATAGTTCATGAACGCAACCCCGCGACAATAGTTTGACGCGCGGCGATGATGGCGGGAACAATTCCCGCAAGCAAACTCAACACGATCGCAATGGCGACGCCTGTCAAGGCAATTCCAAGCGACGGCGGAATGGCGATCGACACGCCCTCCATGGTCATGGCGGTGCGCGCCAATGAAACCACCGCGTATGAAGCGCCCGCGCCAATCACGCCACCAACCGTGCCAAGCATGAGGGCCTCCAACAACACAAGAGCCGCCAAGTGAACGCCGCCAAAACCAAGCGTTTGCAGCACGCTGATTTCTTTTTCGCGGCTGCGCATGGACAACACGATTGCGTTGGCCACAAGCGCGAACACCGCGACCAGCGCCGCAATTCCAAGCGCCTGCGCGAAGCCAACCAACACAATCACATCCGTGGCGGCGCGCGCAACATGCGCGGTCTCGGCGCGCGTTGTGGTTGGCGATTGATCCTTGGCAAAGCGTTCATCAATAGCCTGCGCAACCGAGTCCATTTGCGCGGGGTCGCTCACGCGCACATCAAATTGCGTCACCACGCCGCCGGTTCCGCCTCGCTTGGCTTGCTCTTGCAAAAAAGAAAGATGCACAAACGCACTGCTTTGGTCTTGTGGCAAATCGCTTTCAATAATTCCTGCGACAAACGCGTCCACGCCCGCGGCCGTGAATCTGTCGCCGGCTTTCAAGCGCCGCCGTTGCGCTAACTCACGACCAATCAAAGCGCTGTCGCCGCGGCTTAACCAACTTTGCATGTCTTGCGCGCTGGCGCTGCCGCTGTGGGTGGCGGCAAATTCCTGCGGTGGCACTCCGCGAAATGTCACCACATCAAGCGAGGCGCGGCAGTTTGAAACAACAATCTTCACTGGCGTCACGCTGGTCACGCCTGGAATTTTTGCGATGGCGCTCTCGTACGACTGTGGCAATTGGCTGGTGAATGGGCAAAATCTATTTTGTCGGTAGACAATCAGCGCGGTCTCACCCGCGGATTGTTGCGTGGCGCGCTCAACGCCACTGCGCATGGCGTCCACGGTGCAGAATAAAAATACCGCCACCGCAACTCCCGCCAACACCAGCGCGCTGCGGGTTGGACGACGGCGCATGCCGCGCCACGCCAACGTGGACATGCCCATGATGGATTGCGCGCGACTCATACGCGGCTCCTTGCGGTGCGAAAGCGTTTTGACGTTGTAGCGTTGGGTGCGACACGCGGCGCATTGTGCAAGTGCCTCATGATCGCACCGCCACATCTTCCACAAGTTGGCCCTTGTCTAGGCGCACCAAGCGTTGCGCGTGCGTGGCGGTGGATGGGTCATGCGTCACCATGACAATGGTTTGACCGCGCTCGCTGTGCAACTTGGACAGCAATTGCATAATGCTTGCGGCCGCAACGCGGTCAAGATCGCCGGTGGGTTCGTCCGCCAACAACAACGCGGGTCGCGTGACAATGGCGCGCGCAATAGCCACGCGCTGTTCTTGTCCTCCAGAAAGCTGACGCGGATAATGCGCGTGCCGATCTGAGATACCCACGGCTTCAAGGGCCTCGCTAACACGCTCATGTCGTTGGGCGCGCGAAAGTTCATGCAAATACAAGGGCAATTCCACATTTTCATAAGCCGTAAGCACCGGCACCAAGTGATACAACTGAAAAACATATCCCACGCTTGTGGCGCGCCACTGCGCAAGTTGCGCGCGCGAAAGTTGCGTCAGGTCTTGACCATCCACACGCAACGCGCCTGCCGTTGGTCGATCAATGCCCGCGAATAAATTCAGCAGCGTGGTCTTGCCGGAGCCCGACGGACCCATCAACGCCACAAAGGCGCCGCGCGCCAGCGTCAGGTTGATGGATTCAAGCACGCGCACGGTTTCGCCGCCGCGCGAATAATGTTTCTCAAGATTGCTGCAGACAATAATGTCGCGCTGGCCATGCGTGCCTGTTGAAGCGTTAGTGGTTTGCATGTGGGACTCCGTTGAAAGCAAGAGTTGAGTTAGTGGTTTGCATGTGGGGCTCCGTTGAAAGCAAGAGTTGCATCAGTGGTTTGCATGTGGATCTTTCTGCGCGGCCATCTTGGATGCATCAGCGTTGTCACTGGACATTGATGCGTTGTCACTTGTTGCGTCGCTTGCTTCTGTTGTTGCAGCCGCATCTTCCATGCGAACCATTTGCCCATCGCGTGTGGCGGGTGAACTTGGCAACACCACAAAATCACCAGGGCGAAGACCACTCAATACCGCGGTCCATTCACTCACCGGCGCGGCGCATACAACTTCACGCGACTCAATGCGGCCCACTCCGTCGCGCACATCCACAACCACGCGCACAGTTCCGGTGCGCGTGCCATTGGCCTGCGCCACGGTTTGCGCCAACACACTTTCTGGCGCCGCGATTTCGGTTCGACTGGTGGCGCCCGAATTCATTCCAGCGTCCATGTTGTGCGTTGCGCCGCCATTTGCATTTCCAGCGCTATTGGTTGCCAAGGAATGTGCGGCGTCATTTGCGATGTCTGTTGCATGCGCGCCTTGCGCCGCGCTTGCCGCAGAAGTTGGCGCGGGCGCGCTGTCCAAGAAAATACGAACTCTTGCCAACATGTCCGGCACCAAACCTGGCGGCGGATTTTCCAGCAACACTTTGGCTTGCAGTGTGTTCTTTGCGATGTCTGCTTGCTGCACAAGTCGCAATACGCGGCCGCGTACTGTTTGCCCAGGCAAGGAATCAAATTGAACAAGGGCTTGTTGACCCACGCGCAACTTTCCCGCGTCGGCAAGTGGAACATCGGTTCGCACCTGCAAGTTGTTGGGATCAAACAATTGCGCAACCGCCGCGGTTGATGCGTCCATGCCAACAAGTGAGCCAGGCGCGGCCAGACGCGCCATGACAACGCCCGCAACAGGCGCACGAACTTCCGCGCGAGCCAAAGTAAGTTCGGCTTCTTCGCGCGCCGCATTCGCTTGATCCACCACGGCCTTGGCGCCTAGCACCTTAATGGCAAGACGCGCAACCTCGCCTTCGCTGACGCCGCCACCAGCCACCAATTTTTGCTTGCGCGCAAGCTCATCTTGCAACATGGCAAGTTCCGCGGATTTTATTTTCACATCCGCCTCACGGCCACGCAGAGCAATGCTCGCCTGGTCGTTGATCAATCGCGCCACCACCTGATCTTTCTCAACATGGTCGCCCTCTAGCACCAACACTTCGCGCACCACTCCGCTTATCAGCGCCGACGCCGCGATTGGAAATGGCGATGGCTCCACCCAACCCGGCGCCTGCACAACCGCGCCGCGCGGCGTTGAAGTTGGCGCCGCGTTCATGTCCATGCTTGCGGAAACCGCCGCCGCACGAATAATCACAGGCACCGCGCGCACCGTTGTCAGCGGCGCCCATGCGCGCCAACTTGACCACGCAAGAATTGCAAGCGCGCTCAGCACAATCACCACCGGCAACACCACGCGTGTTCCAATGTGAACGCTGGGCAGGGGAATACTTGAAGTCATGGCATTACCTCCGCTGGAAGAAATCCCGCGGCTTTGGCCAGCGCAAGTCGCGCGCCGCGGCGTTGCCGCTCCAAATCATTCAACTCCAACTTGGCGTGGTTCAAGGCGTGTTGCGCGTCAATGGCGTCGCGGCGCGAGCCTTCGCCAACATCCGCGGAAAGTTGCGCGCGCTTGTACATTTGCGCCAGCGGCGTCAGCGAATTTTCCGCGCTGATGTCGCGCTTCTCTTGCACGGCCAAGGCTTTCACCATGGCGGCGCGCAATTCAATAATGGCCCCTTGGCGCACGCGCTCCGCTTCTATGTTTGCGGTTTGCAATTCCGCCTCCGCTTTGTCAATGCGCGCCGCGCCATTGTTAAAAATGGGAAGCTCCACATTGGCGCTGAATACGGCCGTTTGATCGCCTTGCATGTCGCGGTCAAATCCCGCGCCCACGTTAAGTTTGTTGGAGCGACTGCGGCGCGCAAGTTCAACTTTGCTCTTGGCCGCGCTCGCCTGCGCTTGCGCCGCGCGCACATCAAGTCGACTGTCCGCCAATGTCGCGAGCAATTTTTGCTCATCGGCAATGGGCGCATGGATTGCGAACGCGGATGAAGAATCAGGCGCGCCTGTTCGCCAATCCGTGGACGCCTGCGCGCGGCCAAGCAGTGACATCAGCGACAACTGCGCCGACGACAGCATTTCGCGCGCCTGCGTCAAGCGATGATGCGCGTCGGTGAACTCCACTTGCGACTTTGCAACGGCGTCGCCGGTCGATTCTCCAACCGCGAAACGCTCGCGCGCAATCGCCAGCAAATTCTCCGTGATTTGCAAATCGTTTTGCGCCAAGTTGCGCTCCTCGTTGCGCATAGCCACCTCGTGCCATGCCACGCGCGTCTCAACCGCAAGCGCAACCGCGCTGGCACCCAGCGACAGCAACGCCGCTTGATAATTCTCACGCGCCGCCTCGCTGCGTAGTGGTTGCTTCCACAGTTCATCAATTTGAAACATAAGCATGGCGAAAATGGGAACCGTGCTCATGGAATCCAGCGGCACGCCGGAAGTGAAGTTCAACACAGGATTCGACGGCGTTGAAATATCAATCGCCTCCGCGCGCAGTGCGTTGGTTTGCGAAATCATTTTCGCAATCGTGGGACTTGCATCAAGCGCAATCGCCACCGCGTCCACTTCATTTAGCGGATTTGGCAGTGCAACCGCGGCGGCGGCATACAACGCCTGCGCGTCAATCACCTTCGCGTCAGGTTGCGTCCATCCTGGCGCCACTCCCGCGCGACTCTGCAAGTCCGCACCAAGCGACGCGGGTTGTTCAAATGTGTTCGTGGCGCAACCGCCAACAAAGAACACCGTTAAAGCAATAATGGCGCACGGTGTTGCCGTCATCACACACATGCGGCATGTATCAAACGCACGAAGGCTGTAGCCATACATAGCGCGCCAAAAAATATTAAAAAAGTTTTTTATGTTGGGTGTCATGGCAGTTCCTTCGCGGGTTTGATTCACTCTTTATTGCTTGCGATATTCTTCCGGGTTTTTAATCGCACTTGGATTGGTCTTGGCCATTTGGACGAACTCATCAATGCACGGCGGACAGCAGAACGCATATGTCTTGCCCGCGACCATCCACGTGAAATTTGGGTTGGCCTTGGTCATCGTGATTGGACAGGTCAAGTCTCCACTCTTGGGCATGGCATCATGCTTCGCCATTTTGCCCTTGTATCTAGCATTGGCGGTGATTGCGCCGTTGGCGTCGATATCGGCCTGCGTATAAATGCCGCCAGGCACCAGATACAACTTCGATTCCTCATCCGCGCCCACGCCTGCGGGCATTTCGTTGTTGTGACTATCAACAACTTTGTCATGACTCACCTTGGCGGGACCGTTCGCATGCTCTTCATCATTGCCTTTGACCACGGTCAGCGTGAATGGCACGGTGATTATTTTCTCGCTCTCTTTGGTTCCCACATTGAACTGCGCCCAGCCCTTGTAGACGCCAGCAGTTTTGAAGTGAGCCTCGAAGTCCACGCGAGGTCCACCGGATTTCACCGCCGCGCCGTCATGCTCGCCGCCCTCATGCGGATGGCTGTGCACAAACTCCTTCATGTCCTGGCTGATGATGACCAAGTGACCCATCGCGCCAAGGTATGGCTGCAAGTTGTCGACGGGCTTGCCATCTTTGGTGATGGTGTATGCCATGTGGGTTGCAACACCGGTCTTGATGGGACCGCCTGTGTCCAGTGATACGGAGTACCCATCAATTGTTTTCGGTTTGTCACCATCAACTATCAGCGGCATCATGGGTTTGGTCGCGCCCTCGACCGTGATCGTTACCGGCACCACTTGCATGCCAACATTCTTTGGGGTGAAGTCATTGAAGAGCGTGTACTCGCCGCCCGCAGGAAACGTAAACGTAAATGTGAAGGTTCCGTCGGGCTGAAGAACCGGGTGTTCATGCGCGTACCAAGAGAGATCCTTGCTCACCATCAACAAGTGCAGCGGCTTTTCATGGACAATCTCGACGGACTTCACGGGCAAGCCAGTGGGATCCTTGAGCGTGAAGAGAAAATGTGCCGGCGTGCCCGCTTCGATTTTTCCGCCGATGGGTTTCACATCAACGCTGAACTTGTCGCTGGTGATCTTCTTAAGCGCCATGTGGCAGACCGGACACTCGCCTGGTTTGTCATATGTCTTGGCGCCTTCGCAGTGCATTGGGCAGAAGAACTTTGCAGGCGCAAGCGCCAAGAACACTTCGAACTGAAGACTCATTTGCTCAAAGGCTTTCTTTGCATTTTTCGAATCGTGATTTTCAACCGCGTTATGCAAAGCATCCGAACATTCGGCGAGCGCCTTGCCAGCCTTGTTCGTATTTTTTACTTGGGCTTTGTCGACGCCTGAACCAGGTTTGAGCGACAGGGCCCCGAGTGATTTTGCAAGCGCGCCGATCGCGTCGGATTGAACATGAGCGTCATCAAGTTTGTCTTGATCGATCAGTAATTTAAGCGCGATCATTCGCTCGCCAATTTCGCGAATTGCGGCGGCGAAATTGTCCGCTGGTTTCATCTCGCCATGCGAATGCGAGTCATCGTGTTTTGCCGCGGGAGTTGCCGCTTCGTCATGACTGTGCTGGGCCAAAACAGGAGTGGTCCAAAGCGCCGCGGCCGCGATGGCCGCCAAGAGTGATTGTGCATATCGAGTCTTCATATCAATTCTCCTTGGGATGGCCGTTGTCAGGCTCATCCAATGTTGGGGCAGAGGCTGCTTTGAAATTCTCGTCGCGTGTCTCTGCCAGAGGCGCGTCAAGATCATTGGAAGAAAGTGGATTGGTTGGCGCAGCCATTTGTTGA
>CALFOZ010000079.1 GCA_937919205.1 uncultured Planctomycetia bacterium
CGCGTTACACCTGGTGGGAGGGCCCGTTCTATGGAACTGGTTTGAAGTTGTACGACGCGCTGGCCGGCAAATTAAATTTAAAATCAAGTAGCACGCTTTCAGCGGCGCAGACCATTGAGAAAATTCCCAATGTACAGCGCGAGGATTTGCAAGGCGGCATTGAGTACTACGACGGCCAATTTGACGACGCGCGCCTGGCGGTGAACTTGCTGCAAACCGCGCAGCAGTTTGGAGCCGTTGCGGCCAACCGCGTGTCGGTCACGCAAATCGTGCATGACGGCGCCCGCACCAGTGGCGCCATGTGTCGTTGCGAAGAAACACAGCAAGACATTTACATCCGCGCCAAAGTTGTTGTGAACGCCACCGGTATTTTTGCCGACAGCATTCGCCGCATGGATGACCCCAAAGCCACGGCCATGATTGAGCCGGCGCAGGGCGTGCATTTGGTGTTGCCAAAATCTTTTCTCGCGGGCGACACCGCCATTATGGTTCCCCACACCGATGACGGACGCGTGTTGTTTGTGATTCCATGGCACGACCGCGTGATCGTGGGAACCACGGATACCCCCATGAAAGTGGCTGAAATTGAGCCAAAACCATTGGATGAGGAAATTGGTTTTATTCTGCGCAACGCCTCGCGCTATTTGCAACGCGAGCCAACTCGCGCCGATGTGTTGAGCGTGTTCGCGGGCCAGCGACCATTGGTGCACGCCGGTGGAACCGATGGTGGAGCCAGCAAAAAAGTAAGCCGCGAACATGTTGTGCAAACCAGCGCCAGCGGAATGATCAGCGTGATGGGTGGCAAGTGGACCACCTATCGCAAGATGGCGGAGGATGCAGTCAACGCCGCAATAAAAGCGGGGGGGCTTGCCGCAGCGCCATGTCAAACCGAAAAATTACTGGTGCATGGCGCCTCACAAAATCCCAACGCATTCGCGCAACATCCAGAGTGGCTGCGCTGCTACGGCAGCGACGCCGACGCGCTTGCGTCGCTGATGAAGACGCAACCAAATCTTGCCGCGCCGTTGCACCCGCGGCTTCCGTACAGCATGGTGGTGGTGGCGTGGGCCGCGCGCATGGAGCAAGCGCGCACGCTTGAAGATATTCTTTCGCGTCGCACGCGTTCGTTGTTGCTTGATGCCAAGGCCGCGCTGGAATGTTCCGCGGATGTGGCGCAATTATTGGCCGAAGAACTTGGCCACGACCGCGCGTGGGCCGCGGAGCAAACCGCGCAATTTGCCCAACTCGCTCGGCATTACTTGTTGACATGAATTCAATTCCCATCGCCACACAATGACATTCCAAATTCAAGCCATTGATGTTGGATATTTAAATCTGCAGGGCGCCGCAAACGTATTTCTTATTGAAGGACCGGCGGGATTCGCCCTTGTTGAATCGGGCACGGCGACCACTTGGCCAGAGCTTGTCAGTCAACTTGAGCAACGCGGCGTTCACCCAACTCAAATTATGGACTTGTTGCTCACGCATATTCATTTGGATCACGCGGGCGCGGCGGGACATTTTGCGGCGGGAGATTCGCGTGTGTGGGTCCATTCATTTGGTGTGCCGCATTTAATTGATCCAGCAAAGTTGATCGCAAGTAGTCGCCGGGTGCATGGCGAAATGTATGAGCGCTTCTACGGCGATCTTTGGCCAACGCCAGAATCGCAGGCGCTTGCTGTTGTGGACGGCCAAAGTATTTCCGCGGCGGGTCTTGAATTTCACGCCATTGAAACTCCTGGTCATGCGCGCCATCACCACGCGTGGTTGCTTACCCACGAAGATCAACGCCACGTGTTTGTGGGCGACGCGCTTGGCATTGCCGTTCCCAACAGCGATTTCATTTCCATTCCAACTCCGCCACCAGAGTTTGACCCGCTTGCGTGGAAGCACAGTCTGCAATGCCTGCGCGATGCCGCGCCAACTCATCTATGGCTTACGCATGGCGGACTTCAATCAAGCAACGCTACGGATGCACTGCGATTCATTGATCGCGTTCAAGCGCGCTTGCAAGAAGAATGCGATGTGCTGAACAAACTATGCGGCGCAATTCTGGCCAGCGGCGCGCGCGAAAGCAGTGCGTATGAACACGCGCTCAAGAAAGCAATTCAAGAATATAAAAATTGTCTGCATGCCAAGGCCGCCGCCGCGGATGTTTCCGCGCAACACGTGGACCAATTTCTGGGCGAGTATTTTCTACGCATGAATCTGCAAGGCGCTTTGCGCCACGCGTCAACGCGCGCCTAGGCCCGCAACTGTTCCCATTCCAAGGCGGCCCAAAACTTGGTTGCTTTTAATTTGTGGAATTGAAATGGATCCATTTGCATAGGATTTAACCTCCATATACAGAACAACAATTCTTCGGTCGCCGCCACTCTCGCTCACC
>CALFOZ010000080.1 GCA_937919205.1 uncultured Planctomycetia bacterium
AATTTCTGTCAGAATTGCCGCAAGTTCCTCCACTTTTTCGGCGTTGGGCAAGTCCTTGAATTTGCCCCCTGAGTTGCCCCAAGGATTTTTCACCGTCTCAGTTTGCGCTGTTCCGGTGGGCGTTTGAATTGCCGAGGGCGAAGCCGCGGCGAGAGTCGCGCGCGCGGATAATGCAAGCGCCAACACGCCAACCGCGGCGGAAGTTGCCGCGAAAGTAAACGCCAACGCAACGCGCGCGCCGCCCAACATTTTCGTAAGGCGTGGCGATGTAGCACTCATCATCAACCCACTTTTGCGGCTTTTCGGAATTGCTCCATGCGCGCGTTAATTTGATTTCTGTCCAACTTGGCAAGCCGATCAAGACCAAAGGCCTCAATAGTGAAACTTGCCATGACGGTTCCCCACGACAAACCCTCTTGCACAACTTCAAGATCGCCACTGCCAGTCGCCGCGATGTGCGCCATCATGCCGCCGGCGAAACTATCGCCCGCGCCAGTGGGATCAATCACATGCTTGGCGTCGGCGGGAAACGCGGGCAACACCGCGACGCCATCGCGGTGCACCAACACGGCGCCATGCTCGCCCTTTTTCACAACCACAAATTGCGGACCCATGTCAAGAATTGCCTTGCCCGCGGTGACAGCGTTGCGGTGATCGGTCAATTGCGCGGCCTCTTGATCATTCAGCACCACGCCGTCCACTTGCTGTAAAAGCAGTAGTAATTCAGGGCGCGCGATGTTGATCCACAAATCCATGGTGTCGCACACGGCCAATTCGCGGTGTGGAAATTGCGAAAGCAAATCGATTTGAACCGCGGGATGCGTGTTGCCCAAGAAAACAAATTTTGAATCTTGATACTCCATTGGAACTTTTGGCGGCGCCTCTTCAAGCACGCCAAGTTCGGTGAAAAGTGTCTCGCGCTGATTCATGTTGTCCAAGTAGCGCCCGCCCCATGCAAATGTTTTGCTGGCGGCGCGCTTCTGCAAACCTTTGGTGCAAATGTTTGGAAATCCGCGCAATACTTTTTCGTGATGCGCGGGCCAATCGCCACCCACCACGCCGACAAGACGAACTGGCGAAAGAAAACTTGCGGCGGCGGCAAAATAACTGCACGAACCACCAAGCACTTTTTCGGCACTGCCGATTGGTGTGTGGAGCGTGTCAATTCCGATGGTTCCGGTGACAATAAGGGACATAGTGAGGCGAGTGTAGCGGCGGCGCAAATAGTATTGGGAGTTGCGTGCGAAGAAAGTTGCCGCAAACAAAAGCAAATACTTTCGGACCGCGCGGATTGTGTCGGCGCAACAGTGGCGCTGTTTAATCTTGCATGGACGAAGGCTGGGGTTTCACCAAGCCTTTAGACCAACCCAAACCAATCGCCACGCCAAGCAAAGAACCCGCGGCAATGTCCATGGGCATGGGCACACGAATGGGCGAAAGCGTGCCGTTGACAAACGCAATATCAGGTGAAACTGCGGCGCCAGTGAAAGCCAAAACCAGTTGCGCCACGCCAATCACAAGCGCGGGCATGGCGAACAACAGTATTGGTTGCGCGCGCGGGGCGATCATTCGACCAATCACGGCGGTGATCACGCCTGCGATGGCGCACGCGCCAATCGCCTGCCCTTTGCTGGCGCCGACCATGGTGAAAAGAAGAATAGGAATTGCGGCAAGACCCGCCAACAGCGACAGCATGGCGCGCTTGTGAAAAATTTCGCCAGCGAATGTTCCATCGCGATCATGCGCTGGCACGTCAACAAGAGCGCCGCCCACTCGGAATGTGATCATGGCCGCGAGCATTATGAACACGCCCCACACAATTGTTTCGGCGGCGGCAAGTTTCATGTTTGCGCCAAGAAAAACAAAGTCGCTGATGGTGCCGGTTTGCATGGCGTATGCGGCGAAGGCGCAACCCAACGCAAAGAGCGACACGACCGCGTTGATAGGTTTGGCCAGCGTAAGCGTGATCAATAGCGCGATGATCATGGCCACAAGAACCGCGGCGATTGCCAGCATGGGTTGCGTTGCCACCAACAGCGCGGGCGAGGCGGCGCCGCGCGGCGACACGCAAAATCGCGAGGCGAACACGCCTACAAGCGCCACGATGATGATGACAATGCAGAGCACCACTGTGCGGAGAACGCTGGATTCGGCGGCGGGCGCGGTGATTTGTGGCGCGGTTGAATGATTGGTTTCAGAGGCTTCTTGCATTGATGGGTCCATTGCGTGCAGAACAAAGTGTATGGTTTTGCTGTCTTTGTGCGTTCACTGCTTGCGTATTCTAATTGCGGTTTTCGCAAGCGCATCATGCAAGCGGATGTCCGTGGCGGCAACTCGGGAACCCGCTATCTTTTGCGCATGCCACACACGCAACCCATCCAACTCAACGGCGAGCCGCTCACCATACGCATGGTTCACCAAGTGGCGCGCCTTGGCCGCGTCGCACAGATTGGCGCAACTGGCCGCGCGAATCTTTTGCGCGCGCGCGAAGCCGTGAATAAAGTCGCCGCCGGCAACACCGCCGTGTACGGAATTAACACGGGCTTTGGTTCGCTGGCTCACGTGCGCGTGCCCACGGATCAACTGCGCCAACTGCAACACAATATTGTTCGCTCGCACGCGGCTGGCGTGGGCAAGCCGCTTCCAACCGATGTTGTACGCGGCATGCTGTTTATTCTTGCGGCAAGTTTGTGCCGCGGCCACAGCGGCGTGCGCGTGGAAGTGGTCGAGCGCATTCTGCACATGCTGGCGCACGACATCACGCCGGTTGTTCCAGAAATTGGCAGTGTTGGCGCCAGCGGTGATTTGGCGCCGCTTGCGCACGCCATGCTTTCACTACTTGGCGAAGGCGATGTGATTGTTGCGGGCAAAACAATCAGCGCCAACGCCGCGTTGAAAGCCGCCAACTTGCAACCGCTTCAACTTGAAGCCAAGGAAGGACTCGCGCTTCTCAACGGCACGCACCTTATGGCCTCGCGCGCCGCGCTTGCATTTGAGGAGATCGACACACTGCGTGGCGCCACCATCAACGCCGCCGCCATGAGCATGGACGCGTGCCTGGCCAGCCACTCTCCGCTTGATGAGCGCATTCATATTGCGCGCAATCAGCCTGGGCAAATTACTGTGGCCGCCGCCTTGCGCGGACTTCTTGCGGGCTCCAATATTCCAGCCTCGCACAAGGACAATGATCCGCGCGTGCAAGATCCATACGGCCTTCGCTGTGCGGCGCAAGTGATTGGCGCGGCGTTTGATCAACTGGACAGTGCGCGGCTTGTTGTGGAGCGCGAGCTTGGCGCCGTGACCGACAATCCGCTTGTTTTTGTTGATGATTCCGGAGCTTTCGAAATTGTGAGCGGCGGAAATTTTCACGGCATGCCACTGGCGCTTGCAATGGATCAAGCCAAGATCGCGCTTTGCCACATTGCGGGCATTAGTGAGCGCAGAACATTCTGGGTGCTGTCTGGACACGACACAGTGAATCGCGTACAGCCGCACCTTGCAACAAGTCCCGGTCTTGAAAGTGGCCTGATGATTACGCAGTACACCGCCGCCGCGTGTTGCAACGAGTTGCAAAGTTTGGCGCACCCTGCGAGTGTTGGAAATGTTTCCACCTGCGGCGGTATAGAGGATTACAACTCGTTTGGCCCCACCAGCGCAACGCAACTTGCGCGCTCGGTGGAATTATGCCGCAGTGTGATCGCCATTGAGTTGTATGTGATGACGCAAGCGCTTGAGGCACAGCGGCCGCTTCGCTCGGGCGCTGGCGTTGAAGCCATGCACGCGTTGGTGCGCTCGCACGTGAAGCCGTTGTCTGGCGATCGCAGTCCCGCGCCAGATCTTGCGGCGATTATTAAGTTGATCGATTGATGCGGCGCGAACAATATCTCGAACAAGGTTGGTGAATGCCGCTATCTTTGGCGCATGAATGGCGTTGGCGTGAATAGCGAAATGAGAGGCATAAACCGCGCAAACACAACTGGCAACCCCTCCGCCAACTCAACAAAAAAGATCTGGACCGTCATTGGCGCCTCCAGCGCGGGCACGCTGATTGAGTGGTACGACTTTTATATTTTTGGAAGCCTGGCCACCATCATCGCCAAAAATTTCTTTCCGCAGACCGACCCCACCGCCGCGCTGTTGTTCACGCTGGCCACATTTGCTACCGGATTTGTGGTGCGACCTTTTGGCGCGATCGTGTTTGGCCGCATCGGTGATTTGGTGGGTCGCAAACATGCATTCTTAGTCACGCTGTTAATCATGGGCTTCAGCACCACGCTGATTGGCGCGCTTCCAACCTATGACCAAGTTGGAGTAGTGGCACCTATTTTGCTTTTAGCACTGCGGCTTTTGCAAGGTCTTGCTCTTGGCGGCGAATATGGCGGCGCGGCGACCTATGTGGCCGAGCACGCGCCAACTCATCGACGCGGTTTCTACACATCATTTATTCAGACCACTGCAACGCTTGGATTGTTTGCGTCGCTAGGAGTGATTCTGTTGTGCCGTTTGCAATTAGGCGACTCCACTTTCACGGCATGGGGTTGGCGCATTCCATTTCTATTGTCGCTGGCGTTGGTGGCGTTCTCTTATTTCGTGCGCAGAAAATTGCACGAGTCACCGGTGTTTGTGGAATTAAAAAACTCTGGAAAGGCTTCAAAACAACCGCTTCGAGATAGTTTTTGCAACCGCGAAAACCTAAAGTTGGTGTTGATCGCGCTATTCGCGGCCACCATGGGCCAAGGTGTGGTCTGGTACACGGGCCAGTTCTACGCGCTGTACTACATGCAGACCGTTCTGAAAATTGATTTTGTGCTGGCCAACAAAATCATGGCCGTGGCACTGCTTATGGCCACTCCATTCTTTGTGGTGTTCGGCGCGCTCAGCGACCGCGTTGGTCGCAAGCCACTCATGATGCTTGGATGTTTTCTAGCGCTGATTTTTTGGATTCCAATTTATAAAGCCATGACTGTGGCCGCCACGCAAGAGGGCGGACCAGATGCGACAACATTAACGCTATTGATATTTGCGCAAGTGTTTTTTGTAACGCTGGTGTATGGACCCATCGCCGCGTTCTTGGTTGAAATGTTTCCCACGCGCATCCGCTACACATCTATGTCACTGCCCTATCACATTGGCAATGGCGTGTTCGGTGGATTGGTGCCGCTCATTGGAACGTGGGCGGTGGCAACTTTCAACAACACACTCGCGGGCTTGTATTACCCAATGGCCATCACCGCTATCACCTTGGTGTTGGGATTGTTCCTACTGCGTGACCGACACCGCGAAGCGTTGAGTTAACCTGTTGGGCGAAATGGGGTTTTCGCCACAATTTACGGCAAATGTGACAAATTTGAATACGCAAGAAGAAATCAACCACTCCCCTGCGCTAAAGTGCTCGCATGTCCATGCTGAACAAAGTCGACGCCCCCACCCGCACCATTCGCGCGCCGCGCGGCAATCAACGCGTGTGTAAAAGTTGGGCGGCCGAAGCCGCCATGCGCATGTTGATGAACAACCTTGACGCCGAAGTTGCGGAGCGTCCGCAAGATTTGGTTGTGTACGGCGGCCGCGGTCAGGCCGCGCGCAATTGGGAGTGCTATGACGCCATCATCGCCTCGCTGAAATCACTGGATGTTGATGAAACGTTGCTGGTGCAAAGCGGCAAGCCTGTTGGAATTGTTCGCACGCAAGTGAACGCGCCGCGGGTGTTGATTGCAAATTCAAACTTGGTGCCGCACTGGGCCACGCAAGAACATTTTGACGATCTCGCTGGCCGCGGCTTGATGATGTATGGACAAATGACCGCGGGCAGTTGGATTTACATTGGCACGCAAGGCATCTTGCAAGGCACGTATGAAACATACGCCGAGTGCGCGCGCCAACATTTTGGCGGCACATTACAAGGCACGCTGAATGTCACCGCGGGTTGCGGCGGCATGGGCGGCGCGCAACCGCTCGCTATTACCATGAATGAAGGCACCTGCCTGCTTGCGGATATCTGCATGGAAAGGCTTGAAAAACGCAAGCATGACCGCTACTTGGACGAGATCTTCACGGACTTGGACAAAGCGATCGACCGCGCCATTGAATTGAAAAAAACAAAGCAAGCCATAAGCGTTGGCGTGCTTGCCAACGCGGTTGATTTGCTGGCGCGCCTGCACACGCGCAAAATTATTCCAGAGACGCTGACCGATCAGACCAGCGCGCACGATCCGCTTGAAGGCTATTACCCGCAAGGCATGTCGCGCGTTGAGGCGGACGAACTTCGCAAGAGCGATCCTGTTGAGTATCAGCGCCGCAGTTGCGCCAGCATGAAAGAGCATGTGCGCTTGATGGTTGGGTTTCAAAATGCCGGCAGTAAAGTTTTTGATTACGGCAATAACATTCGCCAGCGCGCCCTTGATGCCGGCTTGACCAACGCGTTCGCATTTCCTGGCTTTGTTCCCGCGTACATTCGTCCGCAATTCTGCACGGGCCGCGGTCCATTCCGTTGGGTGGCGCTCTCTGGCGATCCCGCCGACATTCGCGCCACCGATGAAGCCGTGTTAAAATTATTTCCGCATGACAAATCGCTGGCGCGTTGGATTCACATGGCGCAAGAGCGCGTGGCGTTCCAAGGTTTGCCCGCGCGCATTTGTTGGCTGGGTCTGGGCGAGCGCGCCAAGGCCGGGCTTCGCTTTAACGAAATGGTGGCCAATGGGGAGGTAAAAGCCCCAATTGTGATTGGCCGCGACCATCTTGATTGCGGCAGTGTTGCCAGTCCAAATCGCGAGACAGAAGCCATGCTTGATGGCACCGACGCCGTGAGCGATTGGCCACTGCTGAACTTTGCGGTGAACATTGCAAGCGGCGCTAGTTGGACAAGTTTCCATCACGGCGGCGGAGTGGGAATTGGTTTCAGCCAGCACGCGGGCCAAGTTGTTGTTGCCGATGGCACGCCGTTGGCCGCGCAACAACTCGAGCGCGTGCTCACCAACGATCCAATGATGGGCGTGTTCCGCCACGCGGACGCGGGCTATGAACTTGCCAAGGAATGCGCCGTGAAACTTGGCGTGCAAATTCCAATGCAGTGATGAAATTACTTTTTACACACTGGCCGCGGCGCGGCGCAATCGATCAAGCACGGCGAACCATAAACCGTCCTGGCCTTGCGGCTCCTCAATGACAATGTGAGTCAGCCCCGAAATTTCCGCCTCGCGCAACTTTGAATACAACATGTGCGCGTATGCGGACGCATCGGTTTGCATTTGAATGCCAATGTGCGGCGCCGACACGCGCGCGCTGTCAAGCGTGAGCACCGCGGCGGGCTCATTCAGCGTGGCCAGAAAAGATTCCAACCGATTGGACGGCACCAACATGGTTGGAATTTTTGGCGCGTAGTGAATCAGCCGCGTGCCTGGACTCACGCCCTGGCCAATGCCTTGCGCAACTTCCACCGCGCCCAACGCGCGCGCCAGTGACTCCAGCGTGATGGAGCCGGGCCTGCGAATCACAGGCTTTTCACCTGTTAAATCAAGCACCGTGCTTTCAATTCCAAAGTTGGCGCGGCCGCCTTCAAGCACCAACAAATCTTCTTGCTCCGGAAAATCCGCCATCACATGCTCGGTGGTTGTGGGCGAAATATGTCCCGAACGATTCGCACTTGGCGCGCTGATGGGTCCATCAACGGCGTACAACAACGCGCGCGCAACGGGATGCATGGGCGAACGCACGGCGATGGTTTGCAAACCCGCGGTGGCCTCGTCGGGCACGTCAATGGCCTTGTTTAAAATCATGGTGAGCGGACCGGGCCAAAATTTTGCGGCCAGTCTGCTGCAGCGCAAGTCCCAACCAGACACAAGCGTGCGCGCCTCCACGGCGTCAAGCACGTGCGCGATCAACGGATTGTCGGACGGCCGCCCCTTGATTTCATAAATCAATTTCAAACCGTCAACAGCGAAAGTGCTGGCGCCAAGTCCGTATACGGTCTCGGTTGGGAACGCCACAACGCCGCCCGCTTCAATGCGCGCCGCGGCCTCTTCAATTCCCGCGTGATTACTTTGCAATAGTCGTGGCATTTTTTGCGGACCCATCATTGTCGGGATCAAACACATTCAACTCAATGCGATTCATTTGCAAACCCGTTCCCATGTTCATCCACAGCGACGCGATGGCGTTGTTGTACTCAACCATGGAAAGGATTTCCTGATTTTGGGCGCCGGCCAATTCGTTCTGCCGCTGAAATTTCAAACTGAGAAACTCCGGCGTCAAACTTGGAATGGTTTGCTCATCCACCATGAGCGCGCGCATATTTTCTGCTTGCGCCAAACGAAACGCGCGCGTCTGCTCAATCAATCGATATTGCGTGTCAATGTTGCGCAGAGAATCTTTGACCAAGTACACCACCTGCTGAATCGCGGCGCGGTAGGTGATGACGGCCTTGGAACGCTCCAGCCGCGACCGACGGTAATTGGCTTCTGGAGCGCGGTTTCCGATAGGTTGACTGAAATTGGCGCCCACCAAATAGCTCATGAAATTAGCCGCGCCAACCTCGCTCCATGCCTGGCTGTAGTCGCCGTTCTGCGTGTCCATGCCTTGAAATTGCAACTGCGCCGTCAAGTTCAGCGAGGGCAAGCGGCCGTTGTCGGCAACCACTTGGCGAATGCTTGCGTCATCAACGCCAAGCAACGCCTGCGTGATGATTGGACTTTGATCAACGCCCGTGCCAATGGCGTCCTTCAATGAAAATGCAAGCGGCTCATCCACCATGAAATCCGTCGGGACAATCATGGTCTCGTCGCCAACTGGAAAATTGGAATCGTTCAGCAGTACTTTTAATTTGTCCACAGCCGCGGTCACTTCGCGTTGCGCGCGAATCACTTGGCTCTTGCGGTCCTCCACCTTGGCCACGGCGTCGGCGTAGTTGGCAAGCGTGGCGTCAAAACTGCGCCGCTTGAAAAGCACGTCGCGCACTTCGGTGCCAACTTTCACAAGCCACTGCGCCACCACCACGCGCTGGCGCGCAAGCACAACTTGCCAATAGGCGGCCTCCACATCGCGGCACACCATGAGCAAGTTGGCGCGCAACTGTTGCAAACTGCGCCGATCATTGTTGCGCGCAATACGAATGCCCGCCATGTTCACATCGCTTCCAAAACCCTGCAAAAGTGGCTGAGTTAGACCAAGTTGCACGCTGTTGATCCACGCTGGATTAGGCGTGTAGCCGCTGTCTGGATAGAGCTTGGTGTATTGATTTACGACAGTGGCGCTGAACTGTCCGCCTGTTTCCATGGGCGTTTGAATGCCGCTGGAAAAATTGAACTGACGAAATTGATTCATGAAGTCAACGGGAATGGGGACAGTGCTTTGACCCAGATTGATGTCCTGCGCCGGCGCGTTAGAAATATTCGCCTGCGTGCTGGCCACAAACGAAGAATCAAATGCGGCTTGCGCCGCCACCAACTCCGCTTGCGTAACGCCTTGTTGCAAACGTGCAACTTGCGTTCCAAGATTGTGCTCCACTGAAATTCGAATGGCGTCTTTTAAAGATAAATTCACTTCGGGATACGGCTTGCCATACAAGTCACTGCCAAGCGGCATGCCTGCTCCAGCCTCTGAGATTTGTGGTCCCAAAGAATCAAGTTGCACGCGGCGTTTCTGCAACGCGTTGAACACCTGATTCACTTCGCGCGTGACGGGCTTCACTGGATCTTGCGTTGGCGCCTGCGCCAATTCACGCGCCACGGCGGTATCCATGGCGTGGCGCAAACCCTCGGTTCCATCGGGATCGTCCATGGGCGAATTGCAAGAACACACGCAAACCGCCGCAAGAAGGGCAAATACGAGCGCCTGATATGGCCGACGGAGAATCATGAAGTGTGCACTGTATACAAACCAAAAATGCGTAGAATCGATTTCATGAAATTGGCTCTACTACTGATCGTTCTCGTTCTTCCCGTTTTCAGCGTTCACGCATTGGCGCAAGCGCCTGCCGCGGCGCCAAGCAAGGCGTACACCGGCACCGTGACCGCGGACAATGTGTACATCCGCTGTGGACCAAGCGCGTCAAGCGCGTACCCATTTGGCAAGTTGGCCTTGGGCGACATTCTTGAGGTGATCGATGAGGGATTTGGCTGGGCCACAGTTCGCACCAATGGTCCGGCATTTCGAAACATATATGGATACGTTTTGGCCAATGACAAGGTAGTGCTTTCACCAGACGGTCAAACTTTAACGGTGAACGCCGAGACCGATGTGCGCGCTCCAAATATTGGCGCCGATGGAAATGCAGACGCGTCTTTTAAGGCGATCGGCAAGGTGCCGGTTGGAAGTATGTTGCAAGTTGTCGCCACCATGAATGGCGAACGCGAAAAAGTTTACAAAATTGCGGTGCCCGCCAATTGCGTGGGCTATGTCAATTTAAATTTTGTCCGACGCTCCAGCGCCGGCGAGGCCGCGAAGATGGCGCAGGCTGTGACCGCCCCCGCGACCAAGGCGCCAAACGCCAGCGGCGCGAATTCAAAGACAATCGCCGTGATCGAGGAGAAGACAACGCAAGCCAGCGAGATTATTCCCGCTACTGACACCACTGCCGAAAAAATCATCACCGAGCAAACCAAGCAAGAGACCGTTGTTACGGAGACCGTGGTTGGCAGTGGCTCCGTTGATTTGCCAAAAGCGGCTGTAAAAGTCGAGGAAATTGTGATTGTTGCGCCTCAACCCGTGGTCAAGACCCCACAGATGATCGCCTCCGAAAAGCGCCGCCAGACGTTTAAGGATCTAGAGGTAATTTGGATCACCGTGAAAACGGAGCCCTTGGCTTCAAGCGAAGTTGGCGTGCTGAAGGATCGCTACATGATTCTGATGAACGATTCAGAATGTGAAGCTGATATTAAAAATGTTGTCGAGACCCGAGTGAAGCAGTTGATTGTTCAAATTGAAGCGCAACAACGCATTCGACAGTTGAAAGAAATGCGCGGCATGCTTGACGCTGACACTGAACAAGTTCGAGTTCTGAAGTTCGCGCTTGAGGCGCGCTCCGACTACACAGTTGTGGGCATCCTCAACGCCAGTAGCATCTACGATGGCAAGCGACTGCCGTTGCTGTATCGCTTGGTGGATCCAGCGGTAGGTCAGACCGTGGCGTATGTCAGCACAAAAAATCCCGCCCAACTTGCCATCATGCTTGGAACGTTGGTTGGAATTCGTGGAGAGAAACGTTATGACGAGGCGTTGCGCGTGAGCGTGATTGAGCCAACCGCGATCGAAATTCTGACCACGCGCAAGCGCGATGCCGCGATCAACAAGCAATAAAAATAATTGCTCAAATGAATTACTTCACATTCACCCATCATTTAAAAATGATTCACACGATGCACAGCAGTTTGCCCATATACTTTGCCCCACTGGGGTGCTAGCTCAACTGGGAGAGCGCCGCCTTTGCAAGGCGGAGGTTATCGGTTCGATCCCGATGCACTCCATTACTTCACGGGGCTTTGTGCGTACATGCGCACAAAGCCCGCGGCCATAACCGCCGCGGTTTCTATGCGAAGCGTGGTGGATCCAAGTGAAATTCGTGTGGCGTGCTCCGCGTGCGTGTCGGCAAGTTCGGTGTCGGTGAAGCCGCCCTCCGGACCAATCAAGATCATGCAACTGGGCTGATTCAATTTTATGTGCGCCAGTGGCTGTCCATCTGGATGTGCGATGAGCGCGGGAATATTTTTAGTGTGGCACATGTGCGCGCATGACTTGGGTGTGTGCGCGCTGGCCACTTGCGTGTTCCAAGCGCCGCGGCTTTGCTTCATGGCTTCCACAAAAATTCGGTGCGCGCGCGCGCCGTCAAATCGATCAGCCGGAACAACGCCACGCTCGCAATCAAGCGGCGTAAATGACGCGACGCAAAGTTGACCAAGCATGTCAAGCATGGTGGCCAAACGATCGCCTTTGGGAATGGCGGCCGCCACATGGATGTCCGGAGTTTGGCGTGACTGAATATGGCAAGCGGAAACTTGCGCGCCAGTTTCACCCGCGGCGTTTCGCGTTGGCAAAATCATGGACAGCGCCACGCCGCCCCTGCCGTCCACCAACTCAAGCGCGTCGCCCGCCTCAAGACGGCGACTGCCCATGGCGTGCTTGGCCTCATCTTTGCTTAGCCACGCGATGTCGCCAACGGCGGGAAGTTTTTCAACAATGCATCGCGGATGGGCCACGCGCGAAGTGTAGTGCGCATTTCAAAGCGCGCCGGCCCGGTAGACATCAAAACGTAGCAATTTGCCTTTGATTATCCAATCCGGCGCGCGGCCCGCAAGCGGCGGCGCAAGGCGTGAGCGCTTCACAATCACGCGCTGGGTGGCGGCAGAAATGGCCATGTCAAGAAGCGCGTCGGCGTCGGCGTCGGCGCCCACCGTGGCGGCAAGCGCCTGAATTTCTTTGGATGGTTTTGCCGCGCCGCGCTCGCCACCAAACATTGGATCAAGCAAGATCATGTCGGGCAAAATAAATTCGCGCGCCGTGAACAGCGGCAATGTGAATCCAACTTTGGCGCGCAGTGTTGGCAAGCGCGCGTGCGCGCTGGCGTGTTCAATTTGCATGCGTCCAGCGACAGCGGATAATTTCTCGTCGCACTTGGCGCGCGCCAACTCGGCCGCAAGCAATGCGAACACATTTGCGTCGCGCTCCCACGCCAACACTTCAACACCAAGCATGGCCAGCGCGAACGTGTCGTAACCCAAACCAGCGGTCGCGTCGAGGGCGGTGCGAATATCTTTTCCAACCGCGCGGCCAAGCGGTTGATTGCGCAGTGAGTTGGCGCCATCGGGTAGACGCAGTGATTTCCAATCAGCGCGCACGCCCGCGCCAGGCTTGCCGCCTGCTTGGCGCAACTCGGGCTGGCCTTGAAAATCTTCCAGGCTCCACGCACCGTGGCTGGACACTTTGTTCGGCGACTTCATGGCGCTATTGTGACCAAGAATTCAATGTTGGTATGCATGATTGCCAATCGTTACACTTGAAATATGAAGTCCACTTCCACAATTACAGAGCGTTCGCTTGCCCCTGTTTTTGGCGGCATTTTGGAAATGATCGGCAACACGCCCATGTTGGAGTTGAAACATTTGGACACGGGACCATGTCGGTTATTTGTGAAGATGGAGAACATGAATCCGGGCGGGTCTATTAAGGACAGAATTGCCGTGACCATGATTGAAGAGGCCGAGGCTTCGGGCGCGCTGAAGCCAGGCGGCACGCTTGTTGAGGCCACCGCTGGCAACACCGGCTTGGCGCTGGCGTTGGTGGCGGCGCAAAAAGGCTACAAGCTAGTGGTGGTTGTGCCCGACAAAATGAGCGACGAAAAAATCAGCCACTTGCGCGCCATGGGCGCCGAGGTGATTCTGACTCGCAGTGATGTGGCCAAGGGTCACCCAGAGTATTACCAAGACATTGCGGCGCGCATTGCCGCTGAGCGGCCCGAACATTTCTATGTGAATCAATTCGCCAACGAGGCGAATCCGCGCGCGCATGAAGAGACCACGGGCCCGGAAATTTGGGAGCAAATGGGCGGCGACATTGACGCGTTTGTTTCGGGCGTTGGTTCTGGCGGAACGGTCTCTGGCGTTGGTCGATTTCTGAAATCTAAAAATCCAAAATTACAAATGATTTTGGCGGACCCTGTTGGCTCCATTCTTGAGCCACTCATCAATGAGGGCCGCACGGTGCAAGCGGGCTCATGGTTGGTGGAGGGAATTGGCGAGGACTTTGTGCCCAGCATTCTTGACTTGAAACTGGTCGACAAGGCCTACGCCATCAGCGACGCGCAGGCCTTTCACGCCGCGCGCGAATTGCTGAAAAAAGAAGGCGTTTTGGCGGGTTCCAGCGTTGGCACATTGCTGGCGGCCACGCTTCAATTTTGCCGCGAGCAAACCAAACCACTGCGCGTGGCCACGCTGATCTGCGACACCGGCGCCAAATATCTCAGCAAAATGTTCTCCGATCCTTGGATGATCGACAATGGATTTATTCAGCGCAAAACATTCGGGGATCTGCGCGATTTAATTTCCAGGCGCCACTTGGATCGCGAGGACTTTGTGTTAAGTCCGCAGATGCCGATTCAGCAAGCCATCAAGAGAATGCATATGTATGACGTGAGCCAATTGGTTGTGCTTGACGCGGCGGACCGCGTGGTTGGAATTCTGGATGAGAGCGATGTGCTGTTGGCGATGGTCAAGGGCGGTAATATTTCTAAATTGCCCGTAAGTGATTTTATGACCAGCCGCTTGGAAACCATTTCGCCAAAGTCCAGCGTGAACGACTTGCACCCAATTTTCCGCGCCGACCGCGTGGCTATTGTCGCCGATGACGATCATTTCTACGGCATCATCACGCGCATTGATTTAATCAACTACCTGCGCAAGCAACTTCTCTAAAGCTCAAAATCAATGGATATTCCTGGCATTTTGACCATCTTTGTTTCGCTGATCGCGCTGATTGATCCGCTGGGCACGGTGGGAATTTTCTTGGCGATCACATGCAACGATTCAACCGCCGTGCGCAAACGCACCGCGTTGCTTGGCTGCGTGTACGCATTTTGCATCTTGATTTTGTTCCTAGGATTTGGCGGCTCAATTCTTTCGTTCTTTGGAATAACCGTGTCGGCGGTGCAAGTGGGCGGCGGTTTAATTTTGGCCAAGATTGGACTGGATTTGATTGACGTAAAAATGGAGTCCAAATCAAGTCCCGCGGAGGAACGCGACGCCGTAGTGCGTGAAAGTTCAGCGTTCTTTCCACTGGCCATGCCGCTACTGGCTGGACCCGGAGCCATGACCGTGGCCATTGCGGAAAGCAGTCACTTTCGCGGTGGTCACTGGAGTGATTTACTATCCGCCACTATCGCCGTTGCCTTGGCGTGCTTTGTCACTTGGATTGTGCTTGATAAAGCAATCTTGATTCAAAAAGTGCTGGGCAAGTCCGGCACCAACGCCATCACGCGAGTCATGGGATTCATTTTGGTGTGTATTGCGGCGCAAATGACCATAGTTGGAATTCAAGGCGTGATTGCCAGCGTGGCACAAATACCCCCGTCGTTGCCGCCGAAAGACAGCATTTCTACAGCCGTTAGCATTCTGCCATGGCTCACCCACATCTGCATTTAGAAAGTCGTTGCGTTCATGGCGGTCAACACCCAGACCCCGTGACGGGCGCGGTCATGCCCGCGATTGCAACCAGTAGCACATTCATTCAAGAAAGTCCTGGTGTCCATAAAGGGTTTGAATATTCGCGTAGCCACAACGCCACGCGCTTTGCGTTTGAACGCTCGATCGCCAATTTGGAATCCAGCGGACTGTCAGAAGAACAAGAGCGCACGTGCGGCGGCTTTGCATTCGCCAGCGGACTTGCGGCCATTAGCACTTGCTTGGAATTGCTGGACACTGGCGACACGCTTGTGAGCATGGACGATGTGTATGGCGGAACCCATCGACTATTTTCAAAAGTTCGCCAACGTAGCGCTGGACTTGCGCCCGTGTATGTGGACCTGACCAACCCCGCGCTCTTTGAGGCGGCGTTACAAAAGAAAAAGCCCGCCATGGTGTGGGTTGAAACTCCCACCAATCCAACGCTGAAAGTGGTCGACCTTGCGGCCATCGCAACCATTGCCAAGAAGCATGGCATTATCAGCGTGTGCGACAACACATTCGCCACGCCCATGTTGCAGCGGCCGCTTGAAATGGGTTTTGATATTGTCATGCATTCGGTCACCAAATACTTGGGTGGCCACAGCGATGTGGTGGGCGGAGCGTTGGTGACAAATCGCGCTGATCTGGCTGAAAAACTGCGGTTTTTGCAGAACGCCATTGGCGGTGTCATGGGTCCATTTGACGCCTATTTGGCTCTGCGTGGCGTGAAGACGTTGGCGGTGCGCATGCAACGGCATTGCGAAAGCGGCATGCATATTGCGCAGTGGCTAGAGAAGCACCCAAAGGTTGAACGCGTGGTGTATCCAGGTCTTGCATCCCATGCGCAACACGCAGTTGCCAAAAAGCAAATGCAGTTGGCGGGAAAGCCGGCCTTTGGTGGCATGATCACAATTTTTATTCGCGGAGGCTTGGCGGAAAGTCGCAGATTCTTGGAAAATGTGCACATGTTCGCGCTGGCTGAAAGTTTAGGCGGCGTGGAAAGTTTGATCGAGCACCCGGCCATCATGACGCACGCCAGTGTTCCCGCCGAAAGCAGAAAGGCGCTTGGTATTTCCGACAACTTGGTGCGCCTGAGCGTGGGCATTGAACATCAGCAGGACTTGATCAATGATCTTGAGAAGGCCCTTGCGCATGTATGACTTTCATTTCGCTGAGCCAGCCTCACTTGCGTCACACAAAATCGTGCGCCACACATTCAAACTTTTAAATTATATTTCCAACTTGCCGCACGCAACACAATTTCAAGGAGCCACTCTGTGAGCCAGAACTATCAACGCGTTGTATTGAAACTAAGCGGCGAAAGCTTTGCGCAAGAGGGCCAACTTGGGATTGCGCCTGAGCAATTGGCGCACATCGCATCGGAAATCGCCGATGCGTATCGCGCGGTGAATGGCTTGAAATTGGCCATTGTTGTGGGTGGCGGAAACATTGTTCGCGGCGCCAAGTTGGCCGAGAAGGGCCGCATTGCGCAAGCCACCGCCGACTACATGGGCATGATGGGAACAATCATCAACGGCCTTGCGTTGCGCGAGGCGCTTGAAGGAACTGGCGTTGCCAGCCGACTGATGACCGCGCTTGAAGTGAAGTCCGTGGCCGAGCCATTCATCCGCGCGCGCGCCCTGCGCCACATGGAAAAAGGCCGCGTGATTATTTTGGCGGCGGGCACCGGCAATCCATTCTTCACCACCGACACGTGCGCCAGTTTGCGCGGCGTTGAATTGCAAGCGCAAATGTTGTTGAAGGCCACCAAAGTGGACGGTGTCTACACCGCGGATCCAAAAAAGGATCCGACCGCGACCAAGTTGAACGAGATCAAGTTCTCCGAGGCCATCGCCAAGCGCTTGGCCGTGATGGATCTGACCGCGCTCACTATGTGCATGGAGCATTCACTGCCTGTGCGGGTGTTCAACTTTCATCAAAGTGGAAATGTCAAACGCGCCATGTGTGGCGAGGCCATCGGCACCTTGGTTTCAAATTAACTGGCGCGAGCGCGCATATTTCTGGCGCGCCATCCCGCGGCAATTGCCCATTGCCATAAACAGTTCGCGCATCCACCAACACGTGGCTACGCCCTTCATTTTCCCTGCTATTCTCGCACACTCTTGAAGGAGAAATCGCATGGACCTAGATACCATTTTGCTTGAATGTGAAGATCAGATGGAGAAGAGCGTGGAGCACCTGAGCAAGGAACTGCGTGGCATGCGCACTGGGCGCGCCACCACCGCAATGTTGGAGTACATCAAGGTGGACTACTACGGGTCCATGACGGACCTGCGTGAACTCGCCGCCATCAGCGTGCCAGAGCCCACGCAACTTTTGGTGAAGCCATTTGATCCAGGCGCCAAAACCGAAATTGTGAAGGCCATTGAGAAGTCAGGCTTGGGTCTGAATCCGCAAACTGAAGGCACGCAAATTCGCATCATTGTTCCGTCGCCAAGTTCCGACAGGCGCAAACAACTTGCCACGCAAGCCAAGAAACTTTCCGAGGACACCAAAGTTGCCGTTCGCAACGCACGCCGCGACGCCAACAAACGCATTGACACTTTGTTGGCCGACAAAAAAACTGGCCTGACCGAGGACGCCGCCGAGCGCGCCCAAAAAGATGTGGACGAAGCCACCAAGAAACATACATCGCGCGTGGAAGAAGTTGTGACCAAGAAAGTCACCGAGATTGAGGAGGCGTAATTCGTGCGCTGTCCTTTTTGCACCGCAGACAATGACAAGGTGATCGACAGTCGCCCGGGCGAAGATGGCGACACCATTCGCCGCCGCCGTGAGTGCATCGCCTGCGAAAAACGCTTCACAACCTATGAGCGATATGAGCGAACCGCCCGCTTAATGGTGGTCAAACGCGATGGAACTCGCGTTCCCTACTTGGCCGAAAGCCTGACGCGTGGCTTGCACGCCGCGTGCGGTAAGCGCCCCATTCGCGAAGAGGACAAAGAACGTTTGTGCCGCGAAGTGGAAGAGGAAATTCACCGCGACTTTGATCGTGAAGTGTTGAGCACCGAAATTGGTCAGCGACTTGCCAACAAACTTCGAGTGCTTGATCCAATTGCCTACATTCGATTTGTCAGCGAGCACCATGGATTTAGTTCCATCGCCGAGTTCGCCGCGGAGATGGCGTCCATGCAATCGCGTCCCCGACCTGTCGCCAACGAGCGCGATCTTTTTCCAGACACCAAAACAAAATAAATCCCCAACACCATGCCAGTCATCACGCTTCCAGACGGAACCACAAAAACTTATGACGCACCCGTAACCGCCGCGAAAGTGGCCGCCGACATTGGGGCGGGTCTGGCCAAGGCCGCCCTTGGCGCAAAGATTGACGGCGTGTTGTGCGACCTGTCCACCATCATTTCGCGTGACGCGCAGTTGGCCATTGTCACTCCCAAAAAACGCGACGGCACCATTGACCCCGACGCGTTGTTTCTTGTGCGGCATTCCGCGGCGCACATCATGGCTGAAGCCATCTGCAATTTATTTCCTGGCGTGCAACTGGTCTACGGTCCTCCCGTGGAGCAAGGCTTTTATTACGACATGGCGTTCCCCGCGGGGCACATTCCAAGCGCCGACGATTTCACCAAAATCGAGCAGGAAATGGCTCGAATTGTGGCGCAAGACCGCCCCTTCACGCGCTATGAAATGAGCGCAACCGATGGCATGGCAAAGGCCAACAGCGAAGGCAGTAAATATAAAATTGACAACGCGCAACGCGCCTGCGATGCCGCAAAAACTTCCGGCGCAGACGCCACACTGAGTTGGTACGCCACGGGAACGCCCGGGGAAAATTGGGAGGATCTTTGCCGCGGTCCGCACGTTCCAACCACAGCGCGCGTTGCCGCATACAAAGTGACCACGCTGGCCAGCAGTTATTGGCACGGCGACGAAAAAAGCGATCGACTCACGCGCGTCTACGGAACAGCCTTCGCATCAAAGGCGGAACTTGACGCGCACATGAAGCAACTTGAAGAAGCCAAGTTGCGCGACCACCGCGTGATTGGAAAGCAACTGCAACTTTTTCACATCGATGAAATGGTTGGACAAGGTCTTGTGTTATGGAAACCAAATGGCGCCGTGATTCGCCAAGAGTTGCAAACATTCATCGGCGAGGCTCTGCGTCAACAGGGCTACCACCAAGTGTTCACGCCGCACATTGGCAAGTTGGATCTGTATCGAACCAGCGGCCACTTTCCCTACTACCGCGAGAGCCAGTACCCGCCAATCATTGACCACGACAGCATGAGCGCGCTGGCCAAAGAAGGTTGCACATGCGCGGACCTTTCAAATCGCTTGGAAAATGGCGAGATTGAGGGCTATTTACTGAAGCCCATGAATTGCCCGCACCACATTCGCATCTTCGCCAGCGAGCCGCGCTCTTGGCGCGATTTACCCGTGCGTTTGGCTGAATTTGGCACGGTGTATCGCTGGGAGCAGTCTGGCGAAATTGGTGGCTTGACGCGCGTGCGCGGCTTCACGCAAGACGACGCGCATTTGTTCTGCCGCGAGGATCAAGTCGCTCACGAACTACAAGGCTGTTTGAAACTTGTCAAACTTATTTTTGGCACACTTGGAATGAAGGACTACCGCGTGCGCGTTGGCTTGCGCGGTCCGGACTCTGCTAAATATGTTGGCCTTGCGGAAAATTGGGACAAGGCCGAGCAAGCGTGCCGCGACGCCGCGCAATCCCTTGGCGTTCCATTTAGCGAGGAGCCAGGCGAGGCCGCGTTCTACGGACCCAAGATTGATTTTGTGGTGCGCGATGTCATCGGTCGATCTTGGCAACTTGGCACCGTGCAAGTGGATTACAACTTGCCGATTCGATTTGATCTTTCATATCAAGGCGCTGACAACAAGTCGCACCGACCTGTGATGATTCACCGCGCGCCGTTTGGAAGTCTGGAACGATTCACGGGCGTGTTGATTGAGCACTTCGCCGGCGCGTTTCCATTGTGGCTCAGTCCAGAGCAAGTGCGCGTGCTTCCAATTAGTGAAAAGAGCGACGCCTACGCGCAAGAATTGCACGCCGCGCTTCACCAAGCTGGCCTGCGCACCACGCTTGACACAACTTCAGAACGAGTTCAGAACCGCATTCGCATTGCCGCCGAGCAAAAGATTCCTGTGACCGCAATTGTTGGTCCGCGCGACGCCGAGCGGCGCGTGGTCAGCATTCGCCTGCATGGAAAGGCTGAAAATGCGGGCGAAATGCCATTTGATGACTTTGTCACGGCGCTGGTTTCTGACTATCGAACCCGAGCCAGTGAAACGCTTGCGGGCAAGATTACGCCAACTACTAAGTGACATTTGTCACAAGAATGCAAAATCCCCGCAAAAAAGACTTGCAATTCCTATTGCATCGGTCATGCTTGATCAGGTACTTTGTACTGTGTAGGTGGTGAGCGTTTCACCACTCAAAATTGACTCAAGGACAACGACTGCATGTTTCAGAAATTCTTCGTACAGGCATGATGATTCTGCCCACGTTGCCTCGCGTTTCTCCGGTCAATCCGGTTTGCACAGCAATCGCTTTTAAAGCGTTGTGTTTTCTTATTGTCTCCACATAAAGGATTCTTCCATCTCAGCATTTCCTCCACGCCGTCCGCCCATGTCACGCCCTGATTCAGGTTCCAGTTTTGGTCCCCGCATCAATGATCGCATTCGCATTACCCCTGTTCGTTTGATCGACGAGACGGGAACAATGCTTGGTGTTGTTGAAACAGAAGAAGCGCGCCGACTTGCCATGGTGGCTGGTCTTGACCTTGTGGAGATCGCGCCCGATGTGCGGCCGCCCGTGTGCAAGATCATGGACTTTGGAAAATATAAATACGAGCAGGCCAAGAAAGACAAACAAGGTCGCAAGACCAAGACCTTTGAAATGAAGGAAGTTCGCTTGGGCCGCAGTATGAAAGTGGATCCGCACGATGTTGAGATTCGCGTGCAACAAGCGCGGCGATTTTTGCTTGAGGGTCACAAAGTGCAACTGGTGGCCAGTTACAAGGGCCGCGAAATGGCGCACAAGGAAATTGGCGCCGTGAAATTAAACGACGCCATCGCAAAGTTGGTTGATCTGGCGCGCTTGGATAGTCCGCCGCGCTTCAACGGCAAGCGACTCTCCGCCATGTTGTCGCCAGATCGCGCGCGCATTGACGCGTATAAGCGCAAGCATCCAACGCCAAAGCCTGCGCCAACCAAGGCGGAAAAAGCCGCGGCTGTAAAGCCAGAGGGCGACGCCGTTGACAATGGCGAATCAGCGACTACGGCCACGGGTGAAACCGCTGTGAAGAAGCCAAAGAAAGCGGCCAAGCCAAAGAAAGTTGTTGCTACCACGGATGCGCCCGTTGCAACTCCAACTTCAACTAAGGCCAATTCCTAAACTGGTTGTTTGAATTTTTTAAACTTGCAATAAAAAACCAGGACGTCCCACACGTCCTGGTTTTTTATTGCTGTGCAACGTTTTTTTATCCAAGTGTTGTGAATTGGTTTGTTGTGCGACACCCACGCGATGCGTTACACAAACCAACCTTGTCAATTAAAATTTTATTTTTGATCGCAGGCCAAATACCCACGTCGCTCCGCCCTTGGCTTGCGGATTGGATGGATCATCAATCAATTGAAGATCCGCGGTCAATTCCAGACTGCCCGTCAAACGCAATCGATAGTAGGTTTCGATTGTTTTTTGCTGGCGATCCCCCGCCGTGGATGAATCGGTCCAGGCCAAGCCAAGACCAACGCCATCGCCATGGCGGCCAAACGCATTTTCCAAACTGACGCCCGTGGTGATTTCCTGCGAGGCGGGGCTGATATTGGAGTCGCTTAATTGATACGCCAACCACACGCCCATGTCGCGGTCAAGAAATTGCTGGGCGATAAGCGTCATGGCGTTGCCGGACTGCTTGGTGTTGGTGCTGGGCGTATCGTTGCCGGCGTTGGTGTTGCACACAAAAACGGAATAGCGGCCAATGAGATCCTTGTCCGCGCCAAGGGCCGTGACAATGCCAGCTTCCGCGCCGACAAGATAGAAGCCGTCGCCCACAGTTCCAAATCCGCCGCCCGAATTCAACGCGCCAAGCGGACTGGTCAACAGTGTGTTGACATAGAAACCATCAACAGGAATAAATTGCGCGAAGGCGCCAGGCAGATAGTTGTTCCAGCCAATGGGCATGGCGTCGCCACCGTCAAAGCAACTGGCAAGAAATTGGTTGGTTTCATCGTCGGCGAAAAAATTAACCGCGGTGGTGTCGTTGGGAAGAATTTTTCCGGCGCCAACAAGAATGCGGTCATCGCAAAAACCTTGCTGTGCATAGAGACGCGTCAGAAATGCATTCATTGAATTTTCAACCGAATCCACAATGACAATATTTGAACCAATCGCCGCGCCGAGATTCACATTCTGCGCGCTCCAATTGTTGTTGGCGCGAAATTGCGCGGTGATGGAGCCCAGTCCAATTCCCTCTATTTCCCAGGCTTTCCAATCAATTCGGTAGCTGAAGCGATTGCTGACGGCGCCACGAACCTGGCCCGCAATGCTACTGCTGGCTTGCTGGGCTACGGTGCAATTATACAAGTCGGTCTTCACACTCAATCTTTCACGCATCCACAATTCCAAGTTGCGAAGCGGCGACGTGATGGGGGAAAATGGATCGATTGAAAGAAGCGGATCAATTCGACCTTCATCAATTGGAAGTGGTTGCGGCGCGTCCAACGCCAAGCGAATGAAGGGCTTGTGCGCGCCAAAGAATGGATCCACATTTGGAACCAGCCAAAATGTTCCAAAGTCCTGCGTTTCCCTCAGCGTGCCAAATCGGGAATCTCCCATCTTTGTGGTGGAGAGCGCCTTAAGAAAACGATCCGTTGCATCGTCAGCGAAGGCAATGGTGGCGCAAGAGATGGCGGCGAGTAACGCACTTCCAATTGCAAGTCGTTGCGTGGAGCGATTCAACAATTTTAAAATTACCAAAAATAATAAAATTATCTTCTTGCTTTTTTATACAGTTGTTGCATAATTATACCTCCTATGGATTCCTCCAAACCAACTCGTCGGCGCATGATTGAACGGCTTCTGCAAACGGGCCGCGTTACAAGTCAACATGGCTTGCTGAAACAATTGCGCGCCGAGGGCGTGGATGTGACACAAGCCACTTTATCGCGGGATTTGGCTGATCTGGGTGTGATGAAGGGCCCCACTGGTTGGCAGTTGCCAGGCTCCGCCGCCGTGAATAATTCAGACATCAGCGCCGCAGTGCAAACCTATCTGCTGGATGTGGAGGTTGGTGGACAAATGGTGGTCTTGCGCACGCGCACCGGCCACGCCACTCCGCTTGCGGTTGAGCTTGATCGAATTCGCTTGGAGGGTTCGCTGGGCACGCTCGCCGGCGATGACACTATTTTGTTGGTCGCAAAGAGCGCGTCGCTGGCGCGCAACTTGGCCACTCGTCTAAAAAATATTTTGCAGGGCAACGGGGAACGGCCGCGTAGGCCAATTCGCAAATAACATGCAACACAACTTGAACGAGACACCAATTCAAATAGCAATTGTTGGCGCGGCTGGATACACCGGCGCCGAATTAGCCAGCATTGCCGCGGCCCATCCTTTGGTGGAGGTCGTGGCCTTGTTCGCCTCGGAGCGCGCAAGCAACGCGGTGGTGCGCGTCATGTCGGATATTTTTCCACGCCTACGTGGTGTCAACGACTTGCCCATTCATACGGCCACTGTGGAGGCAATCGTGGCGTGCGGCGCCAAAGTTATTTTCTTGGCCACTCCGCATGAGGCCAGCGCCGAGTTGGCGCCCGCCCTGCTTGCGCACGGACTGATTGTCATTGATCTGTCAGCGGCGTTTCGCTTGCGTGACGCCGCGGCGTATCCAGCGCATTACGGATTCACGCATCCTGCAAGTGATTTGCTTGCGCAAGCGGTGTATGGCTTGCCGGAACTGAACCGCACTGCATTGGCTGATGCCGACTTGATCGCTTGCGCGGGTTGCTATCCAACCTCCGTCATTCTGCCCTTGCGTCCACTGATGAATGCAAAACTTCTGCTTAGTTCACGACCCGTGATTGTGGATTCAGCAAGTGGTGTAAGCGGCGCGGGCCGTGGCGCCACCACCAAAAATTTATTTTGCGAAGTGAGTTTCCAACCGTACAGCCCCCTGCAACACCGGCATCAACCAGAGATGCGACAAGAAACAGGGTTAGACATTTTGTTCACGCCACATTTACTGCCGCTTGATCGCGGCATTGTCAGCACCATTCATGTTGAACTTGTGCCTGGCGTGAGCGAGTCCATGGTTCGCCAAACGCTTGCTACGCACTATGCCGATGAACCATTTATACGATTGCTTGACGCGGGAGTGTGGAGCTCTATTGCCGCCGTGGAGCGCACCAACTACTGCGATATTTCGCTCATGGTGGACTGCGCGCACAATCACTTGGTCATTGCGTCGTCCATTGACAACTTGGTCAAAGGCGCGGCAGGCCAAGCCATGCAGTGCATGAATATACGAATGGGATGTGCGCAGACCATGGGATTGCTACCCAAGCACTCAGTTGGAGTGGCATCTTGAAGCCCTCCATGCGCACGCACACAGAGCCAAAACCAATAGGAAAAAAGCCAATTGTTATTAAATTGGGCGGCGCGTTGCTGGATGAACCCGCGCAGAACGCCGCCTTCTTTCAAACGCTTGCCAACTTTATGCAACACGATCACCAAGTCGTGTTGGTGCATGGCGGTGGAAAGAGTGTCGACCGACATTTGCAATTGCTTGGCCACACCAGCCAAAAGCGCGATGGTATTCGCATCACTCCACCAGAACACATGCGGGAAATTGCCGGCGTATTGGCGGGGCAACTGAACGCGCGGCTTGTGGGATTACTGCGTGCTCGCGGCGTGAACGCGGTTGGTCTTACGCTGGCCGATGGCGCCACAACCACGGCGCGCAAAAGTGAGAAGTTTTCATTTGACGCCGGTCGCGTTGGTGAGATCACTGGCGGCGATCCGAACCTTATTCAAACCCTGCTACGCAATGGGTGCGCTCCTATTTTCTCCAGCATCGCCATGGATGACGCGGGTGAACTTCTCAATGTCAACGCCGATGAAGCCGCCGCCGCAATCGCACGCATTGTGTCGGCGCGCCTACTTGTGTTGCTGACAGATGTCGCGGGCGTGAAAGATGGCGCGGGCAACATTATTCCCTCCCTGGATTGGGCTGGTGTTGAGCGCCTTACAAATAGTGGCGCCATCACTGGCGGCATGATCGCCAAAGTTCGCTCGGCGCTAGAAGCCAGCGAGCAATCGGGCGTTGCCACCCTGGTCGCCAGTTGGAATGATGCCAATATCGCGGACGTGCTACGCAATAGTGGTAGTAAAACCGCGGCAGGAACGCTGTTTCTGCCATCCAACCACCTGTGCGATATCGGAGGACATTTCTAATGCATGCGCACACTCGTTTAGCCACCAAAGATGTCACGCGCATCATGGATTTCAGTTCGCATGAAGTGATGCCGCTGATTGAACTTGGTCGCGCGCTGAAGGCGGACATCCGCCCATACAAGGATCACTTCGCGCAACGCTCACTTGTCATGTTGTTTGAAAAGCCGTCGCTACGCACGCGCGTCAGCTTTGAGATTGGCTTCGCGCGCTTGGGCGGACACGCCGTGTACTTGGACCATGAAAAGTTGCGCATTGGAGAGCGTGAAACCATCGCCGACTACAGCCGTAACCTTGAGCGATGGTGCGACTGCATTGTGGCGCGCACCATGAGCCACGACACCATCACCGCGCTAGCATCCAACGCCACCATTCCTGTCATCAACGCGCTTTCGGACATTCACCATCCGTGCCAAGCGCTTGCCGACTATATGACGTTGGTGGAACTTGGATTTGATTGCCGCCAACATCAACTGGCTTGGGTGGGCGATGGAAACAATGTCTGTCACTCGCTTATGGAACTCACGGCGACATTGGGCGCGTCTATGATCGTGGTCACGCCGCCGGGGGTTGCGCCATCCGCGGACATTGTTCGTGATTGCCAAGCGCGCGCCTGCCGCACCGGCGCCACACTGCAATACACCAACGACATCCATCGCATTCAAGGGTCATTCGCCGTCTACACCGACACCCGAACCAGCATGGGCCAAACCGAAAACACGACAAAAGAAGCCATATTCAAGCCCTATTGTGTCACCCCTGATGTCATGGCTGTGGCTGGATCAAACGCGTATTTCATGCATTGCCTTCCCGCTCACCGCGGCCATGAAGTGGTGGACGCTGTCATTGATGGTCCACACAGCGTGGTCTTTGATCAGGCGGAAAATAGAATGCACATTCAAAATGCGTTGCTTCTGAATCTTCTCACAACTCAAACACAAGACTCGTTGGGTAAAAATACAACTCGCACCTCTCACACAACTCGGAGTCCCTTATGAATAGCGTCACCAAAAATAATCCACCCGCCCCCACCCCCGTAGCGCCAACGCATTCCAAAAAACCCAAGCGCGTGTGCGTGGCCTACTCCGGTGGCCTTGATACCAGTTGCGTTATTCCGTGGTTGCGCGAAACCTACGACTGCGAAGTGGTGGCGTGCGTGGCGGATGTTGGTCAAGGCGCGCAAGAACTTGTCGGCATTGAAAAGAAAGCCGCCGACTCCGGCGCCTGCGCATGCGTGATCAAAGATTTGAAGCAATCATTCTTGACGGACTTTGTATTTCCAATGGTCATGTCTGGCGCCGTGTATGAGGGGCGCTACCTTCTTGGCACCAGCATCGCGCGTCCTTGCATTGCGCAAGCGCAGGTCATGTGCGCGTTGGAAGAACAGTGCGACGCCGTGGCCCACGGTTGCACTGGCAAAGGCAATGATCAAGTGCGATTTGAAAGCGTGTATGCGGCGTTGGCGCCGCAATTGCGCGTGATTGCGCCGTGGCGTGAAAGTTCCTGGAATTTGCGCAGTCGTGAAGCCATGCTTGGCTATTTGGCACAGCGCAATATTCCATGCGCCGCAAGCGCCACAAAAATTTATTCGCGCGACGCCAACTCCTGGCATGTTTCACATGAAGGCGCGGAACTGGAAGATCCGTGGAACGCGCCACCAGAAGATTTGTGGATTCGCACAACCGATCCAAAGAGCGCGCCCAATGAGCCGGAAGAAGTGGTTGTTGGATTTGAACATGGATTGCCCGTGAGCGTGAATGGCAAAAAACTTTCAGCGGTCGCACTGCTTGACGCGCTGAATGACATTGGCGCGCGCCATGGCGTGGGCCGAGTTGACCTGGTTGAGAACCGACTTGTGGGAATGAAGAGCCGCGGTTGCTACGAGACTCCAGGCGGAACTATTCTTATGGAAGCACTGCGCGGCTTGGAACAAATTGTTCTTGACCGCGACTCCATGCGCTTTCGCGAGGAACTTGCCAATGATTTTGCGCGCGTCATTTATGATGGCCGTTGGTTCGCGCCGTTGCGTGAGGCGCAGTGGGCGGCCATTCAATCGCTGGCACAACCACTTACTGGCGAAGTGGCTGTGCGCGCCTATAAAGGAAGCGCCACCACCACGCGTCGGCGCAGTCCAAATTCGCTGTATTCGCAGGCATTTGCCACCTTTGGCGAGGACGATGTGTACAACCAACAGCACGCCGAAGGCTTCATTCGTTTGTTTTCTTTGCCCAGCCGCATTCGCGCCATGCTTGGCCTAAATAAAGTGTTTGGTATTCACAATGCGCATACATCTGGCAAAAGTGGAGCAAGTCGGTGACCTCTATTTGGCAAGGACGAGTTCAAGGCCAGCAAGATTCACTCTTTCGAACGTTCAATGATAGTCTTCCATTTGATCGTCGACTGATTCAAGAGGACATTGAAGGCTCCATTGCTTGGGCCCTTGCGTTGGCGCGCGCCGAAGTGATCAGCGACGGCGACCGCGCGCGACTTGAAAAAGCCCTGCGTGAAATTGCGGCGTTGGCGGAGAAGGATCCCACGCTCTTAAGCAAAGCCACTGATGAGGATGTGCACAGTTGGGTGGAGCGCGAATTGGTGGCGCGTATTGGTGATTTGGGCAAACGTCTTCACACGGGTCGCAGTCGCAACGATCAAGTGGCAACGGATTTGCGTCTGTGGTGCCTGAAGCAAACGCGCGTTCGCCTTGCGGAAATTGACGCCGCTAATTTAAGTTTGCTTGAATTGGCCGAGCGTGAGCGCGACACGGTGTTTCCAGGATTCACGCATTTACAGCGGGCACAGCCCATTTTGTTCGCACATTGGTGCTTGGCCTACGTTGAAATGTTGCGCCGCGACGCCGACCGTTTCTCCGACGCGCTTGACCGCGTGGCGCGTTGTCCGCTTGGTTCGGGCGCCCTGTCTGGCACCGCGTATCCAATTGATCGACAGAAGCTGGCCAAGGATTTGGGCTTTGATGGCCCAAGCGCCAACAGTCTTGATGCGGTCAGCGACCGCGACTTTGTCGTGGAGCTCATCGCGTCTGCATCCGTGTGCATGCTACATCTCAGCCGCATGGCGGAAGATATTATTTTTTACGCCACGGGCGAAGCCGCGTATGTTGAACTTTCCGACGAGGTCAGCACCGGTAGTAGTTTGATGCCGCAGAAAAAAAATCCTGACGCGCTGGAACTGATCCGCGGCAAGACTGGTCGCGTGATAGGCGCTCTCACGGGAATTCTTGTCACGCTCAAGGCGCTTCCACTTGCCTACAACAAAGATTTGCAAGAGGACAAGGAGCCGCTCTTTGACGCCATGGACACGCTGTCGATATGTCTGCGAATGATTCCGCGCGTGCTACAAGGTCTGAAAGTTGACCGCGCGCGCGCGCGCAAGGCGGCCATTGCCAGTTACGCAAATGCCACTGAATTGGCTGATTATCTGGTAAGAAAGGGAGTCGCCTTTCGCGACGCGCACCATCAAGTTGGGCTGTTGGTGCGCGAAGCCATTCGTCAAGGCAAGCCGCTTGAAGATTTGTCCGTGCAAGAGATGGTCAAACTTGCGCCACTGGTCAGCAGTGATGTGTTTGTCACGTTGACGGTTGATAGCGCGCTGAGTCGTCGATCTGTTTCGGGTGGCACCGCGCCAGAACAAGTGAACGCACGCGTGAAGGAAGCCAAGCGAAGTTTGCGCGCGACGCGCCGACCCAAGCGCCGTAGTGCTGGTGGTGCCACTGGATTAAGAGACGCGGTGGTGGAAGACTTGGATGAGATCAAACGCCTGGTGGATTTATGGAGTCAGCGCGGAGAAAATTTGCCGCGCACGCGCGACGAAATCATGGAGAAGATCACCGACTTCGCCATCGCCGCGGTGGATGGAAACGTGCGCGGTTGTGCCAGCTTGTGGATCTATGAATCCGACCTCGCGGAAATTCGCTCGCTTGGAGTGGACGAAGGCTTTCAAGGCCGCGGCCTAGGAAAGCAACTTGTGCAATATTTTATTGAGAAGGCGCGCAGTATTGGCATTGAGCGTTTGTTTGTGCTCACGCGCATGCCGGCATTCTTTGAGAAGTGTGGATTTCGCACGGTCAGTATCAATAGTTTGCCGCAGAAAGTCACTAAAGATTGCGCACAGTGCCCCAAGAATCAAAACTGCGACGAGATTGCCATGGTGCTTGACTTAAAGGAGAGCGAAACGTCTTGAGCCAGCAAGAATTCATATGGCCACTGGGATTTCGCGCCGCAGGAATATCCGCGGGCATTAAATCAAGTGGCGCCCCGGATCTGGCCATGCTACGCATGGATGATGGCGCGGTGGCCGCGGCCATGTTCACCACCAATCAATTTGCCGCGGCACCCGTGCACATTTCGCGCGATCACTTGCGTAATTCATGCGGGTACGCCAGCGTGTTGATTGTGAATTCTGGTTGCGCCAACGCCGCCACTGGTCCGCATGGATACGCGGATGCTCAAACAATTGGTGATTACGTTGCGCAAGAATGTGGCTGTGCGCCCGACGCGGTGCTGATGAATTCCACTGGCATCATTGGCAAGCGATTGCCCATGACAAATATTCAGAAGGTTATTGCTCCGCTTGCGCAACAATGCGTGCCTGGAAGCGCTGAGCCATTCGCCCGCGCCATCATGACTACGGACACGCGCCTAAAAATGTCCACGCGCTTGGTGGCGTCTGGTGTAACCAGCGGCGCTGGCACAACTCGTACCACGCAAGCCACTGCCAACACCACTCAAAATCCAGCACATTCCAAGCAAATCCGCGTAACTGGCGTGGCCAAAGGCGCGGGCATGATTCACCCCAACATGGCCACCATGATCGCGGTCATTGCCACCGACGCCGCGCTTGAGCCCCATGAACTGAACGCCATGTTGCGCGTGGCCGTGGAGCAATCATTTCACCGCATCTCAATTGATGGCGACACCAGCACCAATGATTCCGTGTTTGCATTCGCCTCCGCGCAACGCGGCGCGGCCGCCGACCATGGCGAGTTACAGCGCGCTTTCTGTGAAGTGGCGCGCGAATTGGCGCGCATGATTGTGTGCGATGGCGAGGGATTCACGCGCGCATTTGAAGTGCGTGTTCGTGGCGCGGCCAGCGCCACCGACGCGCTTGATGTGGCCAAGACCGTAGCTACAAGTATGTTGGTTCGTTGCGCCATCACTGGCGGCGATCCAAATTGGGGGCGTATGCTTGCGGCGGCTGGCAGAAGCGGCACGCGCCTCAATCCGGAACGCGTCTGCCTTCGTGTGGGCGAGCTTGTTTTATTTCATAATGGACAACCAGCCGATATTCGCAAAGACATTGCGCAAGCGGAATTTTGCAAACCCAACGTGATTGTTGAATTTGATCTTGGCCAAGGCGACCACGACGATTTCTTTATTTCCAGCGGTTTAACGCAGGAATACGTGAAATTAAACAGCGAATACAGCACCTGACATTTCTAGATGGATCGCAGAATCAGGCTCTCACGATTGCCTTCGACTTCATGTGCACATTAAACCACTCACTGCGGATCTTTTAAATACGCCCACACTGCCCCACATCAACAATCATCAATATGAGTCGCAAGTTCATCTCACACAAACACGGCCGTAGCCAATCCATATTTTCAACGCACTTACTGTACCCTTCTTACATCGTATTCAATGTGAAACGGTAGAAAGTCTCCATGCGATTTCAAATCATCACCTTGTCGTGCGCAACTTTATTTCTTGCCATGCCAGTATTTCCTTACGGCGCCTTGGGTCACGAAACAGTTGGCGCCATAGCGGACATGAAGTTGGCGGGCACCCCCACTGGCGCGCAGGTCACCAAACTTCTTGATGGCATCACATTGTCGCGCGCCTCGGTGCTGGCGGATGAAATAAAGGGGTGGGACAGATTGCCCAAAGGCAAGCCCAAGTCTGTCCTGTTGAAAGACCACCCGCAACTTCAAGAGCAACTTGTTGCATTTTGGGAGGCAAATCCCCCCACAAAAGCAAAGGGTAGCGACGCGCCAACCCACAAGGAATTTCATTACACCGATGTTCCCGCGGTGGATGGAAGCACCTATGTCAAGGGCAAACTTGGCACGGAGCCCTACGACATTGTGCAAATGATTCCGTTCTGCGTGCGTGTGTTGTCTGGCGCGGAGCCAGAAACCAACCAACGCAAGATCACAAAGCCCATCGCGCTGATTTTGCTGGCGCATTATGTGGGCGACATTCACCAACCGCTTCATGTTGGCAACGCCTACTTCAGTTCCGCCGGCAACTTAGTCAACCCAAGCAAAGGCGGGAAAAGTTTTCCCGACCACGGCGGCAATGGCTTCAACATCATTTTGACTGACGAAAAAAATTCCAAGAGCGCCGCCAAAGGCGACAGCAAATCTGGCGCAAAGTCCTCCGGAAAAAAATCAAGCAAGAGCAAAGGCAACAACCTGCATAGTTTTTGGGACACCGAGGCGGTGGTGGAGGCGCTTGACCAAGTAGAAAAAAAGATCCAATCCCAGCCAAATAGCAAGGGAAAATCCACGGATGAGGAGGTGATCGCCTGGTTCGCCAACACCGAGCCAACCGATTGGAAACCAAGCGCGCAATCCAAGCCAACCGATTGGGCGCAGGCATGGGCCAATGACATTCTTCCAATGTCCACACAAGCCCACGAACGCTTGGAGTTCAGCAATGTCACCATAAAAAATGAAAGCGCATATGGCGACGCCACCGAAAAAAAGATGCCAGATGGAATTTCCTACACGCAGTGGTCGGGCCAGCGCACTGAGGAAGAATTGCACAAGGCTGGCTGGAGACTGGCCGCAATTATTGAAGCCAGTTTAAATGCCAAAAATTCAGAAATAAAAAAGCCAGCCTCAAATAAATAAATTGCATCCAACCACGCGCACTCGCATTCACCTTATGGCGACATGGGCGCGTACAAAATCTGATCGCGTTGGTCTGCGGCTTGCATAGCCAGTGGGTCTTGCTCGCCCAATGCCGTCGCCAAATCCGCCGACAACACAGATGCGCTTCCTTTGGCGCGCTCAATTTGCCCAACTTGTCGCAAGCAATCAACGCGGTCCATGGCCACCAACGCCAACACTTGCAGACGCCACGGCGCCACACGTTTTTCACGTAGCCATTGATTGATATCAAAGCCCTCAAGGGCTTGGTTGTACAACTTGATGGCCGTTGCGCAATCACCACGCATCTTGGCCAACGTGCCCAACGTAGCCAGTGGCAATTGCGGATCTTGCAATGTTTTCAAGGCAATTCCAGCCTCCACAGTGGCGCGCAATCGCGTCTCCAAATTCGCAATTTGTTCGTTGGCGCCAGCCATGCCCGCGATGCGGATGGCTTGCTCAAGCGCCAACGCCTCTTTCATTTGCGCGGATCCCGGCTTGGTGAAACAGGCCAAAAGATTTTTGGATTCATCCCACGACTCTTGCAACTTGCCCATGGCAACAAGCGCCTCAATCTTCATTCTGACGCGATCGATCGACACCACGCCACACACATCCGTGTCCACAAGCGCCGCCTCCGATGTGGCAAGCCACGCCAGCATTGCTTCGGGTCCAGCCTTGCAATATTCAATACGCATCAACATGTTTCGCAACACATCCAACTGTGCGGCGGGCGCGCCTTGTTCGCTGGCCATACCAATGGCCACACGCATTTCAATTTGCGATTGCGCGGGGTTGCCCTCCTCAAGAAACTGCACCGATTTTTTTGCGGCCACTTTATATGTGTCTTCTTTTGTATCTGGCTCTTTGCCAATTGATGGCGCGCTGGACGACGCGGCCTCGGTCTCATGTGGCGCGGAGGGTTGCGCGCTTGTCAACTTGGAGCCGGGCGTGATTGTGTTCAACGTGGCGGGCGGTTGATTGCTGTGCTTGTCGGCGTTGTTGCTTTGCAACACAATTGAAATGCCATAGATCACTGCGATGACGCTTAAAACCAACACCACCAACTTCAAAAGCAATGTGGCGCGCATTAAAATTGCCTAAGAAATCGCGCGTCATTCTCATACAACCAACGAATGTCGGAGATTCCGTGGCGACGCATAGCGATTCGCTCCACGCCCAAGCCAAAGGCGTAGCCCGACCACACTTCAGGATCAATTCCCACGGATTCAAACACCGCCGGATCCACCATGCCGCAACCGCCCAACTCCACCCAACGCCATTCGCCTTTGATCTTCATCTTCATGTCCACTTCGGCGCTGGGCTCGGTGAATGGAAAAAAGCTGGGACGCATGCGCACCTCCGCCTCCGGACCAAAGCACGCGCGCGCGAATTGCCACAGCGCGGTCTTCAAGTCAACCATGGAAACATTTTTGTCAACGCATAACCCCTCCACTTGGTGGAACATGGAGAAGTGCGTGGCGTCATGCGTGTCTGGTCTGTACACGCGCCCCACCGCAACGATCTTCAGCGGCGGCTTTTCTTTTTCCATGGTGCGAATTTGCACGGTGCTGGTTTGCGTGCGAAGCAATCTGCGAATGCCGCCCTGCTCGGCCATGTAAAAATTATCCGTGCCCTCGCGCGCGGGGTGCCCCTCTGGAATATTCAGCGCGGTGAAATTGTGCCACTCGTCCTCCACTTCGGGACCCTCGGCCACGCGAAAACCCATGCGCCCAAAAATATCGACAATGTCGGCGATGGTGCGCGTGAGCACATGACGGCGACCAACACCCGCGGGCAAACCAGGCTCGGTCATGTCAATGTCTGGCCCACTTTCAGCGCCGCCCGAGGCTTTTGCAAGCGCAAACTGCGCCTCCAACTTTTGCTTCATGGCGTTGAGTTGCTTGCCCAGCATTGGTTTTTTTTCTTTAGGCGCGCCACGCAACGCCTCCATCATGGCGCCAACTCGACCTGATGTTCCAAGCCATGCAATGCGCCATGCCTCCACTTGCGCGGAAGTTGTGGCGGCGGCAAGTGTTGCCAGCGCCTCTTGTTCGTGTGTGTCAATGGAATCGAGCACGCGCAAAGTTTAGCGATTTTGTTGCCCTTGAGCCTGCACCAAAATCTTGGCCGCCGCCAATTGCGATAGCGTGATTGGCTTGCCGCGCCCCGCGCGCACGGTCACGGAATTCGCCTGCGCGCTAACGCTTTGCACCAGCAAACTTGCTCCAGGCTTCAAATCACTTTCGGCGACAAACTTTAAGAACGCTCGGTTCTGATCCATGATGCGCACAATGCACACGCGGTCACGCGCGCGGCATTTGGCCAGCGGCTTGCTACGCGTCTCGGAGACATTTCCAGCCGCATCAGGAATTGGGTCGCCATGCGGATCGGTCAAGGGCCGGCCAAGAAATTCATCAAGGCGATCCAAAATGCGCGCGGACAAGGCGTGCTCAAGACGCTCGGCCTCCTCATGCACATCGGCCCAATCTAGTTTCAACGTGCGCACTAAAAATGTTTCAATCACGCGGTGGCGGCGCAGGACATCCAGCGCAATCTTATTGCCCTTGGCGGTCAGCACAATGCCGCTATAGGGTTCGGCTTTCACCAAGCGCGCCAAAGAAAGCCGCTTCATCATGCTGGTGGCGGTGCCTTTGGTCACGCCCACCTCCTGCGCCAAACGCACCACGCCCGCTTCACCACTGGGTGATTCTCGGCACAAGGCATAGAGCGCCTTGATGTAATTTTCTACGGTTTCCGTGGCCATTGCGCCTGCATGGTAGCGAACGAGGCGCTTTCAACAAAATGTTTTAGCGCATGTCCATTAAATGTTTGATGAATCAAACTTATTTGGTAGACTTATTCCCAAAGCATTGGCGCTTGAGTTGGCCGCGCCACACGCATTTCACGCGAATGTATTTTGATTCATGAGCACACCCCAGAACACAAACTCCGCTTGGCGCAAAAATACAAACGCGCATTCCTTGCCAGAGGCGTACGCCACCGTGCCCGTGCCCATGCATGGATCGCGTTGGCGCAAACTGATGGCGTTCAGCGGTCCAGGACTCATGGTGGCCGTGGGCTATATGGACCCTGGCAACTGGGCCACGGACTTGGCGGGTGGCGCGCAATTTGGTTACACCCTGCTGAGCGTCGTTCTGATCTCCAACATCATGGCCATCTTGCTACAGCACTTGGCGGTGAAACTTGGCGTGGTGGCTGAGCGGGATTTAGCGCAGGCCTGCCGCGATCACTTCAGCGCGCCCGTTTCATTTTGCTTGTGGGTGCTGTGCGAAATCGCGATCGCCGCGTGCGACCTTGCGGAAGTCATCGGCTCCGCCATCGCGCTCAACTTGCTCTTTGGAATTCCGCTGGTGTGGGGCGTGTGCATCACGGCCACCGATGTGTTGATGATTCTCTTTTTACAAACCAAAGGCTGGCGCTATCTGGAGGCGCTTGTCGCCGGACTTGTCTTTCTGATTGGCGCTTGTTTTGCCTATGAAATCATCGCTTCGCGCCCCGAACTTCCAGCGCTGTTGCGTGGACTTGTGCCCACGCCAGAAATCGTGGTGAACCCAGCCATGCTTTATATTTCAATCGGCATTCTGGGAGCCACGGTCATGCCGCACAATTTATATTTGCACTCCGCCATTGTGCAAACGCGCGACTATCCGCGCGACGACGCTGGCAAGTCCATGGCTATTCGTTACGCCACGGCTGATTCCACCATCGCCCTGCTATTCGCGTTCTTCATCAACGCCGCCATTCTTGTTCTGGCCGCATCCGCGTTTCACACGTCAGGCCATCAAGATGTCGCTGGAATTGAGGACGCTTACAAATTGCTCACCCCCGTGTTGGGTGCGACGTTGGCAAGCACCGTGTTCGCCATCGCCCTGCTGGCCTCGGGACAAAATTCCACGCTCACTGGAACACTCGCGGGGCAAGTGGTCATGGAAGGATTCCTGAATATCCGACTCACTCCGTGGTTGCGCCGCTTGATCACGCGGCTGATCGCCATTATTCCCGCGGTGATTGTGGCCGCCATGTACGGCGCCACAGGCGTGAACAAATTATTGATCTTAAGCCAAGTTATTTTGTCACTGCAACTTTCATTCGCGGTGGTGCCACTGGTGTGGTTCACAAGCAGTAAGTTAAAAATGGGCCGCTTCGCCAACTCCGCCACGCTTGCAACCACGGCGTGGATTGTGACGGCGATCATTGTCACGCTGAACGCCTATTTACTTGTGCAGATCTTTCAAGGATGAACGCGTCCATGCTGGCCCAGATCCAGATCCAGATCTTGCAAGTGCCAGTGTTGGCATGCAACAATCGCGCGTAATTGCAACCAATGAATCTTCCACTTGCCAACCCAGCGCATATTTATTGCATCACTTCACGCTTGCGCAATTCCAAGTAGCACCTCACGCAGGCGCGCACATCCACCAACGCGTCGTGGTCGCCTTCAAATGAATCGCCAAACAATTTCATATGCAACTCCTGCAACTTGGGCCATTTGTAGCCATAGTTGCCGGCGAAAGCGCAGAAGTCCGTTGAACCCTGCATGGTGCAGGCGCGCGGTTTCTGCAACACAACATTGGGCCGCCCCGCCCGCAAAAACTCCGCGCCCAGAATATTTTCGTCAAAGGACATGTTGTGCGCGAACAACATGTCCGCGTCCAAAATGTCCGAGGCAATCTCATCGAGCGCCTTGTGCAACTGAACACCATCGCGCATGGCCATCTCCGTGGTAATGCCATGAATGCGCGACACCACCTCTGGAATCATAAATCCATCCGGGCGAATAATGTGGTTGGTCGCTTTCAACTCCTGCCCCTGTTGGTCCGTGACAACCCATCCCAACTGCACCACGCGCGGCCAGTTCAACAAGTCCGATGGCGGCGCCTTGTAATTTTTGGGAACGCCAGTTGTCTCTGTGTCAAAAAATAAATACATGCTTGCTCCTTTAATGCCTAAACGCCGCGCCCGCGTCGCTGTCCGCGCCAACTTCCGCGCGCAAATGCTCCAATTCCACGCGCACTTGATCCGCGGGTTGCGCGCAATGCGTGGCCATCCAAAAGAGCGGCACCGACAGGACCGCGATAATCACTGTGTCCATCGAATTTTTCAGATCACCCGTGCCGCCAAAGTCCTCGCTACCAAACCATCCAACTCCAATCACCACCAGCGCGGTTGGAACAAGCCATGCAAGCGGCTTCCACGCGTTGACCACCTGCGGCTTGCCGCGCAACTTTGGAAGCGCGTAAGCACAAAACACAATCACGCACAGCGCCACGATCACTGGAATGTACGACTTCACTCCGCTCCAATACACAATCAACAAGTTGGATGCGAACGCCACGAACGCCATGAACATTCCGCCTGGCATTTGAAATGGACGCCGCGACCTTGGCTCAATGCGACGCAACACCACCACGCTCACTGGAACGGAAATCACATTCAAGAAATACGCCGCGGCGTTTAGGTTGGCAAGCTCCGTCCACTTTGGATACGCGAACACCACCACCGAACTTACAAACCATGAGAACACCAAGGCCAACACGGGCACGCCCTGCTTGTTCAACTGCAATAAAATATTCCACGCAAATCTCTGCTGTGCGGCCGCGTACACCACGCGCCCGGTGCTACCCACATACGCCAAGCAACTTCCGCCCGGCGAAATGACCGCGTCAAAATATAAAATCTTCACCATCAGCGGCAAACCCGCCACCATGAGAATGGCCAAAAACGGCGCGTTTGCCTGCGGAATTACAATGTTTTTCCAGCCATTCGCGTACTCGGCCGTGTCAAGCGCGCCCAGAAAAGCCAACTGCACAATCAAGTACAGAACCAGCGCGAACAGCGTGGACATAAAAAACGCAAACGGAATATCTTTCGCTGGATTTTTCGCCTCGCCCGCCAAGTCTCCAATGATTCGAAAACCACACAGCGTGAACACAATGCCGCCCATGGACAGCGCGGCAAAAATACTTTGCACGCCGCCCGGCATGAATCCCTCGCCATTGGATGTGAGATTGGCGCTGTCAAACTTGGTGAACATCAACACCAACCCAACGCTCGCGGGAATGGCGATCTTCCACCATGTGATCACGCTGTTCATGCGTATCAACCAGCGCACGCCAAAGAAATTTAGCACCGTGAAAAATGCGATCAGCAACACCGTGACCACTTGCCCCGTGTGGCTTAAGTTGGCTTCTTTGCCAACAGTCAACTGCGGAAAATACATGGCGCTGTACGTGACAATGCTTGTGGCTTCAATGGACGGAGTGGTGACATATGCAAAAAACAACAGCCACATATTGATAAGCGACATGCCGCGCCCATGCGTGGCCGATGAAACTTGCGCGCTTGAACCCGAGACTGGAAATGCGCACGCCAGTTCCGCCAAGCAATATCCCATGATCAACATCAAGCCCGCGCCCACCACCCACGCCAACAACGCGGCGGGACCCGCTTGCTTCACCGCCTCCATGGGCGCGTACAACCAGCCCGACCCCACAACGCCTGAAATTCCCAGCGCCACAAGTCCCCAGCGACTGACATCACGTCGCAGTTGCGTGCTTGGTGTGTGCATGAATCAATGGTAACGCACAAAAATTAATTCAGATCCAAGTCGGCCTTTAAAACTGGTTGAGCAGGCACGGCGTCAGGCGCAGGCATTGCATCAGGCACAGGCATTGCATCAGGCGCAGGCATTGCATCAGGCGCAGACACGGCGTCAGGCGC
>CALFOZ010000081.1 GCA_937919205.1 uncultured Planctomycetia bacterium
CGCCACCATAAGAGCTACCCGCATTGGTTGTAATCAGTGGCGCAAGATAAGGTTGAATGAGTGTCAACTGTGGTAAATACGAGGACGCGCTAGAAGGCAACGTCCAATCCATTCCCGATATCAGACCACCGGTATCGTTTGAATTTGGATTCCAGCAGAAGTAGGTGAAACTAATTCCAAGTTTGGAACTATCCGTCTTTGGTGCGCTATCCATGTAGTCCAACAGCGCAACCATCCACTGTTCATCACTATCAATAATAGCTTGTGGAGTGGTTGTGGGGGCGGTACCCGCATCAATCATGGTCTGAAGATAATCGACGTAATCGTGGTAGCAAAACTCATAATATGTTTGGCCTGGGACAAGGCAATCAACCCGACCATATTCGTCTCCAAACAGCCAACTGCCAAACTCGCCGGCATACAGCGGACGTGTATTTTCTTCAGCGATATAACCCCATTGAGATTGCCATACCGCCTCTAAATTATTTGGATAATCCTTGGTGGAGCATTGACCATAATTATTCGACATGGGAAACCATGGCAGAGGATTTTCTGGAAAGTCCGTCCCGGTTAGGCCACTAATGTAGGAAGCCGAAGCGGGATACTCATGAAACGAATACACAACTTTTTGATTGAACTCAGTTGTTCCCAAATCAATTGGAGCAACGTCTGCGGCTTTGAGGTTCTCTCCCCAATTGGTGTAATCGCATGAGCCAAAATCGGTAGTGGCGCTGGTATTAGCCCACTGCACTCCCTCAATAAGAATGAGCATACGGGGCGCGGCAGTTAAAATTTCCACCGCGCATCGCTCCGCGGCGTGATTCCAAGCTTGCGAGTCGTCGACAACTGTCCATGCGCAACCGGGAGTGGTTGTGGAGCGTGGATCTCCCTTGGGTTCATTAAACAGGTCGCACGCAATCACGGCGTAGTAGGGGTCGTAGTCGGTCTTGCTGTAGCGTTGGGCTAGCATGACCCATGTATTGATCCACGTATCCTCTGAGTGGTTGGTGTCGCCGGGTACGTACCACAAATATTGACTTCCATAGTCGTCACTTTTTTGCGAGTGGCAATCCAAAATAATCTTCAGGCCCTTGCTACCCGCGTATTTCACAAATGCGTCCAGGCATTCCAATGGAGTTTTCATAATCGGCAACGCGCCCACGGCATTCCATTGCTTCACCAGATCGTTGTTGGCTCGTACGGTGGAGTTTAGTTTTGTTTCTTCATATTCACCGTATAAGTACGCTGGTGTGGCTGGGGACGTGCTCGTCATATTGTCAACGGAAAACGGAAGGCGGATGGTGTTAAACCCAGCGCGAACAATATCGTCGATCATGTCTGAATAATCGCGTTGCCATGTTCCAGCTGGCACTCCAAGACTTGTTTCAAAGCCGGAAAAGTTCACGCCCGTCATTCGGCAGTAGCCACCGGTTTGATCAACAATTTGATTGCCCACCGTATACAGACCGCCGTAGGGGTCCACCGAAAAAGTGGCCTTAGAATTGTTCATAGGCAATTCTTCAGGTAAAATAATTTCTTGAGGCAGATTTATGTTGGCTGGCAGTTGTTGCGAGCTTTCATGCTTGCCGCCGGCAACTGCAAATTGACCCGCAAGTGTGGCTAGTGCCACGGAAAGAAGAAGCGAACAAGATTTCAGACCGGTTTTTCCAGCAACATATTGATGTGACATAAATGAACTTTCTTTAGTGAGAAATAGTGAACCCACGGAGGTTCGGAGAAACAACCGAATCTGTCGGCTTACAGTTGACAACACACAACTTTACGTAGGGGAATGTGTAGTCATGTTTTTAGTTTGCAGTTTTCACTTCTCAAACACGCAGTATCAAATCCAATTCAAAAAAAGAATTATTTGAATTGGCGATACCATACTTCTCGGGACTGACTTAGCAAGTTAAAAATAGGTTTTTTTTAATTACTTAACACAAATGCGATAGCCAATAACTTTATTCAACGGCACTTGCGTTTGAAACCATATTGCGCCGCAAGAACGGAATCAGCAGCAAGCCGGGCGCGGCCGCCACAATCGACAGCGCATAGAAGGATTGGTAATCCAAGTTTTTCAGCATCCAGCCGCTGAGGACGCCGATGAACGTGTTGCCAATCGCCATGACAGAAGTCAGCAGCGCGTACTGCGTTGCCGTGGCGCGCACATCGCAAATGCTCATCATGAAGGCCACAAAAGCGCACGTGGCCAAGCCGCCGCAAACGCTCTCTATAGATAGAACAACCACAAGCGATGTCACCGGCGCGCTGGCTGGCGCAATGTGCGCGACAGTGGCGCCGTAGGTGCTGGCCAAAATCCAGAAACCAACATTGCTGACCGCAGCCAAAATACCGGCGATCCACAAGCAGCGCGTCAAGCTCCAGCGCGCAATCATGAGCCCGCCAACAATTGTTCCCGCAATGCTTAGGCCCGATCCCAAACTTTGGCGCACCCATCCAATTGTTTCGGTTGAGTAACCAAGGCCTTGCACCAACAGCGGCGACGTCATGGCGCCGCCTAACACATCGGGCAGTCGATACAAAATAAGAAAGAAGAACAGCGCGACCAGTTTCCAGCCCCATTGGCTGGCGAAGATTTGAAATGGTTGCGTGATCGACGCGGCGAATCCTGGCGCTTGACCAACTGGTCGAGCGGGTTCGCGGCCCAAGAAGATGCCGAGCATGCCCACTAATGAAACCGCGGCTAGCGCGCACACCGCAATGGCCCACGCCCACGGTGCGGTGTTTGGTGACTCGCCAAGTCGACCCGCCACAATCAGAACGCCCGCCCCCGCGAACAGCGATGCAAAGCGCGCGCCTGTAACCCACATGCTGGCGCCCGCGCCGAATTCGCGTGGCTGTAAAACTTCGGCGCGGTATGCGTCGCCAACAATATCTTGCGTTGCGCCGGCAAATACCAACACTCCAAGCAAAACAATAATTGCGTTGGGCGACATCATGCCGCCGCGGTTGTCCATGTTCAGCGCCAACGCAACGATTAGTCCCAAGCAAATCAACTGCGTCACAAAAAGCCAACTGCGGCGGCGGCCCATCCAGCGCAAACCAATAATGGAGCAGTGATCGCTCAGCGGCGCCCACAACACTTTGCATGTGTAGGGTAAGCGCGCTAATGCGATCAATCCAATGTCCACCACCGACCACTTCGCGGCGCTGGCCCATGTGGGCATGATGCTCATTGCCATTTCAAGTGGAATTCCGCCGGCGAAACCTAGCGACAACAACACCAGCATTGTGGGTTGCATGTACAGCGGGCGCTTTGGTGGCGGCGTTTGCATGAGAGATTGCGTTTGCGCAAATTCAGTCTGCGTGGTTGGCACGCATGAAGAGTACATGGCAAAATACGATTGCTCATAGCAACGCATTGCGATTAGTGTGATCAAGTAAACTGAAACGTAGATGCATCTTTCACCAACCATCTTCGTCGCTGACCTAAATATTTTTGGTTACACCATGCGCGAGTTCATGGTTGACGGTGGAACCTGCTTGGTGGCCGTGACTGTTGGTGTTGTGGCCAATGTGATTGGCTATAAAATCATGCGGCGTGCGGTAAATGACGCATCTATTCCAAAGTTGGCGGATGGTCTTGTGGCAGGCCTAGTTGGCTTGCTGTGTTTTTTGCTGGGGCTGACCTTAAATGATGCGCGCGAGAACTACATTCGCGCGATCCAATCCGCCACTGAAGAGGCATTGCAATGTCGATTGATGTATCAAGACTTTAGCGTTCTTGCCAAACTGAATAACGGCGAACAAAGCGCCAAAGCGCAAAGTCTTGCGGTTGAATATGTTCAGAATGTGATTGATCATGAATGGCCGCAGTTGGGTGAATCAACACCGCGACTGAATGAGAAGGCTGGAATTTTATTGACGCAAATGCGTCTAGCGCTGAATCCGACTGGTGGAACATTTTTAAGTACCCGCACATGGACGGGTTTGGGCACTGTGGAACATTTGCGCGAATCGCGTCTGCGATTTGCTATGGAGCAATCTCCCAATGGATTTTGGATCATTATTGCAATACTGCTTGCCCTGAGTTGCGCATTGATGGGCTCGGTGGCGCCAACCAAAATGCGGCTGGTTTTAATCGCAACATTTTGCCTGGGCATTGGAGTTGTATGCGTGTTGATTGACGAGTACGAGAAGCCCTACGGAGGATGGATTGCCATTGACGCGCAAAGCATTTTCTTGCCCAGTGAAATGAGCGCGGCTATTCCGCCGGCGTGATCAGGTAGATGCGCTGATGCGTTCGGGTGTGGATGCCGCGATGATTGCAGGATAAATGCGGCAATTTTGCGCGAAGTGGCGTGGCTAAGATTGACGCGTGCCAAGCAAGTCCCGCAATGACATAGTCGCGCCTGCGCGCGCCGCGAAATCGCGCGCGGTGAAAACCAATGTGCACTTGCCATTTTTTGGTTGCTCGGTGTCGTGCGGGTTTCCAAGTCCCGCCGACGATTACATAGAGAAGAAGCTTGACCTGAATGAGTACTTGATCGACAAGCCGGCCGCCACATTCTTTGTGCGCGTGTCGGGCGATTCCATGATTGGCGCGGGCATTCACCCCGACGATCTTTTAATTGTGGACCGCTCCAAGGAGCCTAAGAATAAATGCATTGTGCTAGCCATTGTCAACGGCGATTTCACGGTGAAGCGCTACACGTCTCGCGGCGGAAAAATTATTCTGAAGGCGGAGAACCCCGCGCACGCGGACATTGCCATTGTGGACGGCATGCAATTTGAAGTGGTGGGTGTATGCACGAACGTGATCCACAATCTCAAGTGAGCGGCGCGCATTCGCCGTGTGTTGCGAGCGCACCAATCTTCGCGTTGGTGGACGGCAATAGTTTTTATTGTTCGTGCGAGCGCGTGTTCAATCCATCGCTCATCAATCAGCCAGTGATTGTGTTAAGCAACAACGACGGCTGCGTGATTTCGCGCACCGATGAGGCCAAAGCCATTGGTATAAAAATGGGGGATCCGCTGCACTTGATTGGCGACATGATCAAGCGCCACCGCGTGCGCGTGTATTCATCCAACTACGCGCTGTACGGCGACATGTCCGCGCGCATGATGACAACGCTTGCGCAGTTCACGCCAGAGTTGGAGGTGTACAGCATTGACGAAGCGTTCTTGTCGCTTGATGGGTTCGCCAACCGCGACCTGGTCGACTACGCGCGCGAGATTCGCCGCGTGGTGCGCCGCGATACTGGCATTCCAACTGCGATTGGAATTGGTCCAACCAAAGTGCTGGCCAAAGTGGCTAACCGCGCCGCCAAGAAAAATAAAACAAGCGGGGGCGTGTTGAATCTGTGTGATCGCGCGGCGCAGGACAGCATGCTTGCGGAGTTCGCGGCGGCAGATGTGTGGGGCATTGGCGCGCGCAGTGCGGCCAAGTTGGCGCGCATGGGCGTGACCACCGCATTGCAATTGCGCGACGCGGATGTGGACGCCGTGCAAAAGTTGCTCACCATTGTGGGTCGGCGCATTGTGTTGGAGTTGCGGGGCCAGTCATGTCTTGCGCTTGAAATGGTTCAGGAAGATCGCAAGCAAATTGTCAGTTCAAAATCATTCGGTCGGCCCGTGTACAAACTGACTGAGCTCAAGGAAGCCGTGGCGAATTACGCCACGCGCGCGTGCGAAAAGTTGCGTCGCCAGAAAAGTGCGTGCCACGTATTGAGCGTCTTTGTGCAAACTAATCGCTTCAAAGATGGTCCGCAGTATTACAACAGTGGCACGATTACTTTTGGCGCAGGAACCGCAAGCACCGTTCGCATGATCGCGGCGGCCAGTGGCGTGCTTGAGACTATTTTTCGAGACGGCATTGAATATAAAAAAGTCGGCGTGATTCTTTCAGACTTGCGCCTCGCCAGCGCCGTTGAATTTTCACTCTTTGATGACCAACATAAGCATGCGCAAGACATCAAGACCATGAGCGTTATGGATGCCATTAACGCGCGCATGGGCCGCGACACGCTGAAGGTTGGCGCGTGCGGAAATGTTCGTGCAGGCACAAGTGCGAATGCCGGTGCGAATGGTGTTGCAAATGTGAAAGTGGGCGGCGCGCGCATGGCACAAGCACGAGCCGCGGGCCAAAGCGCACCCGCACCAGCCTGGACTATGAAAGCCGCGATGCGCACGCCGTGTTACACCACGCGCTGGCAAGACTTGCTGAAAGTTGGCTAGTTTGCCCCTTCCATGTGGCGTAAAAAAACAGTTTATATGCCCAAGTTCTTGTGATTCGATAGAACAGATTGATTCATCGAATAGGCTTGACTATGTAAGAAAAAGTAGATAGATTTTCTTACACAATCGGAGTCAAAATGCAAAGCATTGAAATCAGAATCGCCGCACGAATTCGTCGAAAAGGTATAGGCTGGGTTTTTTCCCAACATGACTTGATCGATATCGGCAGTCGCACCGCGATCGACTTGGCCCTGCACAGAATGGTGCGTAAGTCACAGATCCGGCGTGTTATTCGCGGAATTTATGATGCGCCAACATTCAGCCCACTGTTGGGCAAGGTGGTCAGTCCAGGTGTTCACGCGGTTGCGGAAGCACTTGCTCGCAAATTTGGATGGCGGATTCAGCCGGATCGCGCGACTGCGGAAAATGTGCTCGGACTATCAAGCCAAGTTTCCGCCAAGACAATCTATCTTTCCAATGGACCAAGTCGCTCGTATCGGATTGGTGCAACAACACTGCGCTTTAAGCGCACTGCGGTGAAAGAGGCCACCTTTCGACATAGCCAAAGTGCTCTGATTGTGCAGGCATTGCGTTCGCGGGGTCAGCAACATGTCAAGCAGAAAGACATAGAAAAAATTCGCGCTTGGCTTCCGGCGCGTTTGCGCCGCAAGGTTCTTTCGGACACGCGAACGGCAACGGACTGGGTCCATGCCGCCATCAAACGCATTTGCCGCGAGGAGCTACATGGATAAGGTCGCGACGCTTTCGGATATTCAGCGCGGCGAACTTTTTAAGGAAACTGGTTTACAGCGCGGACTTCAAGCGGCAATAATTGAAAAAGATTTCTGGGTGTGTTGGACGCTTGGGCACATTTTTAACATTGAACAGACTCGCGATGTTCTACAGTTCAAGGGTGGAACGGCGCTCGCCAAAGTATTTCATTTGATCGAGCGTTTTTCGGAGGACATTGATTTGGTGATTGACTATGCGCCACTTGGATTTGTCGGGCCGCGCGATCCAATGTCGGACATGTCGCGAACCAAGCGCGAACGCCTTCTTTCGGAAATGATGACCGCATGCCACACTTATATTGCCGAAAAATTTATCACGATTCTGAAACGTCGATTTCAAGAAACGCTTGGCGATACCGGTAAGTGGGCGTTGAGTGTGGATCCCAATGATCCGAACACTGTTCGGTTTCGATATCCGTCAGCTTCTGTCGGCAACATTGATTACATTCGACCCGATATTTTGTTGGAGTTGGGTACGCATGCTGAGTTGATTCCAAGTGGTGAATACAGCGTCACGCCATTTGCCGCGGAGCAATTTCCAAATGTGTTCAAGCACGCATCGTGCATGGTGAAGGCGATCAAAGCGCATCGAACTTTTTGGGAGAAGGCGACCATTTTGCATGTTGAGCATCATCGACCAATGAATAAACCAATGCCAACTAGGCACGCAAGGCACTACTACGACATGGCCATGCTGTCCCGTTCGGCGGTTTGTGAAAATGCGTTGAACGATTTCGATTTACTACGGCGTGTTGTTGAACACAAGACCAAATTTTATTATGCCGATTGGGCCAAGTACGATTTGGCGGTGCCTGCAACTCTTTCGTTGCTGCCAACACATGAGCGTGTTCGCGAACTTGAACGCGACTATGCGGCAATGTCGACAATGATCTTTGGGGAACCACCGCCACTATCCAAAATACTGGGGGATCTGGCCGTGCTTGAGCGGCGGATTAATGAGTCTTAATCAGTGTCGCAAGCCCCGCAGTTTCATTGCGCGGTGAAACCCGCGGATGGAATGGTCGGCATGAACATGAATGGTGCGGCGAAGCCCGCGGACGGAATGAGTGGCATGTCTGGCATGAGCGGCATGTCTGGTATGGACGCCGCCACGAAACCCGCCACAACATTGCCGCCAGTATTCACGCAATTCTGGCAACCTGAACAAGTGAAGTTGGAAAAATTAAGTTTGGACTGAGGCACTTTGGCGCATGCGAGCGTAAGAAAGCTGACGCATGTCGCGTGGGCGAAAGTTCAAGTGCGAGCAAGTTTGGTATGTGATTTTTGCCGCGAATTGTGACTGCATGATTTTAAATTTACGGCCACGCTGTTATTCTGCAAATCGCGTATCGCCAGCATGAACCATTGAACCCTGACCAGTTGCAACCGAATCAGTCCCATGAGTTTTGATCTCTCCAAACTTATTTCAGACAACGCTGGTCGCGGCATGCAACTGCACGCACAGCACATTAATCCGCGCTTCGCCACCGTTCTGCGCACGATTGGCTTTGATAATAATTATGTTCGCGCTAGTGGCGCGCATTTATGGGATGACCGCGGCAATAAATATCTGGACATGCTTGCTGGATACGCCGTGTGCAACTTTGGACGCAACCATCCAACTATTCGCAAGGCGTTGACGGATTGCCTGGCCATGGATCTGCTCAGCATGATTCAGTTTCAGGCGCCGCCGCTTTCCGGTTTGTTGGCGCAAGAGTTAAAGCGTCGCGTTGGTCGCGGTTTAGATTTTGTCTTCTTCACCAACTCGGGTACCGAGGGCGTTGAGGCGGCGATTAAATTTGCTTAGTGCGCAACGGGTCGGCCCGCGTTGCTGTACGCGCCGAAAGCGTTTCATGGCCTAACAAGCGGCGCGGTTTCTTTGAACGGTTGCCAAAGTTTTCGACAAGGCTTTGCGCCCTATGTGCCGGACTGTCGCTTGATTGCCTTTAATGATTTGTCCGCGCTTGAGAGCGCGCTTGCCGCGCGCGATGTCGCCGCGTTTGTGATTGAACCCATTCAAGGCAAGGGCGTGAATATTCATTCGCCCGGATATTTGCAGGCCGCCGCGCAAATGTGCCACAAGTACGGCGCGCTTTTTATTGCGGATGAAGTGCAAACGGGCATTGGTCGCACGGGTTCGTTTCTTGCAATCGATCAAGAGGGCGACGTTGAACCCGACATGGTTGTGTTGTCCAAAGCATTGTCGGGTGGATACGTGCCTGTCGGCGCTGTGTTGGTTCGCGGCGCAGTATGGGAAAAAGTATATTCGTCACTTGATCGCGCGGTTGTGCACTCAAACACATTTGGGCAGGGCGCCATGGCTATGGCGGCTGGCCTTGCGTCACTTGCGGCCTACGACGAAACAAACGCGGCGCAGAACGCGCGCGACATGGGCGCGCTTTTAAAGAATGGACTTGAAGCTCTGAAGCCGCGCTTTGAAATGTTGAAAGACATTCGCCAGCGTGGGCTCATGATTGGCATCGAGTTTGGCGCACCCAAATCGCTGTTGCTGAAAGGCGCGTGGAGCGCATTGCACGCCATGGACGAAAATCTTTTCGCGCAGGCCGTTGTGATTCCGCTTATGGAAGACCACCGAATTATTTGCCAAGTGGCTGGCCACAATCAAGACGTGGTGAAACTTATTCCGCCACTTGTGATCAACCAAGACGATGTGCGCTGGTTCTTGAGCGCATTTGAAGATGTCATGATAAAACTGCACCGCGTCACCGTGCCGTTGAATTTGTTGGCTCGGCTTGGTCGAAACGCTATTTTTGGTTAATCCACGCGCGCCATCTTTGATTGTAAAAAATAATTTTCGTACTGCGACGCATGAATAAATCGATCGCAGGCGCTTGAATGCGTCTGCATATACCATCGGTGCATGAATACACAATCAAATCGTTGGGCTGTTGCTTGCGCGACCATTTTATTTTTAATCACGGCCGTTTCTACAACTTCATGCGCTGCAGTGATGGCTTCTAAAATTTTCGGCAACAAAGACGACGCCGATCAAACACACGCTTTGAAAGAGTTGGCGCCGCTTTATGCACAGCCCAAGTTCATCGCGCCTGGCCCAGCCTTTGATGCGAAAAAAGTCATGGCGGGAAAAAGCATTTACAGAATCGCTGGTCCAGACAGCAATCCGTGGTATCAGCAGGGGTTCAACGGCATGAAGAGCGCCGCGGAAATAGTGGGCTATTCATTTTCTGGGTGCAGCAATGAAGGACAACTTTCTCAATATCAACAATGCATGGCCCAAGGTATAAAGCAAAAAGCCACGTTGATTGATTTGTTTGCCGGGCCAAATCCAAATGATCTTGCGCCAGAAATCACCGCCGCGAAAGCCGCTGGAACGCTGGTTGCCGTGAGTCACAATTTTGGAATAGATACAACGGTTCCAAATGTCAGCGCTAATTTCTCGGTGGACTTTGGTCTTGCGGCGCGACTGCTTGCCGACTGGGTTATTTCTAAAAATGAAACCGCCCACGTGTTGGTGTTGGTGTCGGACGAACTTCCTTCAACCGCCGATATGCGCGCCGGAATTATTTCCGAGTTCAAACAATTCGGTGGCGCTGGCATTGAATATAGTTTTGTGAATGTGTCCATTGCGCAGTGGGGCACGGGCCTAAAGCCCGCGGTGGAGAAAGCCATGGCCGCGGATCCAAAACTCTCATACATCATTTGTATCTACGACAGCATGGCGGAGTTCGTGGTGCCAGCCATTGCGGCCGCCAAGAAAGATGGCAAGATCAAGGTGATTGGTTTCAACGGAACACCGTTCGTGGTAGACATGGTCCGCGCGGGTAAGGTTGAAATGACTGTTGGCGAATGTCAGGAGTGGACCAGTTATGCAATCACCGACGCGGAAATGCGCTTGATTGGCGGCATGGGTGCGGTGAAGAACATGCATATTCCATTTCGTATTTTCGACAAGAGCAACGCGGCTGAAGCCGGCGTGCCCGCAACATACGGCAAGGGCTACGGCGATACATTTAAAGCTAACTACGCCAAGTTGTGGGGACTTTAAAATTCGCGCGGGGGGTTTAAGGTGTGCGCATCACTTGGCGAACCACACATACTCATTACGCCGCCACGTTGATCGCTCCAGTATTTTCTCGCTGAACGGATTTGTTATAGTTGACCTATTGGAGATTTCATTTCACATTGGACTTGTCAGGCACTCGCCCGAAACACTTTGAAATCTATTTCCTATCAACCAGCCAACACACCACCGAAAGGGTATTACAGCATGTCCACTCTCATCAAACTCACCGTCGTCATGCTTCTATCCGCGGGCGCTTTCATTCCTATGCAAGGTTGCAAGAACGGACCGCCGCCAGTCATGTTGGCGCGGCGCCTTTTTAAAAATAAGGATCAAGACCTTGGCGCGATTTCGCAGGGCGCCGTGTTGAAGCTGACAAAATCCTCTGATGGAACCGCCACTGTTGGCGAGGACTTCAAGGTCTCACTCGCGTCAAAGTCAGGTGATGGACAAGCGTGGCAATGCCGCACGGCTAATGATCCGTACATGCTTGTTGATCCAGCTTTCGAGACCGACCCCGCGGGCGCGGTTTCGGCTGGAACAGAAATTCATACTCTCTATCACCTGCACGCCAACGCCGCGGGCAACGCAAAGATTGAGTTTGCGCTGGTAAGCACCACCGACAAGAACAGCTCGGCGAAGGAGACCATCACGTTGGAAGTTGAAGTAAAGGCGGCGGCTTCGAAGTAAACGTTCACGCGTCTCGTCGCATACATTCAAGCCGCAACTTTTGCGGAAGGCATGCATGAACATAGAGGTGTGTTTGAAAATTTCATAAAGACTCTATGAATAGAAACATCTAAGAAGAGGATGCTCAGAAATAGAATTGCAATGATCGAGAGTACAGGTTTAAGAACTCGAAGTTACAAATGATCAGTTCCCTGTTGAGAGATGATAGTTTTCATAAAACTGATTCATCAAAATGAGGTCAGGGTCGTATTGCGATTTTTTCTGAAAAAACCCATCCATTTTCGGGTACGCCATGCGTGATTGGGCACGAGTTGGGTAGCCCGCGTAGGGAAGGTAGTAAGTGCCTCCGTTTTCAATTGCGGCATCTACAATTTTTCGAGTCCACTCTTTGGCTTGCGCAACACCTTCTTCACTGGTTTGTTGATTGAACGCGAATACAACTCCGAAAACATTGGTTCGGGAGTAGGAGAGGAACGCCTCATTATTTTCAGGGACGTAGCGGAGCCCGCAACTCAGAACACTCACTTTATATTCAACCAGAATCGCGCGCAGCGAATCCATGAAGTTGGTTAAACGGTCGACCGGAATAAAATATTCCTGAAGAGCGTCCGTGTCGGAAACTGAAACATAATCAGTGATTCGAATATCCGCGCGCATCATGTTATTGCGAGATATATCGGTATCTCCTGTAATCGTGTCACCAAATTTGGCCTGGATCAGCCAGCGAACTCCTTTGGCCCAATCATATTTTCGTGACAGGTCGTACATCAGTTTTCTCAAGCCGAGAAAGCCCTCTTCTTGAATAGCAAAAGTTGATGCGGCGACTCCTTGTTTTGGCACCTCGTTGTATGAGACAAGCGATACGCCCCGAAAAAAACCATCGCCCGCGTACAACAAAGGGGCAGTTCCGTCGGGAGCAGTGGAAGGTCTTCCGTATGCAGCGACCGTTTTCCCATCAGCGAGTAATTTGGCAAACTGCGACGCAAACTGTCGATAGTCCACGTACTGCACGGTGCGTTGCAATAGAGTGTCGTCCGTGAGCGACAGTTCAACATCTAGGATCACGCCAAAAAGTCCATAGCCTCCAATCGCAAGTCCAAAAAGTTCAGAATTTTCCGTACGACTGACTGTGAGAATATTTCCATCAGCCGTGAGTAGGCGCAACGAATTCACTGTTTCAATAATGGGACCATATCGAAGGTCGCTTTCATGCACGTTGACGCTCAGTGAACCGCCCACCGTGAAGAGTGGATAGGCCTGCATCACCTTGACCGAAAGACCGTGCGGTTGAATATGTCTTTGAATTGTATCCCAGGTAATTCCGCTTTGAACCCGAATTGTTTTTTTATCCCAGTTCGTCGCAATTATTTTATGAAAGCGAGTCATATCAAGAACCAGCGCGTCTTTATAAAAAGTATGGCCGCCTTGGCTGTGGCGTTGACCAGCGATTGAAACTTTCAGGTGTTGGCTTCGCGCCTCTTTCAGGAGATCCACAAGTTCTAATTCGGAATCGCTTGCAACAACTCTTTTTACGGGCGTTGCGTTCAGACGACTCCAATCGTTGATTTTTGTTTTCCCGTCCTGGAGCTGCAGCGTGGCGTTGAATTTGGCCAGTGAATTGTTTGTTTGGAATGCGGATTTGCGAGCGTCATTAAAAAATTGCTGAAAATCAGCGTCTGAAATTTGTAATGCAAGCCAACGGTCCAGACCCTTGACCCCGTCGATGGGACCCGCCCGCGGGGATTCTCCATCGATTTTAAAAACAAGAACTGGATCCGTGATTGTTGAATCAATAATTATTTCCGTGGTGACCGGAGGTTCAATGTGTTTCAGTTGATCAATCGCGCTTGTGAGTTCTTGAAAGAGCGGATCGGTAGTTGCAAAAGATGATCGATAAATTTCTACTTTGCTATGCGCACGAGAAAAATATAAAGCAATGGATTGAGTCGATTCACTCCTTGTTTGCAAAGAGCTTGTTTGTTGGCTTGATTGCGTACATGAGGTGAGTGCGACGATTGCAATGGCGCGCAACAATGCTGAGATTGATATGGTTTTCATTTTATTTATCTTTATCAAGAAGTTGAAATATCAGTTTGCTTACATGTCGTCAATGAAGCCTAAAAAATACAAGGGGTTTCGTTCATCGCCTGCATTCAATTCAGCTACGAGGTCCTAAAGTGTTTTTAAGAATTGGATTAGATCTTCTTTCGCGGAGTTCATTTCTTGCTCTGGAAGTTCGCGTCCATTTTGGTCTGTCAATGTCCCACCAAACAAGTGCCCGTGATCAAGAACAAAATCGGGGCATTTTGAAGCCGACATGAGCGCAGCTCCAGCGTCACGATGAATCACTTCGTACGCGGCTTCCCCATGAAGGTTGTTTTTGTGAATCGTGGCAAGCGCTACAAGTAAAGACGTAACGGCTTGAACTATATTTGGGGAGTCAGGATTTAAATTCATAACCAGATTCATTGGCATACCTTCTGGAAAGGGGCCGATCTCTATTGGCAGTGGCTCTATGTTGATTTTAAAAAATGGAATTGAAAGCATCGTTTTTCCATTGATAAATCGATTCGCCGTCCAGCCCCCAACTACTGTGCAGATCAAGAGTGGCGTTATGATTGCTCGCAATAGAAATGTGCTTGATCCAGAACGCACTCGGCGTTTCGCCGCACAGACATAAATGAAACTCAGCGCCAAGATTGTTGCGACCCATCCCCAGAAGGCGAGAATATTTGTAACGAAGGGTCCGACGACGCCTTCTAACAATGGCCGTACGAATGGCGCTTGGAATGTCGCATATGTGTCCTGAGGAAAGCGATAGATATAACCAGGATCGTTCGCTGCGGGACCCGAACCATCATCGTGGCGCAAATCACCAAGACGTTTGTTGCGTGCATCCGTGAGTTGCGGAGGCAGTGGATGAATTTGTAGTTTTGAATCGGCGCGAAGATTGCTCCAAAGCAAGCGACGGATGGCATCCTCAAAGGCCCATAGGCGACCAGTGACGGAGGGATCTTCGTTGTAATAACCAAGCGTGTTGTTGTGAAGCAACGGCGCGGTCGCCCAAACAGAAACAAGCGAAGGAGGTCTGTAATAACCCACACCACCTGCGGGCGCTGTGAAGTGATCGTTTGTGTTGCGACCTTTTTCAAGTGGTTTAAATGGATTATAAAACTCAATATCGCCAACACTCGGCAGTGACTTGTAAGTGTCTGAAGAAAAGTTGTCCCAAATATCACCGCGCAAAGAGTTGGTTGCAAGAGCGCGCGCCGAGTTGGTTCCAACCAGTGTCACCGGCACGCGAATATCAGTTGACAAAAAATTGTCAACCCAAAATGGATGATCCGTTGTCCATGGATCGGCTTCAAGCAATTCTGGTGCGCCGACACATGCTTTGAGTTTTTTGAGATAGTCGCGATAAGAATCACTAGATTTGAAAGCGGTCCACTGCGCTCCATCCATCGGAAGGGTGTACAAGGCGCTTGTTGAGTCTGGCGCGGAAGCCTTGGACCAGTCGATGTTCTCAAGCGAGTCGTGTCTTTGAATGTCACGCTCGAACGCAAGTTCAAAGCCATCGGGCTGCTTACTGGAATGACATATGGCGCAGTTGTTCAACCACACTTTGCGGCCCGCGACACGCTGGTCCTTTGTTCCAGCGATCCGTTGATCCAAAGTTTTTCCATCTGGCAACTGCGCGTTCTTTAGTTTCATGGGCGCCGTGGAACTTTGTGCGGAGTTTGTAGCGGCTTGAACTGCGGGAATTTTGAATGTCCCGTTTGTGTTTGTCGTGACGTTGGCGGATCGCGCAACAGTAGACGGACGCGTGAACTCAAAGAATTCCGCGAGATAGTTGATGCGAAATTCTTGATTGGTCATCCAGAAAACGGAATTGGTTTGGCATGTTTTTATATCAAACGGCTTTTGTCGCGTCATGCCAATCAATAAGTTTGAGCGCGTGAGCCAATATTCCGGGAAAGTTCCGATGTTCAGAAAGACGCGCGACAGCGCACCAAAAGTTCCAATGGAGTCCGACCCGTCCATAAGAACACGCGCCACATTTCTGGCTTGCGGCGCGGTGGTTTTGAGTTGCGCCGGCAAGCCGTCTTCAATGTTGGGTACGCGCAAGTTGTCCACGCTTTGCAATTCTTTTGGATTTAAATTGGCGCGGGTCAGACGCGCGTGAACTTCAAAAACTCCATTGATTCGATTTGGGTTGTTTATTTGATCTTGACTGAATCCAGATGTATCAACGGCGCCTGGTTCTTGGCTCGCAAGAAAGTGGTGCAAAATATTGTCAGCCTTTGGCAGATTGCCAACGGCCCCGCGCGACTTCCAATATTGACTGCCAATGATGGATGAAAGATTTTCCCATTTCGGATTGTTGACATCCGTTGGCGGATTCAGTGGATGCGGACCGACGTGGCAATACCCGCATGACATGCTCACACGGAATGGGCGCACCAATGTTGGATCATGGTTCAGTCGCGGATCGGTGTAATACTGATCGTTGGTTTGCAACACTTGTTTTTGCCAGTGACGCCGAGCTTCATCGGCCTCCTGAGTGTTGCCAAAGAAATCTGGGTTCAGCATCATGCGTAAACCAATGATGCCTGTTGGATATCCGTACACGTTGTAATCAAGACCATCTTTCGGTAGGGCTTCAACAACGTCTTTTATCAGCACATCGACTGGTTCATCTGACAGCGAATTTCCAAACGCGTCTTTTTTAATTTCACCGGTTGCAATATTCCAAGCTGGAGCAAATGCGCCGTCGGTTGGAAACAATGCGATAGGGTGGTTTGTTGGCGACATGGCGCGCTGCGCTAAATTTCCAGAAGGATCCAAGTCGTTTGGGTTTTGTGCAAGTATGGCTGATGATTTTTCGCCTTCGCCGTTTGTTGGAGAGTCAAAGTACAAGCCCAGAATTCGTTTTTGCGCGTTGTGATTGGCAGCGAACCCAGGTTGATTCATCACGCCCATTTCTTGAAATCTGCTTTCACGCTTTCGCGAATCAAGCATGATCATGCTGTCGGAAACTCCGAAACCATTCTCAGTAAACCATCCCCAAAACGCCTCGTTACCCGCGCCCCATAAAATCCAGGTGTTGCGACCACGAATGGCATCGCGCTCGGTATCCGAAATTGATCCATCGCCATCACTGTCAAAATTCAGCGGCTCCAGAGCGCCGTTGATTCCAGAAGCCACCTTGTCCATTTCCCAAAATAAGTCGCGTGATTCCGCAGGAAAACATTCCTTGGTTCGAAATGCAACGGGAGTGCCACGAATTGTGTAACCACCGAGCGGTTCATCCATCGGCGCATCAGAATTTATTTTTTTATGTAGTTCCGCAATTGACTGCGGAATGACTCGCGTAGTTGTGCCTGGTACTTGCTTGGAATCTGGTGATGGAATTTGCATTGGCGCAAGCGCGGCTTGCGGTGAAGTTGAGTTCGTAGCGATCGTGAGCGAGCCAGCTGTCAAAAGGAAACCGGTCCCAATGAAACGGAGTCGGACAATAAATAAAGGCGGCGTGAATCGCATAAGTCAAATTATAGTGATTGAAATGATTCTGGAAAGCCAACTGATTATTTTGAAACTTTTCGAACCACTTTTGGTAACAGCGTTGTGCAAAGAAGCTTTCAAAAAGTTTTCCAACACCGGGAATAGTTTTACTGGGTTTCAGAACGGCCGTGTTACCCGCAATGACGGCTGTGAAGACTTCTCTTATCAGAATTGAAAACGGAAAATTCCATCGTGAAATATGGCAATGACGCCCAGCGGTCGAAACTAGTTTGCTCGATCATGTGCTCAATGGATTGGCTGCCGCCCACAACTTGTTGCGTTTCGTGGTTCATTGAATCAATGTTTTGTCGTATTTGCCGCAAGTAGCGATAAATGACTTCTGCTGATTTGGATACAGCAAAAATGAAAGAGAGTGCGCGCAACACAAAAACTAAAGTGTACGCTGACGGTACCAAAGCGCCCCAATGTTCCCGCACACAGGGTGGCGGCATTACGCCAAAGGAATACTTTGTTCAAATTTGAATACTTCGGTCGGATCGTATTTTGACTTTATTGTTTTCAAGCGATCAAAATTGGTTCCGTAATACGCATGACCCCAATCCGTGATTGCGCGATCGGGAACATTCACATAACTGCCTTGAGTATAGGGGCGCATTGCTGCGTTAAATTCTCCGCTCCATGCAAAGCACGCGCTTGTTTGTGATGGATCAGTCCATCCCACGCCAGGTTCCGAGTAGAACAGCGGATCGCGGTGAAAGAACGCGCTGCCACCTTTGGGAGGAGTGCGAACTTTTCCGCCCCAAGAAAGTGACCACCATGCGCAGTCCTTGTTTGGTGTGCGCTTCATAAAATCAACCACAATATCCAAGGCTTCTTTGGGCAATTTTTTGTATGTCCAAGAGGCTCTGAAGATCCAGTTTGGAGCTGGCAACGGTTCGGCGTTGGTGATTACAAAATTTTCAGCGAATGTTCTGAAAGCCTTCTTTACTTGCGCGCCTGGAATTTTTGTAAGTGGAGAAAGTAAATCTCCAAGTTCCGCTTCGGTTCCAACGAATATGCCGTCGACCTGTACTTCCTGGGACGCTGTTTGCGGAGGGATAATATTGAAAGTTGATCCAAGCCGCGCGTCGGCTGTAGGCGCCCAACTTTGCCAAGCTTCAAAGGCGTCGTGAAACGCAGCAAAGGGCCAAGTGATTCCCCACACTACAACTTTGGGTGTGATCGGGTGCAACTGCACGGTATAAGAAGTAGCGATTCCAAAATTTCCACCACCACCACCACGACATGCCCATAGCAGATCGCTGTTTTGATTCAGGTCGGCATGAATCACGCTTGCACCAGTTTTCCCGCTGGCGATGACTATTTCAACAGCTAATAGATTGTCACACGCAACGCCATAACTTGGAGCGAGCACTCCAATTCCTCCACCAAGCATCACTCCGCCCAGTCCCACACTGTCTGCTTCGCCAGATGGAAATCCAAACCCAGTTCCAGCAAGTGCCGCCCAAAGTTCACCTTGATTCACTCCGGTTCCAACCGTGGCAATCATATTTTCTTTGTCGAGTTTGATGCTTTTAAGAGAACTCACATCAATGGTAATTCCACCAGTCACGGAATTCCAGCCTTCGAGGCAATGTCCGCCACTGCGCACGCGCATCGCAGTTCCAGTTTCGCGTGACCATGCAAGGGCATTCGCCACATCATCAGTGTTCTGCGCGTAACAAATCACGCTTGGATAGGTCGAGAAATATTTATCCCAACCCTTGCGAGCATTTTCGTATGTTGCACTTGTCGGCGTAACCAACCGGCCAGTTAATGTCGCACCTGTCCCGTTGAATTCTCGCGTTTTGACAATAGTTCCTGCATCGTTGGCCTCGGCCGAACTGTTGATTCCAAGCAACGCCGCTCCGCCTGCGCCAAGCAGAGTCGCTCCACTTGCTCGTAGCAATGTTGCGCCACTGACTGCCGATGTCAATGACTTGATCGCGTCGCGACGAGTTTGTGTTGCTTGTTCCGGTTGGACTGCGGGTATGTTTTTATTCTGATTTGCCATGAATACAAGTGTACAAATTAAAATTCTTATGTTTGTTGATGAATCAAAACATGTGTTCACATTTATGATAAGTTCATATTTATAAACCAAATTGGATCCCCTCTTCGCGCTGGGACAGAAAGAACAGTATGCCAAAGCAATATTTTTATTTTCAATCATGTGTATTCGCAATTCTTCCCTGCATCATTGCCGCTATTGCGGGTTGCGCGCAAACCGCCTCGCACGGAACCATCGACGGAAAATACTTGGTGGCGCTTTCGGGTTTGCCACAACTTGAAGTGAAAACTCCCAATGAAACAGCGATTTGGATTACACCAGACGGCGACGCGATCAGCATTGTTGGTGATGAGAATTTCACGGTCACATACAAGACAGACGCGTTCTTCGTGAAGGTGAGAGAGTGCACGGGCGAAGGCTTGCCGCCAGTGTGGTTCCGTTTTTATGACGGCCCGAATATGTTTGCCAAGGCCAACTTTGAGGAGATTACGTTTGACATGCCTGTGACCAAAAGTGGCCTACCGGCAATTTTCAATCAGCAAAGCAAGTGGGATCAAATGGGAATTTTTCAGCCCATCCCCGTCTTCTCCGATGTGGCGCCAACCTACTGCGGTTTTTCAGGTTCAAAAACAATTTGGGCCAACGGCGGTCATAACTTTGAACTGGTCGCGGGCAATACCGGCTTTGATGTTGGCGACGCCACGTCAGTGACGGTGTGGAATTCTCCTTGGGAGAATGAATTCAACGACACGCTTTATAAAGGTTGGATGGTTTATCCAATGATGGCGCTTGGAAATGGCAACGGCGCTTTGCCAGCTGGATACGCATTTCGCACACTTGGAAGCACGGACAACACTCTCGCTGCCAAGGACTCAATGGTTCACTGCAAGTACACGGTGATGAATGACAAGGAAATTATGCTGTTGGAACTTTCCTACAACGGCGCTACCACCAAGTACGCCGTGCCGCAGAAACTTTTTAAGGACAAGTTTTTGCCTCTTGTGATTGCCAGTGGCGCCATGGCCGCCGACGACAAACAAGTTGCGCAAGTGAATGACTTCATGTGGCGATGGATGTTGTTCACCACAACATGCACCATTCAGAAGCCCACCAACCCGGAAGGCAAGTTGATTTCGCTTGATGAATTTAAACAATATTTTCCACTGACCACCAAGTATCTCAACGTCAAAACAAAAGTGAAGGGGTATGACGGAATTAATAATCCAGCCGCCTTTGAAAACACGTTGCAATGCGGACTCGGCATGGAACTGTTTGGCACGCTGTTTGATTTTCGACTCTTTACCGACGTGCCTGGCTACAGCAAATGGCTGGCGACTGAGGCAGACAAGAAAGATCCGCGTTACGCGCACTGGCGCTGTGTTGAGGCCATCATGCGTTCACGTGAGGAACGCTGTAAGGCGGAGCATTCCGAGGACGCTGTGGCTGGCGCGCCGTGGCATTCCATCAATGGATATATGAACGAGCAGTATCCAAATGAATGTGATTGCAACGATCCAGAGACCAAGGCCATTATCGCCGGACTGCGAAGTAAGTAATTCGCATTTTCATTCGGACTCCATCATGAACTTAAATAAAAAATTTCTCACGTCCATTCGCCTTGCATCACTTACGGCGCTTGCCTGCGTCAGCGGTTGCGCCGTGGCCAACAATGCAATCAAGGCGGACTTCGCCGATTACAACTCCATTATTCAATACACGCAGACACAGCAAATGTTGTTAAATATTGTGCGCATGCACTTTTGTGAAACACCAATGTTTCTACAAGCGGGCGGATTGACGGCTTCGTACGAAAGCACTGTCAGCGGCAACGCGGGCGGTTCAAACGGCCAGCAGCCGGGGATGAATTTCACATATGCGTTTGGAATGAACTATCAGTTCTCCACCCGACCAGTCATTACGTACACCCCAGTGGACGGAGCCGCATATGTACAGCAATACATGTCAGAAGTGTCGCCTGAAACACTCGTGATTTTGTTTCGCTCTGGGTGGGAAATTGACAAGCTTTCAAGTGTGTTGATTGAGAAGATCACACTTGAGAGTGGCGAAGTGTTGGTGAACCACAGCAATGCGCCGAGTTATGCGAAGTTTAAAGAGTTTTTTAATGGACTTCGAGAGGCGCAAAAAACACGCATGTTGAGCTTAACGATCGCGTCAAAAGACACGCTTGTAATGAACGATGGAAAGAAGAATTTTACCATATCGAACTATCAAATGCGTTCGATCATGATGATCATGTACAACCTTTCCGAGAACACGGACACGCCAATAGAGCAGAAAACATTTGTAGACGACGTCGGGGGCGATACGAATAATGAGATTAAAATTCGCGCCACCAAGACTCCGTTGGAAGATTCCATGGTGTCTGTGGAATTTGCGGGTTATCAATACAGCATTGCGACCAACGACATCAATTCCAAGAACACCATGGCGTTGTTGCTGCAGTTAAGCCGTATTCAATCTTTGCCTGCGGGGCCATCACCGGTGCTCACTATTCCGGTGCGTTAATTGCTTTAGTTTGCGCTCAAAAAAAACATTACAACTGAGAGTTCGTATCTATTAATGGACAGTCCTACGGAAGTTGGCTCACAATTTGAAGGTGGATCAAATTCCAAATGCCATTGGCTTTGGAAATATATTGAATGCGCCATAAATTTCAAGGTATTGATATCGCCTCAGCGGAAATTGGAACGACTGTGGGGACAAGCCGAGAATAAAGTTGGCGTTCAAGGCGAGCGTGCTGTTTTTGTTCGAATGGGCGATTTGTTTCCCCATCACGCACTACGTACAAAAGAATCCTTGAAAAAAACAGCCGCAAGAGCTGCGGAAATTCGTGCGCAAAAAGAAGAAATATTGCAACGAGGCGTTTTGACATTTCAGATGCAGCGCGCGCTTGCGCCATCAGATGTTGTCATCACTGGAGTGCAAGATCGCTATGGCAATGTCATATTGCTCGAAGGCAATGGTCGGTATTACGCAATCAAGGAAGCGCTTGGAGACCTTCCAAATTTGTGCGTGGAAATTCGCCTGATTCACTTTGGCCAGTCGCAGGAGGTGTGGTCCGCAATGGATGCGGCTTTGCGTTTAAGCAATCTTACGCCACCCCCGCGGTCTGCTTTCGTGCAGATTGCGGATTCTGTTGAAGATTGAAATGTAAATCCAAAATCAAATGCGCAGGCGTTCCCGAAGTAAATTTTGCGTCCATTTTCGTTCGTGAATGATCGCAATTGAAAGTACATTGCCGCAATGAAAATCATATCTGTTCTTCAACGCGTTCCATGGCTTTGGCATGACAAGATCGCCACGCGGGTGAAGTTGCCAATCTGGTTGCAGGCGACGCTGTTGTTTTGCGTTTTGTACGCCGCATGTGCGGGCGCGGCATTGTATGCGGGCGTCATTTTAGAATTTCTTTGGGACCGCAATTGGCCAATCACGTTAGGGTTAATCGCATTCTCGGCGTACGTCATGGGAAAAACACCGCTGGGAGTGGAGAAACTCTGGTCGGGTATTACTCCGTGGCTTGCCAACACCAACCAAGAGATTGCCGCATTCCATCAGCAGACACGCAAATCACTCATGCGCATATTTTGGCCAATCGCTCTGGTTTTTATTGTGATCACGCTTCCATTTAGTTTTTTAACGCCAGGCGCCCAAGAAGGTTCCGCATATGAACTCTTTAATTCGCGCTTGAACACAGTGCTTATTCCATTTGTGATGTATTTTTTAGGTGGCTCAAGCGCGCTATGCACATTTGGAATTTGCGCTTTCACGTGGCGCATGAATCGCGACCTTGTTTTGAAGACGGGCTTTATTTTTAAAGATGGCAAAAAATCGCTCGCGCCTTTCAACAGGATTTTATGGCAAATCTGGGGAACATTTTCTATTCCATTGATTATGGGAGTTATTTTGTTGGAGTACGCCACGCCTGGAAAGATGGGTGATTGGGTAAGTATTTTGAATGTCATCACGTTCGGTGTGGTATTAAGTCTGACTCTTCCAACCATTTTACTGCCGCAACACTCAATGAATAAATGGCTGCGGAAGTTGCAACAGAATGAGTTAGATGAATTGAACAAGCAATTGGAGCGGGCGGCCGAACCTGTCACGGATGGTGATACGCATGAGCTGCTATTGCGTATGCATCGATACCACCACATTGATCATCAAATCCAGCGCGCGATCGCATTTTCGCCAACGCTTGTGGATTTAAATTTTGTGATTGAAATTGGCTCCAGAGTATTTTTTATTATTATCGCCATGTTGTTACGCAACGTTTTTTATACTGAGCAGACGTAGCCTCCATAGCGTTGTAAGCGCTTTGGCAGAGGCGCTACATCCGCAAACAATTACTTGCCCAAGTGGGCATTGAAAAAATTCGCGATTTCCAAGAACGCCTCTTTCGATTCGGGCGCAAATGGGTCTATACAGAATTGGGCGTGCGACATTCCTTCATACACATGCAGTGCCGCTTCAACGCCGCATTGGCGCAGTTTGCGATGCACGCGCACCGTGTTGCTTAGAAACAAATCGCGAGTGCCAGAGGTGAGAATTGTTGGCGGAAAATGATGCATATCGCCATAAATAGGTGAAATCAACGGGTCTTTGAGATCATGACCGTTCGCATACAGCAGGGCGCTTGCTTCAAGCGCGCCGTCATACGAAACCAATATGTTGTCAAGCATCTGGTTGGAAAAATACGTGTCGCCTGTTTTACTTAAGTCCGCCCACGGAGTGCCGGCCGCGATCGCGCCAGGCATTGGCAAGTGCTCTTGCTTGGCGCGTAGCACCATGGCCAATACCAGGCCGCCGCCAGCGGAGCTTCCCACTATCCCTATATTTTCTGGCTTCGCCATGGTGATCGCAACTTTCCATACCGCAATCGCATCGTCTAGTCCGGCTGGAAACGGAAAGTCGGGCGGCATGCGGTAGTTCACCGAGATCACTTTGAAATGTCCGTAACCAGCCATTTCAATCGCTTCCAATGTTCCCGCCTCGCCGGGACCAAACACATAACCGCCACCATGCACATGCACCAAAAGTCGATTTTGATTTTCTGGGGGAATAATGTTTGGCGTGACCATAAACACATTCACTCCAGCAATATTCATTGCTTCAACCTTCACGCCTAATGTCTCACGTAACTGCGGCAGTGTTGCAATGACGGCCGCGGCATCCGCGGCTACAAGCGACTTCCATTGAGCGTTGTTTGTCGGCGCAACTTTCCAAGATGGATCGTAAGGAGCGGCGATTAGTTTTTGTAACTCTGGACTCACTGTATTGGGCACGGGAACAATATGCGCTGGCACTTGGAGAGCGGGGTACGGCGTTGGTTGCGGTATTGCCGGGGAATAATCCAGCGCGGCGATCTGAGTGAACAAGATGATCGAGCCTGCGATTCCCATGAAGGTGAAGCATGTGGCACACGTTTTTTTGCTTTGCATTTTTATATAGTAGCGATCACATATTTCGCAAACTGTATTGACATTGATTCAATGTAGAGACGTGCCGCGAACGCACGAGCGTGTCAATACAAGTGATAAGATAAAATAATGCTTAATTATAATAATTTTAAAATATCAATAGCTAGTCTTCTAATCTTGACGACTAGTTTTTCTGTCGCAGGATGTGCCGCATCGTCTCCTGCGCCGTCTAGCACACAATCGTTATCCACGTCGAAGGAGCCTCTTCCTTCCTGGATGCTTGGTCTGTGGTGTCGTGAATGGGTTCGTTATCCAGGTGTCATGATTGAAGATCCAAAGGCAATTCAAAAAAGCCCACAACTTGTGAGATATCTTCAATCCCCGCGTTCATTTGGAGATATGCGGTATCCCAAAGATCGACCGGCGTATACAAACGCGAAATCATTTGCGGACATGTCGGACAGCGACCTGCTGATTATTGCGAAGGCGGAGGGATTTGTTGGTTACACAACCGCACAGAATATGGATGCCACGCATGCAACTGTTCAGTGGAACCGCGAGCTTGATTTGAACCCTACAAATGGTGTGGACATTAGACGTGTTGTTCCCATGAGCGACGACCGGATATATGAGAGCGCTCTTGACAACACATGGACCGAACACTATTTCAGATTGACTAGCGGTGAGAACCGGTTTCTTGTCGTACGCGTTGAGTGTGCCGGTCGACTTGATCGGATATTGATTGTGGGTGGGGATCAGTTTTACTTTGCCCGTAATCGCGCCAAGGATTTGCCAGCCACTAATCCACCGAGCGATTCACTAAGCGCATTAATTACATCGACTCATGCGACACGGGCGCAAATCATTGAGTTTCTCGATTGCGAATTTTCGGTGGGTCGTATACGTGGTGGTCGTGTGCCATGGGAAATTCAGTACTCCACACTTCCTTGGCGTGAAGGCAAGCATCTTGAATTTGTCGATCTCTTGCAAGCGCAAGGTTCCACTGGTGATCTGAAGTTCCAGGCAAAAGCGGGAGAATCCTGGACTGTGCCTTGCAACACTTTAGATGCAAGGGATTTTGAAATTCTTTTTCCAGCATTGAAGTAAGTGTTGATGCAAAGCCAATGAGGCGAATCATCAATATTTTTTAAATAGGTACACCTGAAATTGCCTAAGTTTCTTGGTGATTTTATTTCATTACATTGTTTGCGGGATTTATTTTCGCGGCACCCGTCACGGATAGCAACACGCATAAGTTGATTTTGCGCAGGCATCCATACAGTCATATTGATTATCAAATCTGGCGCGTCACGGAGCCGTTGTCATCCAAGAATTTGCATCCGCACCAACGCGCTTGCCTTGATCGGACAAATTGCGCATCGTGGCTTGATCAAAGAACGCATCGTTGAGTGGTTTCCAGTTTGGTGGAATCGCCACCCAGCGCACTTCCACATCTCCGTGGTTAAGCGCCTTGGTTAATTTTGCCTTTGTATACAAGTGTCGCAACATTGTGATTGTTCTGGCGCGCATGCTGATATACAAACTGCGCGCCATCATGGTGGGCCAAAGTGGCTGCACAATTTCGGCGGTTGGCTTAATGTATTCATTAATAATCACCCAGTAGCGTGTCTTTGGAATGGGCGCATTTGGATGTTCACGTTTCCAAACCGCGCCAAATGAATCGCGCTGGTCTTCGTCGCCGCCATCATAGAAACTGCTGACAATTGCACCGTCGGCGTATAGCGATCCTTGAATTTCTCGTGGCTCAAACGCGCCTGGAATAGCCGCCGATGCAAGCAAAATTTGGGAGAGATTTTTTGTGTCATTGGTGGCCACGGCCTTGCGAGCGGCGGCTATAAAGTCAAACGCGATTCCATTGCCAGTGTCAATGTTGGTTGCTTGAATTAAAAGCATGCGGTTGTCTGAACCGGCTAGTTCTATGCGCTTGGCAAATTCTAAATTAAATTGCTCTTGCAAATTACGCTCAAGACCAGGCACGGCGGCAAGGCTTACATTTTCTGGCAAGAAGAAAAATGTTCCGCGCGGCACCACCCAATCAGGTTTTGGATTGCGAAAAAGATCATCGACTGTTGCTAAATCCGCGGTGGTTCCAAGGAACGCAAATGGAGCAATGAACGCGCCCGCGCTGACGCCTGCAACGCCTTGAAACTTTGGCATTGCGCCAACGCCTGGCGTAACGGTGGACCAACCCAAGAGAAAACCTGTTCCAAACGCGCCTTCGTCGCCGCCTCCAGAGATCAATAGAAAATCCATCGTGCAATTTGGATCGATTTGTTGACGCGCGTACATGGTGTCAACTAATCGTTTTTCATCGGATCGATGGTTTTGTGCGGCTTGCTTTATTGCTTCAGCGGACTTGGCCGCCAATTTAATAGCTGACTTCGGCTGGCGTGTTGGCATGCGCGCACTGATATCGAATATACGAATGCCAAAGTACGCGGCAACAAGCAACACAATGACGGCAAAGCCCCCACTTATAAATGAGAGAATGGCGCAACCCCACGGGCGTGAAGGTTTGGAAGACCTTTCAATTGTGGGTGTTGTTGGCGATTTGAAATCGGTATTCATTGGAAATTTTGGTTCAAGTTCAATATTGTCATAGCAGTTTTATGCGACGCATAAAGATTAGCAGGCTCGCGGCCAAGATGACGGCTACGGTCCAAAATCCGTAGTAGCCCCATTCGTTTTTTAGTTCTGGCATGACCTCAAAGTTCATGCCATACACGCCGCACAAAAATGTGAGCGGCAGAAAAATGACGCTGACCACGGTGAGTTTGCCCATGACCTTGTTGGTGCGGTGCGCCACCATGGACATGTAATTGTTCAGCGAATCCGAAAGAATGTCGCGGTCCACCAGCACATCTTGCAACACGCGCTCCACCGTGCCCACCATGTTGCCAAGAAACGGCTGGGTTGCCTCGCTTACAAATGCCGACTTTCGTGTGGAAAGATCGGTGAGTACGCCGCGCGCTGGAAGCACCACTTTGCGCAGATGCAGCAAATCGCTGCTGAGTTCGGAGGCTTTTTGAAAAATTCCCTCGTCCACTTCGCCCGCCAATTGCCGCTGCACATGTTCCACTCGATCCTCAAACGCGTTGTGCACATTGAGATAATTATCCACTAAGTGGTCCCACAACTCAAAGAGCAGAAAACTTGGACTGTTTGCAAATCGAATAAAGTCCGTGTGAAAGTCGCGGCGCACGGCTTGCATAAATACCGCTTGGCCGCGGCACATGGTGAGCAGAAATTTTTCACCCACAACTACGTCCACGCGCTCAAGTTCAAATGATCGGCCGGCAAGTTTACAACCCGATAGCACAAGATGGATGTAGTCGTCGTAGCGACCAAGTTGCGTGGCTGGGTCGCGGCCTATGGCGTCCTCCACAATTTCGCTTGCGCACAACGACAGATCCGCCAACAGCGCGCGCGCCTCATCTTGGCGTCTCAGGTTCACATCAATCCAAACAAACTTGCCGTCATTCATGGCTTGGCGCGCTTGGGCCAATGAAATAACTGGCGCTTGCTTGCCCGCAAAGTCAAAGGCAACCACGGTTGCTAGTGGTTCCGCATTCGTGGGCATCATGGGGGTTTGCAAGTCTTGCGCTTGAGATTGGTTGTTGGATGACATTGATCTAGTTTAATCAATTGCGCCACCGTGTGAGGCGCGGCGGTAGCAATTATGCGAAAGGTCGCGGCGCTTTCTAAAAAAAGACAAGGCGCGAATTCCTTTGCGCCTTGCTTACAGATTACAAATTACAAATCACAACGTCCCTTTCAAACCCTTCTAAGATCGAATTAGTTTTTGTACTCGCCTTCAAATTCATTCGGCACGCTTTCATCAACGGCGTCCGAGGCGGTCTCACCCAAATTGTCTGGGTCCAGGGTGGTGGTGCGTGGCGTTTCTTCCATCTCGCGCATGCGGTGCCAATCATCCAAACTAATCAACACTTCACGCGCCACGCTTCCCTTGTGGTCGCTCAAAATTCCTGCCAGACCCATCTGATCCACCAAGCGACTCGCGCGGCCGTAGCCAATGGCAAGCCGTCGTTGCAACAAACTTACGCTACCGCGGCCCGATTCAATAATGATTTCCACGGCTTTTTCAAAGAATGGATCGCGCTCAAAGCCATCGGTTGCGGCTGATCCACCGTCACGGGCGTCGTTGTTGCCGACAACGGCTTTGGTTCCGCGAATAGCAACCAACGAACGCTCGAATGAAGGCTTGGCCACATCTTCCAAGAAGCGCGCCACCTTGCGCGTTTCACTATCGGTGACAAGCGTGCCTTGCGAGCGGCGAAGTTCGCTGCTGCTTGGCGTGAGCACCAACATGTCGCCTTGACCAAGCAACAGTTCCGCGCCCTTTTGATCCAGCACAATTCGGCTGTCCATACCGCTGGCCACTTTAAAGCTCACGCGGCAAGGCATGTTGCTCTTAATCAAACCCGTCACAACATCCGCTTGCGGTCGTTGTGTTGCAAGCACCAAGTGCATGCCAACCGCGCGCGCCTTCTGCGCGATGCGAACAATGGATTGCTCCACTTCCTTGTGCGTCATGATTAAGTCGGCCAACTCATCCACCACAAACACAAGCGCTGGCAACTTCTTTGGAATGCGCGCCTTCTCCAAATCATTGGCTGGCTTCAAGCGCGCGTACAACTCTTCTTCGCCAAGGCCGTTGTACGCGGTGATGTCGCGGCAACCCGCATTCTTAAGCATGCCGTAGCGCTCCTCCATTTTGTCCACGGCCCATTCCAGAATGCCGGCGGCCTTGGACATTTCCGTAACCACAGGGCACATTAAGTGTGGAATCTCCGCAAATTGGCTCATTTCCACCATCTTGGGGTCAACCAAACACAGCTTTAATTCATCGGGGCGCTTGGTGTACAGCCAACCCATGATGATGGTGTTCATGCACACGCTCTTGCCGCTACCGGTGGTGCCGGCGATCAACATGTGCGGCATCTTGGCAAGGTCAAGCACAAGCGGCTCGCCCGCGGAATCTTTTCCAAGGAACATTGGCAGCACCATGTCTTTGGCGTGGCCACCACTCATGAGTTCCTTCAACATCACTTTTTCTTTTTGGCGATTTGGAACTTCAATGCCAATAGATGTACGACCAACCATGTTCGGCAAGATGCGAATGTTTGGCGCTTGCAAACTGCGCGCAATATCGGAGGCGATGGTTTGCAGGCGCGCCACGCGAGTGCCTGGCGCAAGTTCAACGGAATACAGCGTGACCACGGGACCACTTTCAATTCCAGTCACTTCGCCGTCAATTTGAAATGTGTGCAATGTTTGCTCAAGCACTTGCGCTTGGTCGCGCACATACGCCTCAACAGCTTCGGACCAATTGCCTTCGGGGTCGCCAAGTAAATCAAGCCCAGGGAATTGGTAGCCGTCGTAATTTTCTTGGCGCGGAATATCTTGGTCGCGCGCGATCACGGTGTTGTTGCCAGCCATGCGTAGTGGAAGTTTGGCGATCTTGGCTTTCAGTTCTTCCTCGGTCAGTACGCGCGGCGCAGTCACTTCGGCAATGGCGTTGTTGGCTTCTTCAACCTCGTCGATTTCCTCTTCTTCGGTTTCCTCCGAATCATCGTTTTCATCGGCGATTTCGTCTGTTTCTTCTACTTCGTCTTCTTCAGTTTCGTCGGCGATTTGGGTTTCATCTTCGTCGGCCTCAAGCACTGCGGATGACTTGGCGGAAGTCTTTGCCATGGCGGCAGATTTGGCCGCGTCTCTTGCGCTCACTTTGCCACCAACTTTGGCGCCCGCAAGCGACGGAGTGAAAATAGCAGGGCGAGTACGCAGTTTCGCCATCAGGTCTTTCCAATCCACCTGACGCATTGGCGCGGACCAATTCCACAGGTGCGAGAAATGTTTTGGAAGCGCGAACACAATTTCATCCATGCACACAATGGCGCCCAGAGCAAGTGAAGTGAGAAGCGCCAAACTTGTGGCGGTACTACTGAAACGCAATTGCAATTCACCGGTGATCCACTGCGGAACAAGTCCCGCTTCGCAACCTGCCAGCGCGCCAAGTCGCGGAAACCATAACGCGTGAAGCGCGCTGAAGGACAACATCATTAAACACGCGCCGAACATTCGCACCAATGGATGCGTGACGCGTCGACCACTTGCCACCGCGCCCAAGCCAATTGCAAACGCGATCATTGGAAGCCACGCGCCAAATCCAACGCCCATGTAAATCCAATATGAAAAGATGGCGCCAAGTTTGCCCATGAGATTGCTTGGCGGATTGGAGTGAATAGCCACCACGTGGCTTGGCCAATCCGCGCTGTTGAATGTGGCCATGGCCAGAAATAGGAACACCCACGTTCCCGCGGCCATGATCCAAGCGGCGCGGCGGGCGAAGGTGGGTGCGGGAAGGTCACTGAATGACCCAGTTGAATTAATAGATGCGGTGCGTGCCATGGCTTGTAAGATCGGAAAAATGGCGGTTTCTTCGCCAAAATTGGCGATTGGAATCGGTCACCGCATTGGGCCATCTATATAAGGCCGGTCGATGGGTTGGTAGGCCAATGAGTTGGGCGTGGGGGTGGTGGTTGGCACAATCTTGGCGTTCTGAGCCTGTTCGTCAAGCGTTCTTACCAACCAGTAGGCGTTTTTGCTTGAAAATGCGCTTGTTTGCAAGGTTTTTAAACTTTCAGCATGTCATGAAAGCCAAATTGCCCGCACTTGGTTACTATCGAAATCGTGAAATTCCAACTCATTGATGCAGTCTTGGAGCGCTCAGATGATCGGATCGTGGCTATTAAAAACGTCACATCGGCCGAGGAATACCTTGCCGATCACTTTCCCGGATTTCCTGTTTTGCCAGGGGTATTCATGCTGGAAGCCATGGTTCAGGCGGCGCGGGAGCTGTTAAAGGATCAATCCAAAGTTCGATTGGTGCTGGGCAATGTGCGCGCCTTGCGTTACGGAAGCTTTGTGCGCCCAGGCGAGGCTTTGCAAGTGGAAGTGACGCGCGAAAAAATTCATGAAGATGGGTCGTTTGGTATGAAAGGTACAGCCCTAGTTGTCCGCTCCACCGGAGTTGGCGAAACGGCGGTCTCTGGTCGCTTTACAATGCGACCCGTTCGAATTCACGCCGCCGTCGCGGCCACTCACTAATCCGCCGCCCATGGAAGGTCGGCATCAACACTGAATGGAGAATTTACATTGTCATTTGATCGCACACAGATAGAAGAAGGCGTTCGCGAAGTTCTAGAAGAGGCTCTTGGAGTTGACGCGGAGGATGTGAAGCCAACATCCACGCTGACTGGCGACTTGGGCGCGGAGAGTATTGATTTTTTAGATATTCAATTTCGCTTGGAGAAGAAATTTTCCACGCCCGCGAAGCCGTTCAAGATTGAGCAAGGTGAATTGTTTCCAGAGAACATGTTGCAGGACGCAAGCATGGTGGAGAATGGCAAAGTGACCGACAAGGGCTTCACGCTTTTGAAGGCAAAACTGCCGCATATTGACTTTTCCAGCTTTGAAAAAGATCGATCTGTGGGCAAGCTTGGCGAGGTGTTCACCGTGAAAAGTCTGACCGACTTTGTGGACAACAAGCTGAAGGCTTGACGCGAATATTTGATTTTAGTTGTGTTCACTTTTCTTAGGCACTTGAACTATTGCGCTTCAAACATTGCACGTGAAAGATTGCACGTGAAACATTGGTAGAAAGAATCGCCCATGCGCTGGATGTGGATTGACATGATGGTTGCCTTTGAACCTGGACACCGCTTGACCGCGGTGAAGAATGTCAGTTTGGCGGAGGATCATTTGCATGACCACTTCGCGGATCAACCCATCATGCCAGCGTCGCTGATGTTGGAAGGCATGGCGCAGACCGCGGGCGTGCTGGTTGGAAGCACGCGCGGCTTTAAAGAGAAAGTGATTTTGGCCAAGATTGGTTCAGCCACTATTGATGCGGACGTAATTCCTGGTCAAACCATTCGCTACGACGCTGTGATTGAGCGCGTGGATGAGTCTGGCGCCAGCACAAAAGGCACTATTTCCTGCTTTGATCACCGTACTGGCGTGTGGACGGATATTGGGTCCACGGAAATTGTGTTCAGCCATATCGACAACAATCGCAGTGGCGTGAATTTTCCAAAGGAGAACTTTGTGTTTGGTGAAAATTTCAAGCGCTTGCTCAACGCCGCTGGTCTTTCGCAAGTGATGACCGCCGCTGGAGTGACTGGGCCGTAAGGCTTGCGCGCCATGCATCATCTTGCGGTCTATGCCGGTTCATTTGATCCCATCACCTTGGGACACATTGATGTGCTTGAACGCAGTCGCAGTATTTTTGACGAGGTGATTTTGGCGATTGGAATTAACATTGACAAGCCGCCGCTATTCACCATTGAGGAGCGCCGCGAGTTCGCGCAAATTTTAGTTGAGCGCTTGCTACAGAAAAATCCAAAGGGCGCCAAGATTCGCGTGGAGAGTTACAACGGACTCACAACTGATTTTGCGCGCAAGCAAAATGCTTCGGCGATTATTCGCGGCATTCGCAATGTCACCGACCTGGCGTCTGAATGCCAGTTGGCAATTACAAATCGGCAGGTGGCGGAAATAGAGACGGTGTTTATTTTAACGGGCGAAAGTTTTGCCTACGTCTCCAGCAGTTTGATTAAGCAAATTGCTGCTTTTGGCGGGGATTTACAGCGACTTTCTGCATTGGTTCCGCCGGAAGTTATTGCGGCTTTGGAATCAAAGCGCCGCGATCCCAATGATCCGCTGAGTCGCCTTGCCAAGGAATCCGCCCCAGACTAAATCCCGAATTGAATCACGGACTACATCTGCAACCACATCTGCAACCACATCTGCAACCACATCTGCAACCACATCTGCAACCACATTATGGCGGCTAGTTTAAAAATTATTTCTATTGGTGCAATGAGCGCGCATCCGTTGTGGAGTGAGAAGGGCGACGTGCGCGCGGCGCACACAACCACATCGCTTGTTGTGTCAGGTGACGCGGTGATTTTGGTTGACCCATCGTTGCCGCCGCAGATTTTGCTTCCGCGTTTGTCCGAGCGCACCGGCAAGGGCGCCGACAGTGTCACGCATGTTTTTCTGACCAGCTTTCATCCGCTTCGTCGGCGTGGGTTGGCGGCGTTTGCAAACGCCACCGTATGGATTGGCGAGCTTGAGCAAAAAGGTGTGCGCGAGCAACTTCGTGAAAAACTGGAGCAGGCGCGCGCAGAACAAGACGCGGAGCTGGCGCGCATGTTGCGCGAGGAGCTTGAAATTCTTAACGCCTGTGAAGTGGCACCGGACAAATTGGCCGAGGGCGTGGATTTATTTCCACTGCCTGGGGTTTCCATTGGCTCAAACGGCTTGCTTTTGCCCACGCCGGCCACAACAATTTTGATTGCGGGCGACGCCGTTGCCACCGCGGAGCATTTGGAGCAGGGCCGCGTGATTTCGCCGTGCTTTGACATTCAACAAGCGCTCGAATCACTGAAGGAAGCCATCGAAATTGCCGACATGATCGTGCCTGGTCGCGACAATCTGATCAACAATCCGTCGCGACGTTTTTAAGCGAAAGCGGGCTACTATTGGCATCTGTGGAACCCAACAACGCACCATTGAATGAATCGCTTGCAACCAACCGCACCAGTGACGCCGGCGCCGGCGAAGCCATCACACTGCGCACTCTGGCGCGCATGTCGCGCGAGCACAAACGATTCACATGCTTGACCTGCTACGACGCAACCACCGCACGCTGGCTTGACCGCGCCGGCGTGGAAGTTTTATTGGTGGGTGACACCGCGGCCGAAGTGATTCTTGGACACACCGCAACCATTCATGCGCCCCTTGATTTCATGGTTGAGATAACCGCCGCCGTGAAGCGCGGCGCGCCGCGGCGAGTGGTGATGGCGGACATGCCGTTTCTTTCTTATCAATGCGAGCAAGGCGACGCCATTCGCAACGCTGGAAGATTTCTTACGCAGGGCATGGCCGACTGCGTGAAGTTGGAAGTGGATCGATCATTCGCCGCGTTGGTGGAGCAAATGGCGCGCGCGGGCATTCCAGTTGTGGCGCATGTTGGAAGCCGTCCGCAACAAGCCAAGATGAAGGGCGGATATTTTTCGGCGGGGCGAACAGCCGAGGACGCGGTTCGCATTGTCGCCGACGCGTCCGCAATGGAAGCCGCCGGCGCCAGCATGCTGCTTGTTGAAGCGTGCCCACCCGAAGTGACGCAACTGATTGTGGAGCGCGCCACCATTCCTGTGATTGGTTGCGGCGCTGGCGCGAGTTGTCACGGCCAAGTCGTTGTGCTTCAAGACATTCTTGGATTAAGCGATTGGCAACCCGCGTTCGCACAGCCACTGGCCGCCGTTGGTCAAGCCATTCAGGCGGGCGCGACGGCGTTTGCGGAGCTTGTTCGCGCGGGCAAATTGCCTGGAAAAACATATCGCATGGATCAAGCCGAGCAGGAAAAACTGCGCGCCATGTTGCGTTCTGGAAGCGACTCGCATGCGGCGCATTGAATTTCTTGGGCCATCGTTGGTGGTGCTTGCGGCGGCAGGTGTGTTGTTGTTGGCGGGTCCCGCGGCGGTGCGTCAAGTTTCTCAAAGCATGACGGCGGTGCAGATGATCGGCGCGCAAGAACGCCTGCAATCGGGATCATTGTTGGATCAAATGTCACAGGCTTCACGCGACGTGGGCACAATTGTTGAGCCCAGTGTTGTGCATGTCAGTAGCACGGGATTGGTCGCTGGTCGTGGAACTGGCCGCAGTTTTATAAATACAGGAAGCGGTTGGGTCTATGACGCCGAGGGACACATAGTGACCAACGCCCATGTTGTGGATGGAGCAACAACACTTGAAGTGCAAATGGTGAACGGCGAACGCCGCGAGGCGAAATTACTTGGCGCGGATTTGCGCACGGACATTGCGGTATTGAAGGTGGACACGCTTGGACTTGTGCCAGCGCAACGAGCCACGCAGGATCCTCAACAGGGCGACATGGTGTTCGCCTTTGGAAGTCCATTTGATTTTCGTTTTTCCATGAGCAACGGAATTGTGTCTGGCCTTGGCCGCACCGCTGGAATTACGGATATTGAATATGAAAATTTCATTCAGACCGATGCGGCCATCAATCCAGGAAATTCTGGCGGCCCTCTGACCAACACCAAGGGCCATGTTGTTGGCATGGCCACGGCAATCGCCACTGGTCACAGAAATGGAGTTTCGCAGGAGCAATTCGCGGGTATTGGTCTGGCGATTCCAATTTCAATGATCGAGAATGTTGTGAACCAACTCATCGCCAATGGTGAAGTCATCAAAGGATATTTGGGCATATCCATGTTGGACACTGAAGAACTGTCGCGAATGCGCCCGCGTGATCTTGTGCTTCAGATGACGGCGAAAGTTTTTCAGGGCGACGGTGTTGCCATCACCACGGTTAGTCCGGGTAGTCCGGCCGAAGCCGCGGGGTTGCGTGTGGGAGATGTGGTCACGCAATTCGCGGGCCAGCGAATTCAAAATACATCGCAATTGCGCGCCGTGATTGCCTCGCAGATGCCAAATCAAAGTATTGCAATTGATTTATGGAGACCGAGTGAGCAGGATAAGGCGGGCGAGTTGATTTCATTGCAGGTTGTCATGGCGCAACTCAAGCCAGAAACTAATTCCGATGGAATTGTTGAAGCGCTTCGAAATATTGGCGTGCAAAAAATGATCACAGCCACCCAGGCCTCGGCCGCGGAATTTGGAGTGCCATTTGAGCGTGGTGTGATGGTGGAAGATGTGATTCCTGGTTCGAGAGTTGCCACAATTATTTCGCCCGGCACAATGATCGTGGAAGTGTTTGGTCAAAAGATCAGCAATTTAGATGATTTTTATACGCGAATTGCCCGACAAATTGACACATTTCGAACCCCGGAATTCACGCTAGTGCTTGGTGTGCGCCAGCAAAATGGAACCATTGCCCAGCTTCGGATTCCGATGCGTTAATTGCAAATCGAACAGGTAGCATCAATCACATGAGCGCGCAACATTTATTGGAGGTTCGTGATCTCAAGACATGGTTTCCCATTCGTCGCGGAGTGTTGCAACGCGTCACGGGACATGTGAAAGCCGTTGACGGCGTGAACTTTTATTTGGATAAGGGCGAAACATTGGGGTTGGTGGGCGAATCCGGTTGCGGCAAGACCACGGTTGGACGCACCTTGTTGCGCTTGGCGGACCACACTGGTGGACAAGCCCTGTTTGAAGGCAAAGATATTTTTGCCATGAACTCCACGCAGTTGCGCGCGGCGCGGCGCAAGATGCAAATTATTTTCCAAGATCCGGGTGGAAGTTTAAATCCACGTATGCGCGTGGGTCGCATCGTGGGAGAGCCGATTGAAGTGCATGGTCTTGCCACAGGCGACGAATTGCGCGAGCGAGTTGAGAAATTGCTCGAGCGTTGCGGCTTGTGGCGAGCCGCGGCTGATCGATATCCGCACGAGTTCAGCGGTGGCCAGCGTCAACGCATTGGTATTGCGCGCGCGCTTGCCCTGAACCCCGCGTTGATTGTGTGCGACGAACCAACCAGCGCGCTTGATGTGAGCATTCAAAGCCAGATATTGAATTTACTCAAGGATTTGCAGGACGAATTTCAATTGTCCTATTTGTTCATCAGCCATGACATGGCGGTGATTCACCACATTTGCGACCGCATTGCGGTGATGTATGACGGCAAGATTGTGGAGGAGGGCCCGCGCGACGAGGTGATTCACAATCCTAAACATCCGTACACGCGGGCATTGTTAAGCGCGGTGCCAGAGGCTGATCCGCGACGCAAGCGAACGCTTGTGCAAATGCAAGGCATGCGAACTTGACGCGGGCTGACACCGACATGTCCAACGACATGCCCGCGCCCACCGCGGCGCAGATGAAAAAGCAAATCTTGTTTCGCAGATGGTTTGCGGTGATCTTTATTTCATTAGCCGCCGCATCATTTTATTTTGGCTGGTTCGTCACCCGCAATGTTCGTGAGGAGGCCAAGCAAACGGACATTCAACTTCGATCGGTGTCGTGGGCTATTATGAGTTACTCGGCCGCCAACAATTCCATGCCAACTTCGCAAGTGGAGTTTGTGAAATTTATTTCCACGTACCCCGAATGCTTGGCCGCGCCGCGCCGAGCAGGCGAGTGGCCCGCCACCCAAGAAGCCGCACAGGCGAATCTGGTTTCAGCGGATATCGCCGCCGCAGTCGCGGGTCGAATCGAAGTGATCTGGCCACCCACCGGAAATCTCACTCCTGTTCTGCAAGTGCGTGGGCGTCCCTCTGGATTGGGAACCATTGAGAAGGTGAATGGCTGGCTTCAAAATTGGAACCACGACGCCGCCACGGCATCCCAAAAATAATGTGAATTGCTGGGCAATTCAAGCGCCTACGGCGGACGGTTTCATCGCATAATCAAAGAATGGTTGTTCCAACAAACAGCGTTCCCAAAACGGATTCCAATATTCGCCGCGTGCAACCAGAGACGCCCATGCGCGACCTGATGGATGGTTGCTCGCGTTGGGAAATTCCAATTCATCAACATGGATTCATTGCGCTTGTTGATGTCATGCCGCGCCTTGCGCCGGTTGGACAAACCGCCGACGCCGCAATTGTGCAAGCCGCGCGCGTGAGTTACGGAGATGGAACCAAGCAAGTCAGCGAGGACCGCACGTTGGTGCGCTACTTGCTTCGTCATCGCCACACCACGCCGCTGGAAATGGTGGAGTTTAAATTTCATGTGGCCATGCCTATGTTTGTGGCGCGTCAGTGGATTCGCCATCGCACTGCGAATGTGAATGAATACTCAGCCCGTTACTCCATTGTGCCGGATCGTTTTTACAGGCCGTCGCTGGAGAATGTGCGCAAGCAAAGTTCGCTGAATCGACAAGGCGGCGACGAGCCGATTGACGCCGGCACCGCCGAGTCATTTCTTGGTTTGTTGGAGCGCGCCGAGGCCAACTATCAGGAGTATTTGCAATTGACCGAGAAGGGCGTGGCCCGTGAGTTGGCGCGCGCGGCGCTTCCGGTGAGCGTGTACACCGAGTGGTATTGGAAGTGCGACTTGCACAACACTCTGCGATTTCTTTCACTGCGCATGGATTCGCACGCCCAGCAGGAAATTCAAGATTACGCGCGCGGCATGTTTGATTTGATCAAGCCGCTGGTTCCAAATAGTTGCGAGGCGTTTCAGGATTATGAAATGGAGGCGATGCATTTAACGCGCCTTGAAATTGAGTC
>CALFOZ010000082.1 GCA_937919205.1 uncultured Planctomycetia bacterium
GTCAGACACGAATTCTGGGGCGTCATCATCAACATCATTGTTGAAGGATGTTGGCTCGCCGCCGCATGATTCCGCCACCACGCATGTCACGGGCAAGTCGGAATTTGTTGATGACCGACCCATGGTGAAAGGTGAACTGCACTGCGGACTTGTCTACAGTCCGTTTGCGCGCGCGCGTTTGAAATTGCTTGACCTAGCGCCAGCGCTCAAAATTGCCGGCGTGGAGTGCGCCATCACGGCCGCGGATGTTGCGCACAATATGTGGGGCGGAATTTTTGCGGATCAACCTGTGATTGCGTCGCAAGAAACAAATTTTGTTGGTGAAGTGGTGGCGGTGTTGGGCGCGCAAACCAAAGAATCATTGGCGCAAGGCTTGGCCGCTGTGGTGGCGCAGTGGGAAAAACTCCCTGACATTCGCAGTATTGATGAGGCCGTGGCGCAAGAAAGTTTCATTGGTCATCTGCGAACTATTTCCAAGGGCGACACCCAGACCGCGCTTGCAACTTCGCCGCGCAAGATTAAAGGCGTGTTAAAGATTGAAGGCGCTGATCACTTTTATTTGGAAAGCCAGGCCGCCGTGGTGTATCCGCGCGAGGACGGCCAACTGGAAGTGCATTCGTCCACCCAGCATCCAACGGAAACGCAACACGTGGTTGCAAAGGCGTGCGGAATTCCTTTCAGCGATGTCGTGTGCGTCGCCAAAAGATTGGGCGGCGGTTTTGGCGGCAAAGAAACGCAAGCTTCTCCATTCGCGGCGTACGCGGCGCTTGTGGCCCAGCGCACTGGCCGCGCCGCGCGCATTGTGTTGACCAAGGATGAAGACATGATCATCACGGGTAAACGCAACCCGTTTCAAATTCACTATGAATGCGGCTTTGATGACAGTGGAAAAATTCTTGCGCTTGACGCCATGTTGTATTCCGACGGCGGCGCTTACGCGGATTTATCCACGGCCATCATGGAGCGCGCGTTGTTGCACTGCGACAATGCGTACTTTATTCCCGCCGCCAGATTGCGCGGCCAAGTGTGCCGCACCAATTTTCATCCGCACACCGCGTTCCGTGGTTTTGGTGGTCCCAAAGGCGTGGCCATGATTGAATGCATCATGGAGGACATTGCGCGCGTGCTTGGCCGCGACGCCTTGGATGTGCGCAAGTTGAATTGCTACGGTCCGGGCCGCGACACTACGCCGTACGGGCAACTTGTGGAAAATAATTGTCTGCCCGAAGTGTTTGAAACACTGGAGAAGAAGTGCGACTACCGCGCGCGCCGCAAGGAGATTGATACATGGAACAATGATCGTGAGCGCAATCCTCACGCGCATCCACGCGGACTTTCCATGACCGCCGTGAAGTTTGGTATTTCATTTTCCACGCGCTTCATGAATCAAGGCAACGCGCTTGTGAATGTGCACACCGATGGAACTCTGCAGGTTTCCACCGGCGCCGTTGAAATGGGACAAGGCGTGAACTCGCGCATTGCGGCGCTTGTGGCGGAGCAATTTGGTTTGCCGATTGCCGCAGTTCGCATCATGCCCACTTCAACCGAGAAGAATGCAAACACTTCTCCAACCGCCGCGAGCGCTGGCACGGACCTGAATGGATCTGCGGCAGTGATGGCATGCGAGAAAATTAAACAACGACTTGCAGCGCTGGCGTTTGAGCTACGAAATATTGGGCATGAACATTGGCCCACCAAGACGGCGGGGCTGGGAACATGGCCAGAGATTGCGATTGCCAATGGCGCGCACACTTTCACCGTGCTTCCAAGTGGACTATTTGACGGCGTAAATGCAGGCGGCGTAAATGCAGGCGGCGTAAATGCAGGCGGCGCTGGCTCAAACACTAAAAATAAAACACTTGTTGAGTTTCGCAACTCGATGGTTGTTGTAAGTGAGCCCGCGCAACCTGAATTTAAAATTGACTTCGCGCAATTGGTGCGCGAGGCTTATTTCAATCGCACCTCTGTCAGTGAGTACGGACATTACGCAACCGCGCATCTCACATTTGACAAGATCAAAGGGCAGGGCCGACCGTTTCTGTACTTCACGCAAGGCGTTGCGGCCAGCGAAGTGGAACTTGATCCTTACACCGGCGAAATTAAAGTACTGCGCGTTGACATGTTGATGGATGTTGGCCGACCCGTGAATCACGCGCTGGACATGGGCCAAGTTCTTGGCGGATTTGTGCAGGGAATGGGTTGGGTTACCACGGAGCATTTGGTTTACAACGACAATGGTTTGCTTGTGTCACATTCTCCCAGCACGTATAAAATTCCAAGCGTTCAAGACACGCCGCGCATTTTCAACGCGGACTTTATTGTGAATCAAGGCAACAGCGTGAATGTGCGTGGCACTAAAGCCACTGGTGAGCCACCGTTGTTGCTGGCGATTTCCGTGTGGACCGCGGTGCGCGACGCAATCGCGTCGGCGCGATTGGTGAATTCCAAATCAAAGAACTTAGACGATCTCATGACTAGCGCAGTAAGTCACGATCACGCAACTGCGTCCAACAAAAATGCATTGAAGCAGTCCAGCGCCACTACAGATCTTATTCAACTCGCTATTCCCGCCACAGCGGAGCGCGTATTGCGCGGACTTTCTCCCGAAATGTTCGCGCAGTGGGAATCATCGCCAACCCCATGAGCCGCATGATCGCTGACTATCTAGAGCAAGCCAACAAACTCGCGGAGCGCGGCGTGATGTTTGTAACCGTCACGCTTGTTCAACCAGAGGGACACGTGCCGCAGGATATTGGCGCCAAAGCGATCGTGACGGAAAGCGGGCTTGCGTGGGGCACCGTTGGTGGTGGGCGACTTGAAGCGCGCGCCATTGAGCACGCGCTTGCCATGATTGCGCGCGTGAAGTTGGGCGCGGACACCAACACGGTGGTCGACGCCGAAATGATCCGCTATGAATTGCAGCGCGACTTGAACATGGTGTGCGGAGGCGCGGCAACGTTGTTCTATGAAATTTCCGCGGCCAGCAATTGGAACATCGCCATCTTTGGCGCGGGACATGTGGCGCAAGCCACTGTGGGGTTGCTGTGCACTTTCGCGTGCAATGTGATTTGCATTGATCATCGCCAAGTGTGGCTGGACAAGATCGCGCCGCGAAGCAACTTGCGAAAAATTCTGGCCGCTGAAATGCCCGAGGAAGTTTATAAGTTGCCCGCAGGAACTTTTTATGTGTGCATGTCGCAAGGCCACGCCACCGATTTGCCCATTGTGCGCCAGATTCTGAAGCGCGATCAAGCCGCCTTCATTGGCGTGATTGGCAGCGAGCCCAAAGCTCGAACATTACGCGGCGCGTTGGTAAAGGAAGGTTTCACAGAGGACGCCGTGAGCAAAATTCATTGCCCAGTGGGGTTGCCCATCGGCAGCAATTCGCCCGCCGAAATTGCGGTAAGCATTGCCGCGCAACTTTTGCAAACGCGCGACGCGTTGGCGTAGGCCTTGCGGCGCAACTTTTGTAAATGCCCGACACGCTGGCGTAGGCATATTTATAATGTGCATGTACTTCAGGTGCCACGCGTTGGCGTAGACCATTCTTAAATCGCATCACGCCAAAAGGCGATCGGTTACAGTTGCTCAATATGAAAAATGAATCCGCCTCAGTCGCGTCCTCCAAGAAATCCGGCCTGTTAAAAAAAATAATCATCATATGCGCCGTGTCAGTCGTGCTGATTGGCGTAGCGGCGGTTCTCTTTCTAGAGGCGGCCGCGGCTCGTGTTGTTGCCATTGCGGGCACGCGCGTGCTAGGCGTGCAAACAACTCTTTCATCCGCGCACATCGCCATTTTGGGTGGCACAAGTTCCTTGAATGAACTTGCCGTGGCGCAACCGGAGGGTTTTGGAACGGATTCCATGTTCAAGGTGCGCTACGCCGGCGTGACTGCAAATTTGCCAGAGTTGCTTTCAAGCGATGTTGTGATTGAGGAAATTAATATCGATGGCGTGTTGGTGACTTTGGTTGAGAAGGGTAGCAAAGTGAATTTGCAAGTGGTTGCTGACTCGCTCAATCAAACTTCCGATGCGTCGCCAGCACCAACTGCTACTCCTGCGCCAACAAAAAATTCTTCTGGAACGGTCACCATTAAGCAACTTAAAGTCACCGGCATCAAGGTGCTTGTTGAAGGTGATTCACATGTCGCGGCTGGAAAAATTTTAGAGGTGAATATTCCTGACATTATTGTGAGCGATCTTGGAAGCAAGACGCCTGTAAGCCAGGTGGCAGCGCATGTGACCGCGCAACTTATGAATAGAATTTTGCTTGCCATTGTGAAGGCTCAGATTGCTGGCTTGCCCAGCGCCATAGCCAACGGCCTGCAGAGCGCGGCTGGTAAAGTTGGAAGTATTTTTAATGGCACCGCAGAATTTCCCATAGTGAAGGGAGCGGGAACCGCGATTAAAGACGGGGTTCAAGATCTTGGCAAAGGAATTACAAATATATTTGGTGGCTCAAGCGACAGCGCCGGGAGTGCTGACGCGGCAACTCAGCCACCCAAGTAACCGTCACTTCAACTTGCTCGCCAACGGATCGTTTGGCATTTTATAAATGTGATCAGCGTTCACAACAAACGCGCCGCCGTCGGTGGGTTGCAGCGTGCCTTCAACGGCGATCCACATCAAGGGCTTCAGCGATCCATCAGCGGCCAGTGAAATAGCCAGCGGCTTTCCTGATTTGTCCGTGATGTTGACGGACGCCATGGACTTGGCCAATTCAGTGGAGTCTTCGCAGCAATAATCCGCTGGAGTTGGGCAAT
>CALFOZ010000083.1 GCA_937919205.1 uncultured Planctomycetia bacterium
TAACGTTCGACTTCATGCCAGTAGTTCCAACGCCAGGCGCAGTGGCATTGATTGGTTTGGCCGCTCTTGTATCACGCCGCAGAGCACATTAAATAGTTTTCCATACAAAATTTCTATAAAAACCAATGGCTCGCCATTGGTTTTTTTATTTTTGCCCGCAACGCATCTCGATTTACAATCGCTAAAATTGCTGAAATTAAATGGCAATTCATAAAAAATTTGCAAAAAATTACAAACATAATTTGCATTGTTATAAATCGGAGGTAGTTTATATTTGAAGGTTGAAAGAAACCTTTCTGGCAATTTAATTTGTCAGACGAGAGAGAGTTGGCTTAAAGGGTTTTTAAAAAAACGGGTTTGGAGTGCAAGTGATGAAATTATTTTTTAAGTTTCATCGCAACCACAACATTCCAGTAGTTCGATTGACGGCGGTTTTTAAGGGAGACTGTCTCATTGCGAGATGCTTGCGCGGGAACGCAACATCTTGAATCGAACACAATTGCGGGCCGCGGAGGGCACGGTCCGCACAGCACTAGGGACGAGTCTTTGAAAAGAGGCTCGTCCCCTTTTTATTTCAGGACTTCCACTTGCGTGGCTCGGGGCCCTTGTAGTCGGCCAGTGGACGAATAATTCTGTTGTTGGCGTGCTGTTCCATGACATGCGCGGACCAACCAGTGATGCGGCTTGCCACAAAAATGGGCGTGTATTGCGGCACGGGAATGCCAAGAATGAAATACGTCATGCCACACGGAAAGTCCACATTGGGGTGAATGGCCTTGTCCTTCAACATGATGGCTTGCACGCGGTCGCCAATGTCAAACCACTTCTTTGCATCTGGTCCAAGCTGATCAGCAAGCTGTAGGCCCCACGAGCGAAGAATGCCCGCGCGATGATCGCCGTTCTTATAAACGCGGTGACCAAAGCCCATAAGTTTGCGCTTCTCTACAAAGGCGCGTTGCATCCATGCCTCAACAGTGATTGCGCCACCAGCGCAGTCGTGATTTATTTCCTTGAGCATTTCCATAGCCATCTCGTTGGCGCCGCCATGCAGTGGCCCCTTCAGCGCGCCAATGCCACCGCAAATTGCGCTGTGCAAATCGGATTCGGTGCTGGCAATAACGCGACACGCGAATGTGCTGGCGTTGAAATCATGTTCGGCGTACAGAGTCAAACTGACATCCATAATGCGCGCTTCCAATTCACTTGGCTTGCGGCCATTGATAAGCCACAACAAATTCGCGGCGTGACTTAGCGTTGCGTCGGGTTCAAGAATGGGCTTCTTATCACGGGAACGCTGGCATATTCCAATCAGCGTTGGAATTTGCGCAAGCAAGCTCATGCTTTTGTGCAACTCGGCGGCGGGCGAATTGTCCTCGCACTTTGGGTCCATGTGTGAAAGCAAACTCACGCCAGTGCGTAGCACGCTCATGGGATGCGCATTGGGGCAACTCACGGCGAACGTGGCTACGGCGTCACGCACGCCTGCGGGCACGGCGCGCAAGGCGATCACGTCGCTTGTAAATTTCTTCAACTCGGCGTCGCTAGGCTTATGGCCAATCAACAATAAAAATGCCACCTCCTCAAAGGTTGCGTTGGCGGCAAGGTCGGCAATTTCATAGCCGCGATATAGAAGTTCGGTTTGCGTGACGGCGCACACGGAAGTTTCACCTACAGATTGTCCGGCGAGTCCGCGTGTGTCTGGTTGCTTTGGGGTTGACGTTGTTGTGCTCATGGTTTCTCCAGTGGGTCGGGTCCGAAAGCGTTCGATGCTAGCATCCGTTCATGAAATATTTCATCCAGTGCCTTGCGCTGTGCGCATTGTCCGCCTGCGGAACCGTGACGCAATATGAACCCCCCATTGCAAATCAATACAGCCCGCAAGTGAACATGATTGCTGGTTGGATGGCGGGCTCTTATTCCAGCGCGGCGCAGAGCCAGTCCGACTCTGAATACAAGAATATTGTGCTACATATGAAGCCGATTTGGATGGATCGCACGGATGGGCGTTGGCTGTATGTTGAGCAAGCCATGCAGGAAGCCGCGGACAAACCCTATCGCCAACGCGTGTACCACCTGGTTCACCATGACGATGGCGCGGTTGAAAGTTTGGTGTTTGAATTGCCTGGAGACGCGTTGCAATATGCGGGCGCGTGGAAACAGGCCCAACCACTCAATGAACTTTTGCCTTCACAACTTATGCCCAGCTCTGGTTGCGGCGTGAAATTGAAAGCCAAATCCGCCACGCAGTGGAGTGGTTCAACTGATGGAGACATGTGCGCCAGTTCGTTGCGCGGCGCGGCGTATGCCACCAGTGAAGTGACAGTGACGGAGAGTGCTATTACAAGCTGGGACCGCGGCTTTGACAGCGCTGGAAAGCAAGTCTGGGGCGCCACCAAAGGTCCCTATCAATTTAAAAAGCAATCGCAATAATTGCGGAGCATGTGAACAAGCTGAAAAATAAAATGAAATGGATCAAATTTAAACTATTGTAAAGAACACAATGAGCCCAGCACAACACGATACATCTCGCGAAAATTATTCATCCAACGATCAACACCCGGGGCGCGCTTTGCGCAAGTTGATGGACAAAGGCGTTGTCATGGCGCCGGGCGCGTTCAACGCACTTGTGTCAAAAGCAGTTAAAAACGCTGGATTTAGCGCGGTTTATATTTCTGGTGGCGCCACGGCAAATGTGTCCGGCTATCCCGACATTGGTTTGATCACGCTTACGGAAATGTGCAGGACCATTCGCGAGATTGCGGATGCCAGCGGCCTGCCTGTGATCGCCGACGCGGACACCGGCTACGGCGAAGTGGAAAGTTGCGTGCGAACGGTGGTGGAATATGAGCGCGCTGGCGCCGCGGCGCTACATATTGAGGATCAAGTTTTTCCCAAACGCTGTGGACATTTGGACGGTAAGGAATTAATCAGCGCCAGCGAAATGGCTGACAAAGTGAGCGCCATGGCCAAGCACAAATTAAGTCCGGACTTTGTCATTATCGCGCGCACCGACGCGCGGCACGTGACTGACTTTGCCGACGCAGTGAAGCGCGCCAATTTATATAGAGAAGCCGGGGCAGACATGATTTTCCCAGAGGGCCTGCAAAGCGAAAGTGAGTTTGGGGATTTTGCCAAAGCGTCGCCAGGATATTTACTGGCCAACATGACGGAGTTTGGAAAGACGCCAGATATTTCCGCCTTAATGTTTCATGAACTTGGATACTCGCTGGTGATTTATCCCCTGAGCATGATGCGCTTGGCGATGGGCGAAGTGACTCGCGGCCTGGCTTCGCTACAACTGCACGGATCGGTGAAGGAAACCCTTGGCAAAATGCAGACCCGCAAGGACCTGTATGCGCTGTTGGGATATGAACCAGGCATTGAGTGGACCTTTCCAAGCAATCGCGTTTGAACTGACACGTCCTATTAAATAATTGAACTTTTGGAGGACATTTCAACCTGCGGTGAATGATCTTCAATACCTTCAGCCGGCAAGGTGAATTGGATTTTTAAAGGTTTTTTTATGAAAACCATGCTTTTTTTGATAAAAATGGGGTTTATACAAATTCAGAATTTTTAAAAAATATTGAATTTAAGTAAGACTTTTAAGATGTGGATGCGAATATATCTTTGTAGGATTAACTTCTTACATCACATGATTGGTTCGCTAAATGTTGTTTGGCTTCTGAGGTGAGGAAAAGGGACCTCTAATCAGAAATAAGACTGTGAGGGAAAGGGAACTCTCTCCAGTCGCTTGACCGAAAGGTTTAGCGCCAGTTTAAAGCGAAACAAACGTGTTGAGGGAAAATGGAAAGGGGCTGTCAGCCGAAACTCAGAAAGGGTTCGGCTGATTGCCTTTTTAGGACGAATTTTTTAAATCTCACCGTGTCGCACACGGATCGTGCGGACGTTTGAAGTTACAGATTTCTATACACTTTCAAACTCGACTCGCACACTTCTTTGTGGAATCTATTTCAATGCAACAGTTCAACCATTCATGCGCCGCCTGCCTGCTTTTTGGGACAAGTTCTTTGTTGACCGCGCAAACGGCCCCCACCACTACTGGGGCGCCCAACGCAACCAGCTCGCCTAGTGCGCAATCGTCCAAGGCGGATCGAGCCCAAAGCAAACTGGATGCGATGAAATCGGATGTGCAAGTGAGCTATTTGGCCAACCCAAGTGAAATCACCGCGCTTGGTTTACGAAGTCAATGGCAAGTCACCATTCCATCTGGAAAAACCGCATCGATGGCAGGAATGAGTTTGGATGGAAACGAAATTTTTGCGTGGGATCGATTTGGAATTGTGACGCGCTTGAAGTCAGAAACGGGCTCTGTGTTGTGGCAGGGTTCCACACAAAGCAAGCTTGACAAAATCTTTGGCGTGAACATTTTGGAGGCTGGCACCACCCCCGCGGCGCTGGCCTTAACCGATGCGGAAAGCGTTGCATTTGAAGATGGAAGCGGCGCGCTGTTGGCACAACAATCTCTGCGCCGCGTTCCCGCCACGGCTGGGGCAACAAGCGAAAACTCTGTGGTGTTTGGAGACGCCGAGGGACGAATCATTTGGTTGAATTTGATGGAATCAAATATCGCCAAAGTGCAAACCAAGCGCAATGCGCCAGGCGAATATACGTCCAGCAGTGAGCGCTCCACGCGCCGAACAGTGATTTGCCGCGAGGAATATGCGGCGATGTCCTTGGGCAAAGTGGTTACGCCGCCAGTGTCGGTTTCTGGCGTTGGCGTACTCACCGTGAGCACTGGCGGCGAAGTGTGCTTGTTTCATGCCACAAATTCCAAGCCCATTTGGAAATTTAAAAGCAACGCTCCATTTGTGAGCAAGCCAGTGACTTGCGGTGGCGTGGTGTATGTGGCGGGTAAGGATCAATACCTTCATGCACTTGATCTAAAGACTGGTCTTGTGATGTGGAATTGGTTCACCCAAGTTCCATTGCTCAACTCACCTTTGGCCACAAGCGACTTGGTGGTGCTACAAGTTCCGGAGGAAGGATTGGTGGCTTTCAAAGCAAATCCTGGCGAAAAAGTTGGTGGCGCCGTGCAGTGGAAATCAAAGGCGGCTGGCAACGCAATCACCCGCACAAAGGATGGATTTATTGTGTGGGATGACGCAAGTCGAACAATGACATTGGTTGAGACCAAGGCGGGCGGCATCACGGCGAGCGCGTCATTTTTAAACGCGGTGTGGGTTGGCGCCAGCTCACCGGTTGATGGAACAATCATGTTGCTTAGCAAGGACGGCCGCATGCAACAGTTACGCCCCATTGAATTTATGAAGGCCGTGACTACGCCAAAGGCCGTGGATGAAAAACCCAAGAACAATGAAAATCCTGCTGTTGATCCTGATAACGTTGCCGACATGGCTGAGAATGCGGGCGAGAATGCTGGCGAGAGCACACCTTGATGTGGCCAAATGAATTCTTATCAGCCAATGCAACGCGCGCTACTTTCCGTAAGTGACAAAAGCGGCTTGGTGGAGTTTGCACAAGCGTTGGCCGCCAATGGCGTTGAAATTGTCAGCACGGGTGGCACCGCCAAGGCGCTTATGGCCGCGGGCATTTCGGTTGTGCCAATTGAAAAATTGACCGGCTTTCCAGAAATGATGGATGGCCGCGTGAAGACACTGCACCCGCGAGTGCATGGTGGCCTGTTGGGCCGGCGCGATGTGCCGAAGCACGTGGCCGCAATGAAAGAGCATGGAATTGCGCCGATTGATTTGGTGTGCGTGAGTTTGTATCCATTTGCCAACACCATTGCCAAGGCTGGCGTGACTGAGGAAGAGGCGATTGAGCAAATTGATATTGGCGGGCCCGCCATGATTCGTAGCGCGTCAAAGAATTATGAGTTTGTGACAGTGGTGACTTCGCCGGATCAATACGCGCGCGTTGTTGCGGACATTGCCGCGAACCATGGCGCCACCACGCCCACGCTTCGCAAGCAATTGGCGGCCGAGGCGTTTGATCACACCGCGAAGTACGACACCATGATTGCGGCGTGGATGGCGCGCGTGGAAGCGAATGTTGGCGCGAATATTGGCGCGAATGAATTACCCGACACAATTCAGGTTGCTCTGACGCGCAAGGCGAAATTGCGCTACGGAGAAAATCCGCATCAATATGCCGCGCTGTACCGCGACATGGCGCAACAAGACGGCGGAATTGTTGACGCGCACACCGTGGAGGGCAAGCCGCTTTCGTACAACAATATTTTGGA
>CALFOZ010000084.1 GCA_937919205.1 uncultured Planctomycetia bacterium
GTTGATCGCGATGCCTTTCCACACATTGATCTTTTGCATACCAAGCCACGCGCTGGATCGCCTCAACGTATCACAGTCTTAGCCGCTGGCTTTGGCGGAGCCAATGTGGCTATGTCGGTGACTCGTGGCAACAACAATGCGTCCATCCAATGTACAGAGGCAAAAGTGGCGCCAACTTCAGTTCACATTGGTATCCGAGCAGTTGGATGCGTCTGTGCTGGTGGTCGCGGGCTAGCGGGACTACAGCGTCTTTGCGATAGCGCTACGCGTGATGTTTCTGATGAGACGCTCATGCCTCTTCTTGACCGATCTCGAACGCGCCGATTGGCAATGCTTCCTCGCTTAATGCTTGCGGCTTGCCGAGACCTGTGTGAATCTGTCGGACTCTCCACGGTCGAATTGGAATCGACTCCCCTTCTTGCGGCATCTTGGCATGGAGCTGCCAGTTTCACGGACCAGTACTACCGTGACCTGATTCGTTCTGGAATTGATCTTGCAAATCCGGTTTTATTTGCGGAATCCGTTCCAAATGTTGGCAGTGCTCATGTCTCGCTTGGTCTTGGCATGCGAGCCGCCAGTGCAACCGTCATCGGTACTCGGACGGCGGGATTTCAGGCGATGTTCCTAGCTTCGTGTCGTATTCGAGCGGGCGAATGGGACCGCGCACTGATTGTCATGGCCGATGAATCGCATCCCACCATTGATACCGTCCTGAGCCACTGCGCGGGTCGTGAAGTACGAAGCGGTTCGGCAGGCATTGCATTTCTCATGGAGCGGATTCCTGCCAGTAACCCGGAATTGCTATCGGAGGTTACAGGCTTTGAGCACGGGATTGAGAGTCGTGGCTGGCGCCAGGGATTGACCAACCATGACGGAGCCACGATCAAGATTCCAGAGATCGGTTGTGTGGCTGGTCCGGCGGCACTGGCGTTGGAAATTCTCCGATTGCGAACTGGTCCAGTGTCGATTTCGAATACTGATCCCAATGGATTTGCTTGGACAGTTCAGGCAAGGGCACATGATCTTCTGAAGCCGTTTGCTACAGTATGAATGTGGTGACTTTGGTTTCTGTTTCCTGCCCAACAATTACGCCATCTGGAAATTATTCCTCGGCATGGCGTGCTATTGGTAATGCCACAAGTGACTTACCCTCCTGGGTGATTGGGCAACAAAAGCAAGGCGCCGTGTTGGCATCAACCAGTGTTCCAGTCAACGGATGTAGTGGCGAAGAGCTCGCTCATGCCGCGTTCGAAGCGTTCTTGACGGTGCTTGATTCACTGGACAGTCCCGCTACTCGAGTCTGGGCTTTCTTGCCCATGATTACTGCTGGGGATGTCGATGAACTGAATCGCTACATGTGTATGAATCTTGGTCGTACTCGGGCATACCGCCAGACTCGCTTCACCTTGCCGTTTATGCCTGCAGGAACGTGTGTGGGACATGATGGTGACTTGCTCGTTGTTCATGCCATGTCCATGCCGGGAGTAGTCCATGCAATAGAAAATCCACGACAGATCCCCGCGTGGCAGTATTCCAAAAAGTTTGGTCCATCGGCGCCTCCATTTACGCGCGCAGTAGTTGCCGAGCATTTGCTTATCGCTTCGGGAACGGCGGCTGTCGTTGGTGAAGATGTTGTACATCGTGACAATGTTGATGCACAGTGGCGCGAGACGGTCGGGCACCTTGCGACCTTGCGTACTGCGGCAGGCGCACGCGGTTCTTGGCGCTCCGTGCAAGTCTATGTGCGTAATCAATCTGATATCAGCAAAGTGACCACATTGGCGCAACATGAATTTTCGGGTGGATTAGAACGCGTACTGCACGCGCCTTTGTGTCGCGATGAACTGCTGGTGGAAGTAGAGGCAGTCGCCGATGTCTGAAACACTGCATGTTGATTGCCTTGTCATTGGGGCAGGTCCGGCTGGTAGCGCGGCGGCTATTGATATGGCGCGCGCAGGTCTCAAAGTTCTGGTGATTGATCGCGGAGAGTTTCCGCGATTTCGTATCGGCGAAAGCTTCTTGCCACGCACAAAGCGTGCACTGCGGCGTCTTGGTGTCCTTGACCGCTGCATGGCATTGCCACATGCGCGCAAGGTGGGCGTGGAAATTTCCATGGGTGACCATCGCTATGGATCGCGCACATACTTTTTCCGCGACACCATTGGCGATGGTGAAAAAGATGCGTTCAACATGGCGCGTATTCACCTGGACATGATGATGATGCAGGCGGCCCGCGATGTTGGCGCCGATGTTCGAACCACATGTGCATTGAGATCAATTCAATCGCACGGTGACAATGGAATCATTGCCAATACGGATGCCGGAGTTGTCCATGCAAAATGGATGATTGATGCCAGTGGTCAGGCAAGCTCATTGGGCCGCGAGTTTGGAACACGTCGATATCACTCATTCTTGCAAAATGTTGCCTACTTTGAGCACTTTGAAGGCGTCATTCGCCCATCGGGTCCTGCCGCTGGATGCTTTGGACTAACTGTGCTAGACGAAGGTTGGTTCTGGCTCATTCCACTTGATGATCAACGGACGAGTGTTGGTTTTGTAGCGCGCGAAACTCTCCACCGTACGCTTGATATTCCTGCGGAAGATCGATTCTGGTGGGCAGTGGAGCGCACTCCGATTATGGCGGAGCGCATGGCAAATGCGCGTGGGCCCTCTCGGAATCGTGTCATCAGTGACTTCACATATCGGTGTGACCCATTTGCTGGTCCCGGATTCTTCCTGGTTGGCGATGCCGCCGCGTTCCTTGATCCAGTGTGGTCGACTGGTTTAACACTCGGCCTACTCGCCGCGGAACAGGCAGCAGCTGGCGTGGTTCGTTTGTCACGCGGCGCTCGACCGGCTGTGGAGCGTGCCCGCTATCAGGCATGGGCAAGCCGAGTCGTTGGCCGTGCATTTGAATTAGTGGAAGGGTTCTATGACCCTGGATTCCGTGATCTACTTTTTGCACCAAGCCAACCTCGCGAATTAGTTCGTGGGTTTGTCACGCTACTCGCGGGTGAATTTGACGCAATTCAACCTGCAACAGCAATGCGATGCTTAGCTCTGAAATCCATGTGCGCCGTGCAGAAACGATTCCCATTTTTACCCCGAAGGCGACCGTTTCGATTGCGCCCAGATGGTGTCACGAACCGAGTACCCCTTGCACAATTGGCTTCAAAAGTAGCGTTGCAATGATTCGTGTACTTGAGGCACTTCAGGAGCAATATGCAGTTGATCCAGATCGAGTGCGTATCACAGATCCAGACGGTCGCGAGTGGACCAACCGCGCTTTGCTCGATTCGTTGGTGACAGTTTCACGAGAGATTGAGATTCGTATTGCAGTTGGATCACTTGTTGCGATTTCGGTTCCATCCGGCGGACAGTTTTGGATTGCTTGCCTAGCAACCGTGCGCGCTGGATGTGATGCGCTGTTGGTGTCCAACACGGCGCCGCGCGCGATGCTGGAGCGAATACAGCGCGAACTTTCGCCAAGCATCATCATTGATGGCGCGCTGTTTGACGAGATTGCTCACAACGGCGACAACATTGCATCCTCCGATCGTTCTATGCGGCCATGTGGTGGAGTGGTACTCCTTTCCTCGGGCACAACTGGCAGATCGCGATTTGTTCGCCGCAGTCCTGAAGCTGTTGATTGTGTTGCTCACGGACTTGTTCAGGCACAGCTCTATCGCATGGGCGACACCGTCGGTTCGTTTCTGCCAATGCATCATGCCTATGGCTTTGAGCATGCATTTCTTGCGCCTCTGCTCAGTGGGGCCTCGGTTCGACAGCAATCATCATTCACGATCGAAGGTGCTCACCACTTTATTTTGAGCGGGGTGACCCTGCTACCGCTTGTACCCGCAACGGCAGTAGCACTCGCCGATAGTGCCATTCCCTCACACGCAATTCGTTATGCCATGGTTGCGGGATCTTCACTTCGACCGTCGGTGCGTTCGCAATTTGAGAAGGCGTTTGGTTGTCCTCTGATTGACCTTTACGGCGCGAGCGAAGTTGGCACGATCTGGCTTGATCGCGGGCGCGGTGGCGTTGCCATTGCAAATGTGGATCTTCGGATTGTTGATCCGCTCTGCCGTGATTCACTGGTGGATGTGCAGGCGGGAACGGTGGGTGAAATAGCAGTTCGATCTACAGCAGTATTTGAACGATTTCTTGGGTATGCAAGTGACCAAGAGAACTTACAGCATGGTTACTTTCGAACGGGTGATCTTGGTGTTCGATCGGCTGATGGATCCTTTCAACTCACTGGTCGAGTGAAGTTGGTGTTTGATGTTGGTGGACTGAAAGTGAATCCGTATGACATCGAAGCCGCCCTTGAGGAACACCCCGATGTATCCGTTGCGCTTGTTGAACCAGTGATCCTTGCGGATGGGTTGATTCGCGTGGCGGCACGTATTGAGTTGAAATCTTCAAAGATTCAAAGTGATCCTGCAACACTGCGCGCATTCGTTGCCGAGCGCGTACCAACCCATGCGGTTCCACGGACTATTTCTTTTGTCAGTACGTTTGCGCGCAGTGCAAGCGGCAAAGTACTGCGCGATGCACCTGTGAGTCCTCCAGTCGTGGCGCGCCCACTGTTGCTACAAGACCGATTCGTCCGCGAGGAGTGGACTCAAGCATTGTTCAATGGCAGTGCCGAGGGCTATGACCGTTCGAGTGGTGCCATGTGGGTGGGTTTGGGGCGCGGCTACCGTCGGCGCATGCTGCTATCGGCGGGTCTTCGTGCAGGCATGTCGCATCTTGATGTTGGAAGTGGAACCGGAGTGTGCGCATTACTTGCGCAAGAAATTGTTGGCGAAACTGGTCGAGTGGTTTCACTTGACCCAAGCTTAGGAATGCTGGCCGTGGCGCGTGCTCGTGGTGTTCGGGAAACAGTGCATGGTGGCGCGGAGCAATTGCCATTTGCAGATGCTTCATTTGATTGCGTGTCCATGGGCTACATGTTGCGACATGTTGAGGACATGCACATCGTTTTTACAGAGGTGCGGCGTGTACTGCGTCCGGGTGGACGACTTGTGATACTTGAAGTCACAGCGGCTCAAGGCCCAATTGCATCGCCGATCTTTCGATTCACGATGCACCATATTGCGCCAACTATTGGCGTATGTGCGAGTGGGCGGATCTCTACATTTCCAATGATGCGCTACTGGGCTAAAACCATTGATGCCGCAGTCAAGCCAGCAACGATCCTTAGGGCTTTGGAATTAGCGGGATTTGTTGGCGTTCGTCATACAACGGAACTGGGGGTCATGAGTTACTACCGCGGCGTTGTGCCGGTGTAATGGTCACTGCGTTCTGGTGATTTCTGGAACAGCAAGGACCAGCACCCCTGAGGCTAATCGCTTTGATTGATAGTGAGCAACCACATCAAATTGGTGAAGTGTTCCCATGCTTCCTGAAATCGTTGCGCTGAGTTCAATAGTGCATGGTGGACGAGCGGGTGCGTGGAACTTCAGGTTGATGTGCGCTAAAAATCCAGATCGACTGGGCGCGGCGCTTTCGCCCGCAACGGAACTCAACGCAATGCCCGCCGTTTGAGCCAGTGCCTCACCAATGAGAACTCCTGGAACGATGGCCTCAGTTGGAAAGTGTCCGCGCAAAAAGTCCTCGTCACCACGGACAACCCATGTAGCAAGCGCGGCACCATTGGCCACTTGGCTTATCTGATTCACAAAAAGAAATGGCGCCCGATGTGGAAGGATTTGTTCCGGCAAAACATTCTTCATTTGCCAGCCGCCACTAACTCTGCGTACACAAATGTAATGAACACTCCAACGCTCGACATGGTGTCTTTGCCAAGTTTCTGTGGGGCGATCTTGTGCCCAAATCGCTTCTCAATGCCTGTCACTAGCATGAGTAAGTCAAGTGAATCCAATGCAAGACCATCGCCTATGAGTGCGAGATCCTCAGGAAGATCCATCCCAGTGAACTTAAGGTCCACCTGAAGGATTTCGCGGACAGCTGTAGCGACTTGTTCTCGTTGCATGGTCAAGAGGGCGAGATGGTAGCGCATTGAGGTTCATCGCCTCCATCAATCCACTTCAGCTGGGTTTGTCCGCACAGTGACGAGTGCCCCTCACGCACCTCTTGGCAAATACGCTCTGCTCAGCATTTCTGCGTCGAATCGTTAAGGGGCTTTGCCAGTAGAAGCGTCGAAGTCAAGCGCGCTCACGCCTTCTTCAAAAAGCATGTCTTCAACACCAGGCCGCGCACCTTCTCCACGTTGCATTCCACTTCGTCCTTGTTGGAGGCTAGGCGAATATTTTTTGCAACTGTTCCGCGCTTCAGCGTGACGGTGGTTCCTTTCACTTTCAAGTCCTTGATGAGCAACACTAAATCACCGTCCGCCAAAAGATTGCCGTTGCTGTCTTTGACTTCCATTTACTTTTCTTTCTTGATGCGATGAGATGGATGCGATTCGATGCGCGCTTTTAACGCGTACAAGAGTGTGTAATTGATCACACACGTCGCGCATCATGCGTGGCGGCAAGCGTGCGCCACGAATCATCGAAGGCAAACTCATAGTTTTTCCAGCGCCCAATCGAAGCCGTGTTGATGGAGCGCTTCACTTGCTCGTGACTGAGTGTGAACACAGCTCGCGTGTTGCGCTCGGGTTGCACAACGCCCGGCTCCATTTCTAAACCCAAGCGCGCAAGACTGCGCCGCGCGTGTCCATCCGGGTCTGCCACCAAATTCTCGTACACAATTTGTTCGTTGGGAATTTCCAACGTGTCCAACGCGTCGGGCAGAAGCGAACGCTCCGCCTCTATCACGCGGCGAATTGAATCGATGTTCGCCGTCCATCCATCCGAGGTTGGATTGAAGTAGGCAAGAAAAGTGCTGATGGCCATGTCGCGGGGATCGCGCGCGACATGAAAACATACGGCGCCGGGCAGGGCCGCGGCGATCACCGGCAACAATCTCCAGGCTCGAAGAGTTTTATCAAACGACCACTCGGCCCCTTCGCGCTTGAACCGCGTTGCTCCATTGAGATAATCGCGCTGTAAATTTTGGGCCAATTCACGAGGCATCATGCCAATGCCCTGCATGGAAATTCCCGAGGAAACAAATCCGTTGCCAAGCCGCCTGACTCCGTCGTACTCGCCAATGCCGCTTACTTTGGAATGGCTGTCCAACATTTGTTCGAATAGCGTTGAGCCACAACGCGGCAATCCAACCACGATCGAAACGCCGCCAACCACGTCGGCGCGCGGCGTGAACCAAGGCGCGCGCTTTTGAAGCAAGCTGTGTTGCTCACGCACTCCGCCCAACAAACCCTCAAGGTCAAATGATGAGGCTCCCTTGGCGTTCGCATGCAAATACACGGCCACATCAAAGGCCTCGCGATAGCGTCCCGCCTTGTCAAGCAAAATCACGGCGTCGAATCCAGCCAAACTTTTCAGCACGCCGTCAGTGTCTTGGCGCATGATGCGCAACAAATCATCGATGGTTCCCAGTGGATCTTCACGGGCGCGCGCGCGCGCGATAAAAAACTCGGCGCGTGGATCCTTGGTCCACTCGCCGCCCGCCTGGATAAATTGTTTGTATTCGTCGCGGCGGTGGGAGAAATACAATGTTTCTGCAAGCGAGAAACTTGCATCGATCGAGCAAGGCGTTTTGGCAAGTGAAAGTTTCCGCAGACGCTCAATCGCTTGATCAATCCGACCAAGTCGATGGTCCAAGACTCCGCGCATCCAGTTGGCGTGGTGATGCGATGGAGACAGCTTCAGCGCCATGTCCAAATCATTATCCGCGTCGAATATTTTGGCCATGGCCATATTCGACCGCGCGCGGCCAACCCAAGCCTCTAGATTTCTGGGATTCACAGCCAGCAAAGAATCAGCGACCACAAGCGCGTCGGCAAATGCGTTGCGTCGTAGATGCCCATCCAGATCAACTGCCGTGGGCTTTAATTTCATCAACGATCGCCGCTTTAGCGACCATCCACCCTGTAGAAATTGCGCGGATTGATCATAAAGTAGCAGTCGTACGGCTCAAGCGGTGGCAGGGACATGTAAGTGTTGCCCTTGTCGTCCTTCTTCATCATGAACATCCACGATGGCATTCTATTTTCGGTTGGCTTCTTGCGAATGCCTTCCTCGCGAATCTCATTCACAATGTTGTCGATCCAGTGCAGTTGCAGGGCCTTGTCGGCGAACTCGTCCCAGTCGCCGCTCTTCTTTGCGGCATACATTTTGGCCTTGAATTCATCCAGCGAAATTCCCATTTTCTTGGCGATGGGCTCCGCAAGACGGCGCTCCCACTCTTGCATGGTCTTCAATTCTTGCTCCATGTCGGTCATGTTGCCAACGGCACCGCCAGACATTTGATGGTGCAAAATAATTGCGTTGGGATACGCGTAACTGTGCGGCGCCAACGTGGCGATAGTGGCCGCCATGCTTGCGGCGAAACTTCGCACAACAACATGCACGGGCGCGTCGCTGGTTTCAATCGCCTTCAGAATTCGGTAGCCCTGCATCACACTGCCGCCTGGCGAATTGTTGATCACAACAAAGATGGGCTTGGTGCGATCTTGATTATTGAAATAATCAATGCGGTCGCAAACATTGTCGGCGGTGCCGGTGACAATCGGTCCGTCCAATTCAATCTTGCGATCACTGATGGTGAGCACGCCATCCTTGAATGGCTCCATGGTGTAGGTGGGCGGCGCGTTTACGGCGTCGCGCCACTTGTCCTCGGCGTCGCGGTTAGTGATTTGCGCGGTAACGGTCAACGCCATCGCAGTGGCGCGCATTTGCTCGTCGATAATTTTTGATTGCTCGGCGCGGCGCTTCTCGGCGGCTAAACCATTCTCGGCGGAAATTTGATCTTGCTCACGCTTCAAGTTGGCAATCTTCACGCGGCTCTTCATGTCAAGCATGTCCTCGGCAACTTTGGCGCGCTCCAGTTCCGCCTTGTTGGCGGCCAGTTCCGCCTGCAATTTGGCTGTATTCACATCTTGATTTTGTTTCAAGCGATTTTGCTCTGCGGACAAGCCTGAAAGTTCATCGGTCAATTGCGCGTCGCGCAATTTCTGCGCGCGCTGCAGCGATTCAATCTTGGCTTTGTCAGGCGCGGCGGCGGTGGAATCCTTGGCGCCAAGCAACGCAAGTTCCGCCTCCAACTTTCCTTTTTCCGCTTGCAGTTGCTGTAGCGCTTGCGTTTGTTTTTGTTGCGCCACTTCATTGGCAAGGCGCAGTTGGTCGTTCTCCGCTTTCAACGAAGCGAGTTTGGCGGACAACTGCTCGTTGCGAAGTTCGGCGTCGGCGCGCAGTTGTTTGATCTGCTTTTGTTGAGGATCGTCCTCGGCTTTGGGCGCGCTACTTTTATCCGCGCTTTTAGTCGCGGGCTTGGTGGCGGATTTGTCCATGGCCGCAAGGTCGGCGTCAGCGTCATCATCCGCGGTGCCTTGAACTGCAGTGTCCTTGCCCGCGGCGGCTGGAGCAGTAGCATCTTGCGTAGCCACGGATTTATTCGCGGCGGTTTCGGTTTTGGTGGCTTGCGCAATTGCGCAAGACGTGGTCGCAAGAACCAGGAAGAACAGAAACAAAGTCGCTGGGCGTTTTTCAAAGTTGATCATTGGAGATCGCTTTCAGAAAAGAGAAAGTGACAAGACTTACACGCTGAGAAAGCGTAGGTGCACATACGAAATCAAGTTTACACTTTTGAAGCGAAGTTGTTGTAGCGGCAACACCTATGGAATTCCAAAGAAAAAGGGAGACTTTTTAAAAATGTGAGTACGCAGACATACGGTGCGGATATGTCCACAACCCATCTCAATTTATTACTTGACATATTTGTCATACTTGACTATTATGTCATATTAGGCGTTCACCCATGTTGTTGATCCCGCCATTCAACAGCGACGGACTTCTTCCGCCTGGAGATTATGAAGTGACCTTCGACCAACTTAGAAAATCACCGCTGGTCATGGGAACAACATCGCGCCAGTTCTCGTCGAACTGGGACGCGCAGTGGCGCCATCATTTGGTTTCAAATCTAGAAATTCTCACGCGACAACTTTGGCGCATTGGAATCTCCGATGTGTTTGCGGACGGATCATTTGCGGAAGCAAAGGACCACCCCAACGAATTAGAGTTTCCATCCGCGTTTAGACAATCCCGCTCCAACGGAGCGCCACGCGGAATTATTAAACTTCGAAAGGATTCCAGCCATGATTCGAACTGAAAGCGAATACGCGATCGCCGTAGCGCGATTGGCCGCGGAAAGCACGCGCTTGGCGGCACAGCGCGCGCAACTCAAGAAATCCGGTCTCAAGCGCGATGAAATCAAACGCGTGACCGATCCCATGAAATCATTCTCGCTTCAGTTGAAAGAAGAAGTGCAAAACTTTGAGCGCCTAAAGCAATACGCGTTTGATCCGTTAGAAAACTTTCGTGGATTTGGACACCTTTTAATTTCCCTTCGCATTGCCAAATCTATTTCACAGCGCGAATTAGCCAAGCGCCTTGACGTGCACGAATCCCAAATCTCACGCGACGAGCGCAATGAATATTTTGGCATATCGATTGAGCGAGCCATGAAAGTGCTTGACGCGCTCGGGGTCCGCATTCACTCAAGCATAGAAATCAACGCTTCGAAACGGCGCGCATCGGCGTAAGCCACGGTTCGCACGCAACGACCTCCGCTCTCGCTCCACCTGTTGCTTTAGATCTCGCTTCAGATCTCGTGCCGCTCTCGCACCAACTTACGCCTGCTGTGCCACTTTGCGAATAAGCCCGCTAAAGATGAAGCCGTGCATTGGATACAGCGCGTACCAATATAAAAATCCGATCAAGCCCTTGGGCTCATAAATCGCGGTCTGCAACAAAAGTGTTTTGCCGTCGGCTTCGGGGCGCGCCTCAAACTCCAACCACGCAAGGCCTGGCACCAACATTTCCGCGCGCAAGCGAATAAGCCGACCTGGCACCACGCGCTCCACGCGCCAAAAATCCACCGCGTCGCCAACGCGCAAATCAACTGGATGGCGCCGACCGCGGCGCATGCCCACGCCGCCAATCAAGCGATCAAAAATGCCGCGCAATTGCCACGCCCAATCCCAAGACAACCAACCGCGCGCGCCGCCGAGCGACGCGAAACTTTTATACACCGCGTCCGCAGGCTTGCTCACCACAAGCTGGCGATTCTCAATGATCATTCCTTGCGTGCTCACAAGCGTCAGCGGAGTGTGATCACCTTGGCTGGACACCAGCGCGTCGCTCCACGAAGTTTCCACGCCATGCGTTTCTATTTTGTCCAGCGCCAAGCTCACGCTGGTTTCATAATCCATTGGCACAATCGCCGGAAACATTTTCAGCGCGCTGTCATCGCGCACAATCACTTCGCTACCCAAGCCCTTGATCAGCGGCTGAGCAATCACCGCGGGAATTGGAGTGACCAAATGCACCCAGTACGACGAAAGACGCGGCGTAAGCACGGGCACCGCAATCAAGCGCCGCTTCAATCCGCGCACACGCGCGTAGCCACTCATCATGTCCGCGTAGGTCACCACGTCGCGCCCGCCAATTTCAATAATGCGGCCGGCGCTTTGCGGGCAATCAATGGCGGCCACCAAATAATCAAGCACATTGCGAATGCCAATGGGCTGTGTGCGCGTGTACACCCACTTGGGGCAAATCATCACGGGCAAACGCTCGCTGAGATAGCGGATCATTTCAAATGACAAACTGCCAGAGCCCACAATCACGGCGGCGCGAAACTCCGTCACGGGCACGCCGGCCTCGCGCAATGCGTCGCCAGTTTCGTGTCGCGACACCAAGTGCTGTGACAAATTACTTTGCGGATCGCCTAAGCCACCCAGATAAATAATGCGCGCCACCCCCGCTTGCTTGGCGGCACTCGCGCAATTGCGCGCGGCGGAAATATCACGCTCGGAAAAATTACTGCCACCGCTCAGACTATGAACCAGGTAATACACAATATTCACGCCACTCATGGCGGGCGCAATCGTGTCGGCTTGCAACACATCGCCTTGCATAACTTCAACCTGCTTCAACCACGGGCGACCCTGAAGGCGCGCAGAATCACGCACCAAGCAACGGACACGGTGACCCGCGGCAAGTAAGCGCGACACAAGTCGCCCGCCCACATAGCCGGTGGCGCCAGTGACTAAAATAAGTTGCGGCGTGGTTGTCAAAGTCTGTCAGTGTAGGCAGGGACTCGCTTGAAGAAGATGGGTTTGAAAGTGGCGCCAATCGCGAAGCGCCAACCACCGTCACTCAAACCGCAAAGAATGAATGCCAATTCAAGCACATCTACGCATGGCGCGCGCCAACATTTCTGGCGATGCGCCAAGAGCTAAGAGCGCGCGCAGTAAAAGGTCTAAAGACACGGTGGCGTCTGCGGCTTCCATTTTGGCCACACGAGACTGGCTGGACTTTAGCCGTTTCGCCGCATCAATTTGCGTGAGCTTCAAGCGAATTCGCAACTCTTGTAATGCCTTTGCCAACTGGTGCCTTAACTCAACATATGCCGCTTCTTCATCGGTGAGCCCCAAAAATTCTTGCACTGTTCCAGTGCGCCACCCTTTTTTTACAGCTTTTGATTTTTTAGTCGTTCGCATGTTGGAAATTCCTTATTGCTTATGGTGAGTCGTAATTGCGAAGTCGCGCTTTACAAATTTGAATGATGCTCAGCGGAGTCTGCCGAGTCTTTTTTTGAAACACTTCCAGAATCAAGATCGCGTCCGAATCAATGCGATACATGATGCGCCAATTGTGGCCAGCATCAAGAATGCGCAACTCGTGGCACCGAACACCAACAGACGCCATGGGGCGAGAAGCAGGCAACCCAAGATTCTCGCCATCCTGCAATCGCCTAAGCAACAAGCCCGCTTCCAATCTCGCCGAGTGCGTGAACGGCGGAGTCTGAATCTTGCCATGCAACCAGCGAAGGGGCTTGCCACTCCTATGAGCCAAGCCCGCGTTTAAAATATATGTCGAATCTGACATATTGTCAATGTCCTTCTTGGTCTGGTTTGTATTAGCGAAATATGGCGCTAATGCCGCATGAACTTGGAAGTGCAAATAGTCGCCTTGGGCTCAGCCTAAATCGCTAAAGGACTTCATTCAGAAAACCGCCCTTTTTTCTAGATCAATATGTTTTACGATTTCTATTTACAAAGCCGGCGCATTATTTACGAATCGGCAAAACTTTTATACGCGAAGTGGTGGCATCAACTGTGAGTATTGCGCCACTCTGAATTTGTGATTGAAATTGAATGAGCGCCATCACCACAACTTCGCCAGCGGCATCACGACGCCTTTGAGCGGTGAATTGGCACGTCAATTTCCTCGGCCCGCCATGCGGCGTATGACAGCGCCGCGCGAATGTCGAGTTGTTCCAAATATGGGTACGCCGCAAGTATCTCAGCTTCGCTTTGACCAGAAGCCAACAGCCCCAGGATTGCGCCAACAGTGACGCGCAATCCGCGAATGCAAGGCTTGCCCCCCATTACGGCGGGATCATTCGTAATGCGGCTCATATCAGGAGGCATATTTGAGAGTGTAGACAATCGATGCATAATGTTTCCCCTATTGATGTGTTCGGGATGGAAGTTTCAAATGAAGGCATCACCTTATTGACAAAAGGGGCACCATTGAGAAACCCGCCCGTTTTTCCGGCTCAGCCTGCGCGATTTCACCGCCGCAAAAACCCCATTTCTGCCCCTAAAACAGGCCCTCGGCAACAATCTTCAAAATCTTTT
>CALFOZ010000085.1 GCA_937919205.1 uncultured Planctomycetia bacterium
TGTGAACTCATGGGGCGCAACGCGGGTTGGATCGCGCTCACCGCCGGCGTGGCCAGTGGAAGCGACGTGATTCTGCTTCCAGAAATTCCATTTGACTTTGATCCGATTTGCGCTTTTGTGAATGAACGCATGAGCAAAGGTCCGGGCTTCGCCATTGTGGTGGTGGCCGAGGGCGCCAAGCAAAAATCAGGCGAGCAGATGGTGGCGCGCATTGATCCCACAAGTCCCGACCCCATTCGCCTTGGCGGCATTGGCGCGTTTGTGGCTAAAAACATTGAGAAAAACTGCAATGTGGAAACCCGCACCACGGTGCTTGGCCACATCCAGCGCGGCGGTCCGCCCATCGCGGCTGATCGAATTCTGGCCACGCACTTTGGCTATCACGCCATTCTCACGCTCATGGCTGGCGGCCATAATCGCATGGTGGTGCGTGAAAATAATATTTTCTCCGATGTCGACTTGTTGCACGCCGCGGGCAAGCAACGACTTGTTCCACTGGATCATGGATTGATCGCGGCCGGGCGCGCCATGGGAACTTGCTTTGGCGACACCGTTCCGCATTTGCATTTCTCCAAATCAAAACCGGCGGTTGTGGTGTGAGCGCCGCTGATCGCCAACCCGCGTTGCAGCCGGCGGTCTTTCTTGACCGCGATGGAACGCTGATCGACAACGATGGCGACTTGGGTGATCCAGAGCAAATTCAAATTCTTCCTGGCGTGGCGCAAGCTCTGCAGATTTTGTTGAAGCATGATTTGCTTTTGTTCGTGGTCACCAATCAAGGCGGAGTGGCGCGCGGCAAATACAGCGAGGACGCGGTTGTGCAAACGCACGCGCGCTTGGAGCACATGCTGTGCGAACAAGTGGGCGCGCCAAAAGTCATCAGCGAATATTATTTCTGCCCGTTTCATCCACAAGCAAGCGTGGAAAAATATCGCGGCGAGCATGAGTGGCGCAAGCCCGCGCCCGGAATGCTGTTCGCCGCGGCGCTGGCGCACGCCATTGATCTAGAAAAAAGCTGGATGGTGGGCGATCAAGAGCGCGATGTGGTCGCGGGCGCGGCCGCGCAATGCCGCACCATTCTTATCTCAAGCGACCGCGAACAAGCCGCCGCAAGCGTTGGCGACTTTGTGGAGAAGGATTTGCTTCACGCCGCGCGGCGCATCACCACGCCGGTCGTTGATTCTGCAGTGATTGGATCCGTCGCCCTGCACGCGCGTCGATCTGATATTTTGTCCGACGCCGTGTTCAAAGAAACCATCAAGTCCATGGCGCACGCGCTGGCGCAACGAACTGGCATTCAACTTCTGCAACTGGACTTCCACGCAACCAAGGTGAACGCCACGGTGGCTGGCGGCGAAGTCATCGCGCTGGGATTTGCCACCGAGCTTCGCCGCGACACCGATCGTTGGTGGCGCTCGCATCGCGCGCCTGAAAGTCCGTGGGGTTCTTTCTAAATGAAATCTCCTCTGCACAACTGCAAGCGGCTCTGCGTGATTCTTCCTTCATGGATTGGCGACACGGTCATGGCCACGCCGGCACTGCGCGCGCTACGGAAACATTTGCCCAACACGCACATCACCCTGCTTGGCCGCGCTGGCTTGCGCACCATACTTTCCGGCTTGCCATTCTTTGATGAGTGCGTCGAACATCGCATGCGCGGCTGGCTTGGCCCGCTGAGCAATCTCAAACCAATCCGCGCCATCAACGCCGACGCCATGTTGCTTTTTCCAAACAGCATGCGCAGTGCGGTGATCGCGTTTGCCAGCGGCGCGCGCACGCGCATTGGTTGGAATCGTCAAAATCGCGGCTGGTTTCTGTCCCATCCCGCAACGCCGCCGTTCATGACAACGCCGCACAGCAGTGTGGACAACTATTGCGATTTGACCGAGTTGGCGCTGGGCGCGCCCATACTTGATCGCTCCGTGCAATTGCATTGCAGTGTGGAGGAACTGGCGACCGGCTTTCGCCTGCTGGATGGATTGCCCATGCCGCGCGTGATTTTAAATCCAGGCGCCAACAGATTGGACAAGCGTTGGCCCGCCGCCAACTTCGCCGCGCTGGCCATTGCGTTGCGCGACACATGCGGCGCTGGCGTCGCGGTCACTGGTTCCGCTCATGAACGCGACATTGTTGACGCGATCGTGTCCGCAAGCAACGGCGCCGCCATTTCACTGATCGAGCGCGACGTCACGCTTGCCGGACTCAAGGGCGCCATCGCGCAAGCCGACTTGCTCATCAGCAACGACACGGGGCCGCGCCATATCGCGGCGGGTTTGAACACGCCGTGCGTTGCGCTATTTGGTCCAACCGATCACCGCTACACAACTCTGCACGAGCCCCCAAGCGCCAACAACTCCGCGACCGCGCGCGAGTGGCTGCTGGTGGCGGATCCATTTCTTCCCAAGGAAGTCATCGCCAATCATGTGGAAAAGATTTCGCGCGTGGATCGTATTTCAGTTGGCGATGTCACGCATGCCGCCAAGCAATTGCTCAACGCCAAACTTCGCTAGATCACGGCGGCTTGCGCGGACTTGGCGCAATAAGCACGAACAATCGCCACGCATCAGAGGCATTCACACACAATCTCAGCACAAAACACTACTCTTTCAGGGATGCAATTCCCCGCCATGCACATGAGCGCGCAAATCAATATGCAAATCAATATGCAAATCATCATTGAAGTTGCCGCGGCTTTTTTGTGCGGCAGTATTCCCTTTGGCGTGTTGATTGCCAAATCAAAGGGCGTGAACTTGCGCGCGGTGGGAAGCGGCAATGTGGGCGCCACCAATGTTGGGCGCGCACTTGGTCGCAAGTGGGGCTTCATATGTTTCGCGCTTGACGCGCTCAAAGGCGCGCTACCCGTGTTGATCATTGGACAAGTCAATGGCGTGCTTGGCCAACCAGTCAACATGATTTCACCAACCGCGTTGACCGTGTGGATTGTCATCGCCATCGCCGCAATCGCCGGACATATTTTTTCACCGTGGCTTAAGTTCAAAGGCGGCAAAGGTGTGGCCACCGGCTTCGGTGCGCTTGTGGCCATGTGGCCCGTGCTGACATTTCCAATGCTTATCGCGTTGGCCGTGTGGATTGCGTGCATGAAACTGTCGCGCATTGTCAGCCTGTCAAGTTTAATCGCCGCGCTCACACTGCCCTTCAGTGCCGCAGTGCTTCTTCCGTGGAACATGCCCGCGCAAATTATGGCCGCGCCACCAGCAACCGCGCCGATTGAAACAACAAACGGCACTCCGCTTCCGGCGGTCATCGCTTGCGCGCTTATCGCCATGCTGGTGTTGATCACGCACCGCGCCAACATAAAACGCCTGCTTTTAGGCACGGAATCGCGCGTTGGTCACAAGACAAAGCCGTCCGATACGATCACATTGTGAGTTCCAACACCACACAATCTCATTCAAACGATGTGTGGCAGAGCGCGCTCTCCACGCGATTTGCCTCCACTGAAATGCAGGAGTTGTGGTCCGACGCGCGGCGCGCGCAATTATGGCGCGGCGTGTGGTTGGCTGTGGCGCAAGCGCAACACCAACTGGGCGTGAACATTCCGCAAGCCGCCATTGACGACATGCGCGCCAATATCAACACCACGGATTTCGCCGCGGTGGCCAAGCATGAAAAACGTTTGCGCCATGATGTCATGGCGCACGTGCACGCCTTTGGCGAATCCGCGCCCGCCGCGCAAGGCTTCATTCATTTGGGAATGACCAGTCAAGATGTTGTTTGCAACGCCGACGCGATTATTCTGCGCGACGCGCTCGAACTTATCGCCAACAAATTCGCGCGCGTCATTGATCGCATCGCCACATTCGCCGCCAAGCAACGCGACCTCGCGTGCCTGGGCTTCACGCACTTTCAACCCGCGCAACCGCTCACGCTTGGCAAGCGCGCCACATTGTGGGGACAAGATTTCGCCATCGCGATGCAAGACATTCAACTGCGACTTGCCGGCGTGAAGTTGAAAGGCTTGCGCGGCGCCACCGGCACGCAATTCTCCTTCCTGGCGTTGCTGGGCGACACCGCCAAAGTTGAGCAACTTGAAGCCACATTCTGCGGATTTTTGAAGTGGAACCCCGACGCCGTATGGAGCGTGTGCGGACAAACTTCGCCGCGCGTGTTTGAGGCCACCGTGCTCAACGCGCTGGCCGTGGGCGCCTGCGCCATTCATAAATGTTGCAACGACATTCGCCTACTGGCCAACTTGCGCGAGGTGGAGGAGCCCTTTGAAAAAGATCAAATTGGTTCAAGCGCCATGCCGTACAAAAGAAATCCAATGCGATGCGAGCGCGCCACCGGCTTGGCGCGATTTGTGATTGGCCTGGCGCCCGTGGCCATGGCCACCGCCAGTGAGCAATGGCTTGAGCGCACGCTTGATGATTCAAGCGCGCGCCGGCTTTCACTTCCAGAGGCGTTTCTTGCGCTTGACGGCGCGCTTGATGTGATGATCAATGTGCTTGGTGGACTTGTTGTGAATGAAAGCGTGATCACCACTCGCTTGCAGAACGAACTTCCATTTGTGGCCACGGAAGATATTTTAATCGCCGCCGTTCGCGCCGGAGTTGACCGCGAGAAAGCGCACCACGCCATTCGCCAACATGCGCTTGCCGCGGCCGAGCGCGTGAAGCTTGGACAATCAAATGATCTTGCAACGCGCTTGAGCGCCGACGCGCTCTTTGCCAAAGTGAATATTGCAAACGCGCTTGACGCCAAACGCCTCACGGGCAGAAGCGCCGAACAAACTGATCGATGGATCGCCACCGTGGCAACGCCAATTCGCAAACAATTTTCCGCCACGCTTGCGCACGAGCCGCAATTGAAAGTGTGAACGCCTCACACTGATATAGGTCGGCGCAGGATTCACCCCGCCCCCATCAACCACCCCACCGCCCACGCACCGAAAGAATCCCAATGCCAATTCCGCGACTTCAATCCGCCAACTGCGCACTTCTGGTGATTGACATTCAAACCAAGTTTGCCAAACACATTGCCAAGTGGGACTTTCTGGTCGCCAACAGCGCCATTCTGGTGCAAATGGCCAACGCGCTTGATATTCCCGTGATCGTGACCGAGCAAAGCCCGCAAAGCCTGGGCAACACAACCGCAGAAATCACCCAGCACCTTACAAAAAATACGCCCATCTATACAAAGACGCGTTTCAGCGCTTTCACAAGCGATGTGGCCGCGCAACTTCGCACGCTAAACCGCTCACACATTCTGATTTGCGGAATTGAAGCGCAAGTATGCGTGTTGCAAACCGTGCTTGACCTTTGCGCCAACGGTCGCCAGCCCTTTTTAATCACCGACGCCATTTCTGCAACTGACGCCAGTCAAATTGCACCTGCATTGCGGCGCATGGAGCACGCCAACGCCATTGCCACCGGCACGTTGTCGGCCATGTATGAACTTTTGCAAGACGCCACGCATCCCAAGTTCAAGGCTTGCCTTGATTTAGCCAAACGCATTCAATATTAATTTTGTGCCACACCTATTTAGGCAGTGCGGCCCATCGCCTGTATAAAAACATGAAAAGAGAGGCAAGAACCTCTCTTTTCATGTATTTTATGTTAAATAAAAAACAGAATGAAGCCTTTAATCTGAAACCAAAAGCATCAAATCCGTCCAAACATTCAAATTAACCCGCCGCTGGTGGCTGACGAGAAATTTCAAGCACTTTAATTCTAATTTCTTGAGCTTGCGCCTTGATGTCCTGCATTGCCTTTCGCACGCGGGTACTGGCGGCCTTATTGCCACCACTGGCCTTGGCGATGTCGTCGGCGGCTTCTTCAACCTTCTTTTTAAGCAAATCGTAGCTTTCCATATTTCTGATCTCCTAGGTTTGAGTTCTCAAAGGGGCGAAACTGCCCTGTAGACATGATAACGCCTCTTTTGAAGTTCTGACACATTCTCCCCAAAAAGATTTAATCTAGTTATCTTGCGAGCTACACACCGATTTAGGTTGAAATTTCATGGCCAATGAACTTCTTATAGATTTGAACTCAATTGATTTAAACGCTGTGGCCCTAGACCGCGCCGCCGTGGACGCGTTGCTACCTCAAACTGGACCCATGCGCCAATTGGACCATGTAATTTGGAAAGATGGGGAGAATAGTTGCGGTGTGGCGGTGAAACACATCCGCCATGATGAATTTTGGGTGCCCTACCACATTCCTGGTCGCCCTTTAATGCCTGGCGTGCTCATGATTGAAGCCGCCGCGCAGTTATGTAGCATTTTACAAACACTCGCCATTCCCAATGTTGGATTTTTAGGCTTCACCCGCTGTGACCAAACTTCCTTTCGCAGTCAGGTTGTTCCCGGCGACAACTTTTACACCTTGTGCAAATTAATCGAACGCAATCAGCGCCGATTTGTCTGTCAGGTGCAAGGCGTTGTGAATTACAAATTAGTTTTTGAAAGCACAATCACTGGAATGAAATTATAAATATGCAAACCTCCTCCGCATACAGCGCTGGTCCGGTTCAATTACAACCCATCGCCAAGGGCCGCGCGTGGGGCGGGACAACGTTTGCAAGTTGGAATAAATTCGCGGCCCCCGCGCCAGGCGAACTTGCGATTGGCGAAAGTTGGGAAGTGGCCGACTTGCCGGAATCAATCGCCAATGGTTGCTCGCGCGTTGCGGCGGGCAATGGTGTGGGAAAAAGTTTGCATGAACTCATTGACCTGGACACTCCCGGCTGGATGGGCCGCGCGCGTTTGACCGCGCAGGGACGCTTTCCGCTATTGGTTAAATTTCTCGACGCCGCCGAGCATTTATCCGTGCAAGTGCATCCCGATGAAATCTACGCGGCGGCCAATCCGTCGGCGCATTTGAAGACCGAATCGTGGTTTGTGCTTGCCGCCAAGCCGGGCGCAACCATTTGGCGCGGCGTGAAAGAGCACGTCACCAAGCAGGAATTTGAAACTCGCCTGCGTGGCGGCGGCAGTATCCTGGATTTGCTGGTTCAGGTGCGCGTGCAAGCTGGCGACTGCATTGATCTTCCAAGCGGCTTGTGCCACGCGCTTGGTCAAGGAATCACGGTCGCCGAAATTCAAACACCCAGCGACACCACCTTCCGCGTGTTTGATTGGAATCGCAACGATCCATCGCGCTTGTTGCATCTTGATGAGGCCATGGCGTGCATTCAATTTGGCAAGAGTCAGCGATTGGATCACCTTCCAATTCACAACGCCGCAACCGCGCCCGCCGTGCAAACTCGCTTGTTTCGCACCACGCTTTTGTCGCGCACCAACCACTACACAATTGAGCGCATTGAAGCCATGCAACCCACCACGTTAGAAGTGATCACGCATCAACGCCCAGTGTGCTGGCTGGTTCTTGGTGGATCCGTTGGCGTGAATGGCCAAACACCCGTTACGGCAAAGACCTGGGAAACGCTTGTGTTTCCATCAATTGCAGAGGGACTTACCGCCACCTTGGGATTGGCAACTACATTTTTAAAGATCACTTTGCCCGATCCAATGGATCGATTCATTGCGTAGTCTGCTGTTGTGATGCGCTCTTTCAATCCATCCTTGCGCTTACTGCGTGCGTGCGTGATGGCGATTATATTTTCTAGCTTCGCCACCGCCGAGCAAACTGCGCCAACTACTGCGCCAGCAACTGCGCCAACTACTGCGCCAGCAACTGCGCCAACTACTGCGCCAACAACTGCGCCAACTACTGCGCCAACAACTACGCCAGCAACTACGCCAACAACTGCACCAACAACCGCGCCAGCAACTCCTCCATTTCCCGTGGCGGGAGTAAGCGCCCTAGGTGGACGCGTGTTCAACATAGAGCCTGGCATGGCCCTGAATTCTTTGGGGCCATTCTTGTTGCCTGGTGACGACGTACGACTGCTTCCGGGTGTGCATATTCCGTTCACGCTTTTAGATGTGCATGGCGAAAGTGGCAAACCCATTGTGATCCGCGGCTATCAAACCGAAGCCGACAAGCCGCTTCCCTATGTGAAAGGTGAAGCCTTCAGCATTTTACTGCTTCGTCCGCGGCACGTGATTTTGCGCGATTTGATGGTGGGCAATTCCTCCGGACCCACTGTGTTCATAGATGGATCCATTGGCGCCACGCCCGTGCTGGAGGAAACTCCATTCGATGCAAATTTGAACGTGATCAATCTGCAGATAAAACAAACCGTTCAAGCGCCTAATCAAACATCCATCTACCTGCGCTCAATGCAAAATGTGGATGTGTCAAACATCGCAATCAAGGGATGGAACAATGCCGCGGTGGTGTTGGACAATTGCAAGCGGGTTGGGATTTCGCAGTGCGTCTTTGATTGCGCCAAAAATTTGCCGCAGTATCGCGGCGTCACCATCCGCTCAGGATGCGAGGATATTTCCTGCATGTATGACAGCTTTGGAACCACTGTGAAAGTGGCGTTTGAAATTGGAGTGTGCGACACCACGCATCAATCTCCAAGCGCTGATTCATCCGCGCGGCCGGCGCAAAGAATTTTGATCTCGCACAACGCGGCGCTTGAATGCGCGTGTTTTATTTCGCTGGGCTCGGTGGACAACTGCGCCATTGTGAACAATTCATGCATTGAAAGCACGCAATACTTTTGCAAGGCCGATGGCGTGTGTGGCGTTCCAAATTTCATCACCTTTGAAAATAATTTAATCACATGGGTCCCCGGTCGTCTTGAGCGCATCAGTCTTGTGGCCCAAGGCATTCCCCCCGAATCCATCCGCTTGCAACGCAACTTGTGGTGGAGCGAGGAGCTTCCGACGGCCTTTGAAATTGTTGGCAAGCCGTTTGGCGTCGAGATAGCGCCGCAAGTTTTTGACATCAATCCCAAGGTTGAAATGCGCGGCTTTATTCCGGTTGACCCGAAGGCGCGGGACTTTGGATGGGGCCAACAGATCAGCCCAACCCCCACTGGCGCCACCCAAACGCCACTTCAATCGCAAACACCACCCCAAAAGCCTTCTTGACGGTGCGATTCTGCCGATAGAATGCCCACGTGCACATTCAGGGTCCAATGCTAAGTCTTGCCGGTTCCAATCGGGTTTCAAACTCCGCTGGGTCGTTTCATGGCATGAACAGTTTGGCCGCGGCGCGGGTTCCAGTTGCGCCAGACCCATTTTCGGCGCCGCTACTAAACGCCGGCCCCGATCGCTTGCAGTTGTACACGCGAGCCGCCGACCGAATTGAAGTGGCCACCGGCCTTGCCCGCGGTCGCCTGCTGAACATTCAGGCGTGATGAATTTGGATAGTGCATCGCCCCAATGCGTGGCGTGATCGCCGCTATTTGTGCGCCAATATTCACCCCCACCTTCACGTGAATGCGCGCAATTTCAAATGTGGTCGCATTGAAATGTGCGGTGGCGATGTAGGGGCGAAACGGCTATCTTGCCCGCCCCGCCATTGGAAATGTTTCCCGTGGCGCCGCACTTCAAACAACGGATTCCACATGGCCTCCATCGGCAAAATCATTCAAGTCATCGGCAGTACCTTCGACGCGCAATTTCCAGAGGATCACATTCCAGAAATTTACAACGCGGTGCACGTTGACTTTCAACTGCGCGGTGAGAAGTCTCTGCTTGTGGGCGAAGTCGCCAAGCACATGGGTGGCGGCATTGTTCGATGCGTGGCCTTGGCCAGCACCGACGGCGTGCGCCGTGGTGACACGTGCAGTGACACTGGCGCCAGCGTGAAAGTTCCAACTGGCGAAGGCGTTCTTGGCCGCATCTTTAATTTGCTGGGTCAACCTGTCGATGGCCGCGGCGAAGTGAAGTACGACGAATTAATGCCGATTCATCGCGAGCCACCAGCCTTTGTTGACTTGAATCCAAAAACAGAATTGCTTCCAACCGGCATCAAGGTGATTGATCTTTTGTGTCCATTCGTGCGCGGAGGAAAAATTGGTTTGTTCGGCGGCGCGGGCGTGGGCAAGACCGTGGTCATTCAAGAAATGATCGCGCGCGTGGCGCGAAACTTTGGTGGCTACAGCGTGTTCGCCGGAGTGGGCGAGCGCACCCGCGAAGGCAACGATTTGTGGCTTGAAATGCAGGAAGCCGAATACATTGATTCCACTGGCAAGAAGTGCCACGTGATTGACAAGGTGGCCATGGTGTTCGGTCAAATGAATGAGCCGCCTGGAGCGCGTCTACGCGTTGGTCTAAGCGCGCTCACCATGGCGGAAGCCTTCCGCGACAAGAGCGGTAAAGAAACATTGCTGTTCATTGACAACGTGTTCCGCTTCACGCAAGCAGGTTCGGAAGTCAGCGCGCTCTTGGGCCGCATGCCAAGCGCCGTGGGTTACCAACCAACACTTGCCACGGAAATGGGTCAGATGCAAGAGCGCATCACCAGCACCAAGCAAGGCGCCATCACCAGCGTGCAGGCAATTTATGTGCCCGCCGACGATTTAACCGATCCGGCGCCCGCGACCACGTTCAGCCATTTGGACGCGTTCATTGTGCTTGAGCGAAAGATTTCCGAGAAGGGTATTTATCCCGCCGTTGATCCAATCGCCAGTTCCAGTCGCATTCTTGATCCGCAAGTTCTGGGCGAGCGCCATTACAAAGTGGCGCGCCGCGTTCAAGGCATTTTACAGCGCTACAAGGATCTGCAAGACATCATCGCCATCTTGGGCGTTGACGAACTTTCAGAAGATGACAAGTTGACCGTAGCGCGCGCCCGCAAGATGGAGCGCTTCTTGAGTCAGCCGTTCTATGTGGCGGAAATCTTCACCGGTTTCCCTGGCGTCACCTGCAAGCTGGAGGAGACCATTGACAGTTTCGAGCGCATTGCCAACGGCGAAGGCGACGATCTGCCAGAAAGCGCCTTTATGTATGTGGGCAATTTGGATGACGCCCGCAAGAAGGCGGAAAAGATGGCCGCGGCCGTCTAATTACAACTGGTTTATTTGCAAGTATTTATGATTTAAACTGAAAGCCGATCCGTTCAACTGGATCGGCTTTCGTTGTTTTATCATATTTTTTCAGTCACAATTGAATTGCTGGGCAATCCATAATTTCTGATTTTTAGAAAAAAAAGAAAAAAAGAATATTTCTTGATATGAATCAACTTGAAATACTCGTTCACTAGTTCACGGGGGATGGTTTTTGTTCCTAGTTCCAATACCCCATCTCAATTCTGAAATTTATTTGTGAAAAAAAGTTTGTCTGCAAAAAATAAATCATTGGATGCGCGCCGTGGTTCATCCGCGTCTAAAGGCGGAAAAACATCAAATGGAAATTCCGTCGAGGCCAGCGATGGACATTCCGTCAAGGCGAGCAATGGTCAATCCAATTCTCCTGCGCTTACGAGCTTGTTAACAAAGCAGTACCAAGCATTGCACGAAATGGCCGAACGAATTTTGCGCAGCGAGCGCCTCATCAAAAGTTCCAAAATCAATCGCCAAATGTCGCCAACATCTTTGGTAGCTGAATCCACGCTACAACTGTTGGCTCAGCATGTCGCCATTCAAGGCGAAGAACATCTTCAAGGCTTGGCCAACATTTCAATGCAACGTGTTCTTTCCGACCGCGCGCGCAAGGGCCGCACGCTGAAACGCAGTGGCAATCCTCGCGATCTTCTTAAAGCAGAGGAAGTAAAATCTGAAGTGCAGGAACTGGCCATCATGAACGCCATTGAGGCCCTGCGCGGGGTACGGCCGCGGCAAGCCGAAGTGATCACCGCGGTGTGCTTGAAGGAATTGTCCATTGAACAAGCCGCCACAAGTTTAAAGATGACCGTGCCAACTTTAAACCGCGACCTGCGCGCCGCGCGCGAGTGGCTTAGCAAGCGCCTGAAATAATTTTATTATGGGCGTCGCGCGCGAGTGTTGCAAATCACTATGTATTTGGGGTTTCGAGCGCAAGTAACTTGGCCAAGCGCCTGAACAAATTGTGGTATCGGGGGCTAAGTGGCTAACAAATATTTATTTGGGGTGCGCCGCGTTGAACTGATCAAGCGCGTCCTGCCACTTCTTGGCTTCGATTTTTTCCTGAGGCAAATTTGATTCGGCGGCGGTCCAGTCGTTGTGCAATTTCACCAAATCGCTCAAAGTCATGCGAATTCTGGCTGGAGGCGCTTCGATACTGTTCAAGCCATTCAACCCCTCTTGCAAATCGGCGTCAGCTTCGCGCCATTTTTTCAGTGAAGCAAGAATGGAGCCGCGCCGCGCTATAAAGACCCACAACTTGGGATCGGTTTTTTCAAAGACTTTCCGCGCCTTCTCCACGGATTGATTTGAAAAGTCCAGCGCCGCGGTAAGTTGCCCTTGGTCTTGCAAAATCTTGGCCAGATTGTTCAGCGAAATAATCACGTCCGCGTGGTTCGCGCCCAAGCGACTTTGATTGGTCTTAAGCGACTCGCGGAATAATTTTTCCGCCTCCGCCAAGTTGCCTTGATTGCGCAAACAGAAGGCCAAATTATTTTGCACGCGCGCAACATCTGGATGGTCGGGCAAAAATTTCGCCAAGTAACTTGCTAACGCCTCGCGGAATAATTTTTCCGCCTCCGCTGTCTTGCCACGCTCCTGTAAAGTTTGCGCGAGATTGTTCATAAGCAACGCGGTGGTTGGATGATTCTCCCCCGCGAAATTGCGCATGGTGTCAATGGCCAAGCGCGCGTTGATTTCAGATTGCTCCAATTGATTGGATTCCATCTGAAGTACGGCGAGATTTTGATAATCCCCCGCCACCGTGGCGTTGTTGTCGCCTAGCAACTCGCGGTCCATTTTTAGCGCGGCTTCCAAAAGCGGTTGCGCGTCTTTGAAACGACCGGCGGCTTGCAAAACAATAGCCAGGTTTCCAAGCGCGGTCGCGGCTTGCACGCGATCCTTGCCCTGCAACAATTGCGCGCGATCATTGGCTTCGCGAATCAAGCGCTCGGCTTCTGGCATGTTGCCCTTGTCTTTGTTCACCAATCCGTAATTCATAAGCGTGGCCACGGCGCTTGCATCGCCAGTCTGCCAACGTGGTCGTGACTCTTGAATCACAAACTCGTACAACTTCAGCGACTCGTCAAACTGACCGAGTGCTTGCAGCGCCAACGCTTTTTTCTCCGCAGCAATTAGATATTCACGGCTTTGTTCGCCTACGTTTGCGCGTGACAATTCCATGGCGCGATCCAGAAGCGGAAGCGCCGCATCAGCTTGCCCCACTTGTGTGAGTGTTCCACCAAGGGCTGTTGAAATGGCGATGGCTTCCGCGGCGCGATCGGGCGGATGCGTTTGAAATCGCTTGGCGGCGGCGTCTAGTACTTCGCGCAGTGAAATATTTTCCGACCCGCTTGCGCCAAAGGGATCGGCGGCGCCAATTGTTTCCACCAAAAAATTCGTCACCGCCGTGGCGGCGTCTTTTTCTTGGTTGGCGCGCGCGGCGGAGCGAACGCTAATCGCCGTGGCTGTGGCCATGGCCGTCAGCACAATTACCCCGGCCGCCACTTGCAAGCGGCGACGCAGAACAAATCGCTGCGTTTGATACAGCAGACTTGGCGGACGCGCCTCCACCACTTCGCCGTTCATGTGGCGCGCAAGATCATCCAGCAATTCGGAAACACTTTGGTAACGGCGGTCGCGGTCAATTTCCAAACACTTCAACACAATGGCGTCCAAGTCGCCGCGCAATTGCGTTTGCAACATTTTCATAGTGATCCCGCGTTGCTGCGCCACTTCAATCGCAGCTTCAGGGTCTTCTTGAATAAGACGCGCATAGCGCAACGACGGTCGCTCGGGTTGCGGCTCGCTTATGCGGCCATCCATTTCGCGCACGGGATCGCGGCGTACCGGCCTCACTCCACATAGAAGTTCACCCAAAATAATTCCCAGCGCCCAAATATCGCTGCGCGCGTCGGCGTCACCACGAAATTGTTCAGGCGACATGTACGCCGGCGTGCCAAGCGGTGTACTGGCTTGCGTGGTCAAAGAACTCAACGGATCGGCGCCCTCAACGGCTTTGGCAATTCCAAAGTCAATCACTTTTGGAATGGCGTGGTGATCCACAAAGCTGATCAAGATATTCGCGGGCTTCAAATCGCGGTGCAAAATTCCGCGCTGATGCGCGTGGATCACGCCTTGGCAGGCGTCCATGAACAACTTCAACTGTGCTTGAATACTTACGTTTTCCAAATCGCAATGCGCATGAATGGGAAGGCCCGCGACCAACGGCATGGCGAACCAAGGTCGGCCGTCCGCCGACGTGCCGCTTTCAAAAATCGTGGCCACATTGGGGTGATCCATCAGAGCCATGGCTTGTTGCTCGGCCCGAAATCTGGTGAGAATGGCTTGGCTGTCCATGCCCTTCTTCAGCATTTTTATTGCGGCCGTGCGCTTGACTGGCGCGTGTTGCGCACCCAGATAGACAAAGCCATATCCGCCCTCGCCAAGCTCGCCCAGAATTTCAAATGCGCCAAGTTTCGCCGGCATATCAGGCTGTTCTTCATGCGCGCTGTCGCCATTGCTTGTGGCGTGACTTTGAGTTAAATGCTGCGCCTCTTTGGTGAAGCCAGATCGCTCAAGCCGTTCAAGTAGAAGTTCAAACGCCGACTTCATGGTGCAATACTAACGTTCAAGGAAATCTTTTGTGACACTTCTATTCAAATGAAACAGATTAATTATCAAAGTCAGCGGCTTGTATTTGCGACACGCGCCCCGACGGCCCGAACGAAATCGCCCACGCGCGAGGATGCGGATGCGACGGAAACAATGCGCCTGTGGCAAGCGTGCTGAGATTGTCGCCGTACTGCCAGCGGTCCTCTGGAATAATCACTTCGCCGTCGACTTCTTTTGCCTGGTACTTGCTGCTTGGCTCACCAAGTAACGATTCAACTTCTTGCTTGGTCATGCCCGTGTGAACCTTGCCCCAATTATCTTGATACTTGGATTCACAAGCTTGCAAGCACAACAGCGACAACATGATTGACAACGCAATGGCGCATTCACGCGCGCAAACTTTGCCCGCCAAAAATGCGCGCCCACACGCGAGCGTTGGATGCGGTGTATTCATTTAAAAATTGTAACGTTTGGGATAGCGCTCATTTGATCATTTTGCGGGCGCTGATCGACATAATTTTAAATCATCATTACACTTTAAGCGTGGGCAACGATGTTCAAAAACTGTACCGGGTGAAATTACAAGATTCCCGCCAACACGCCAAATTAACGTATGCGCAATTGATTGGCTTGATTCGCGCCGGCGTGATTGATCTTGATGATGAAATTGCGCTCTTGGAAAGTCAAGATTGGTTTTTTGCTTGGGAATTGGAAAATGCGTTTGAAGAAGTTGTGGTCAACGCGTACCGCGCCCATGCAACGGCCATTCGACGCATGCGCAGAAGCATTTCCAATGGCTGGCTCACCCCGATCGAGTTTCGCGATCAACGCGATGAATTGTTGGGGCACGATCCAGGAATCAACGAAAGCGATTGGAGTTCAAGACCAAGGCCGGATTTGATGAATGATGTGCAAGGGCATGAACTGCACAGGGCGGCCGCCATTGGCGCGGTGCGACAAGCCACGATTCACAATGCCACAGGTCGCAATACTACGGGCGAAGATCCCCCTGAAAAAATATCCGCAATCAGCGCGCAAGTCTTTAGGGAAAACATTTCCAAAATCTTCCAAGGAGATTTTCCAGAATGGGCCAATCCCTACGCGTTACTCAAGGGCTCGAAGGCGAATGCATTTAAAATATTTTGCATCGCGCTCTTCACAACCATCGTCACCGATCCATTTCGTCCATGGGTTCCGTTGTCGTGGGTTGTGTTGATTTGCGGCGCCTATGCAATCTACTGCGCGCTACGGCAACTCGCGGCGATTGGTTCCGCTCGCATGTGGGTTGATCGATTTGTAACGTTCATTTTATTCACACTGACATTCATACTTTTATTCATTGTGACTCTCAATGCAGAGCCACGGCACGGCGCTGGAGTTCTTTCACGAATTCCACAAATTGCGGCGTTGCAAGAGCAATTACGAACACACATCAATAAATAAATAGCGTCCGCGCCATTCGCTTTGAATCACATCGGGTAATACCATCGCGCTATGAATACCGCGCCCACTTCGCCTGCTCCATCAAACGCCGCTTCAAGCACTGCTCAGCTTCCAACCCAAGACACCGTGGCGTTGCTGACCAAGCAACACGGCCCCACTGCAATGGCGCGCGCAGAAATTGGCGTGCGCCAAGTGGCACTGCGCTGGAACAGTATGGATGGAACGCCGCAAGATTTCACCGCATTTTGTGTTGCAAACTTTGTGGCCAACCCAAGTGATGTCACGCGCCTGCTTGATCGGCTTGAAAAAGTTCTGACAAGTGTCAGCGGACACTTGTATGAAATTCGACGCGACCTTCGTTGGTGGAGCGATGTGAAAACCGATTCATTCGCAGGCGTGGATGATGTGCTTGCCAAGTTTGATCCCGCACCAGATGTAAGCGACCAGTTGTATCGCCAAAAGATTGCATTTATTGCGCTACTGAACTTTGATCGCAGTACGCTGGCGGAAATGTTGGCCAAGGGTTCGTCATGGTCCACCACGCGTTGGGCGGAAGTTCGGCTTGCGCAATCGTTTGGTCCGCGCGTTCCGGTTGCGCTTGCGGATCAAGCGCGCAAGACCAGCCACGAGGCCAATCAATTTGTAAGCGGATTTCATATTCCGGTTGGTCGCATGGTTGATGCCAACGGCAAGCGCTGGTTTGAAAGTGACCGCACATTGCTGGCGCATTGGCTGGTGCGCGAAGAAGTGAAGGCGGGCTACGGCGATCCCGACGGCTTGAATAAGCAACGCGCGTTGATGCGCGTGATGGGCCGCCACATTGATGGAACTATTCCCAAAGCCGTGATGGAATGCAAAGGTACTGAAGATTGGAACCCCGACACCAACACGATTGGTGGCGCGCCCTGCGGCGAAACATTGGGCGTGGTGCGTTATGAATTTTGGAATTCACAGCGCGATCTTGCGGCGCAATTTGATCCGCTGTATCCAGAGGCGCCAACCGCCATCGCGCGCAAGTTTGATTTAGCGCGCGAAATTCCCGAGAGCGAAGTTGAGCGACTTCTCATTGCGTTGCTGGAGCACCCGGTGCGCCGCGACATTGCAGCGTGGATGACCAAGCGACTTGGTCGAGCGCTGGAGCCGCATGATGTTTATTTTGAGGACATTGCAGAGACGCGTCCGCCGCAAGAAATGAACGCCGCCGTTGCCGCGCATTTCCCCGACGAGAAAGTGTTCGAGCGCAAACTGCCGGAGATTTTGCAGACGCTTGGTTTCAGCAAGGATGACGCGCATTTCTTGGGCGGACAAATCCGCGTGGAGATTGCGCGCGGCTCTGGTCACGCCATGCGCCCTGGCATGCCGGAGTACGGAGCGTGGTTGCGCACAAGCCGTCTTGATAAGGAATTTGGTTGGGACGGTTTTGATACCGCCATGCATGAACTTGGCCACAACTTGGAGCAATTGTGTAGCACGCACTTTGCTCCGCGGCCACTACTGCGAAATGTTCCAAACACCGCGTGCACCGAGGCGTTCGCGTTTTTATATCAGTCACTTGGTCGGCGCGTGCTTGGCTTGGAAAAGCCCGACGAAGTACAGCGCAGCTTTGATTTGGATTCCATTGGCACCATGTTGGCGGCGTGCCAAATTGCGGGACCAAGTTTGTTGGAGTTGTATGCGTGGCGCTGGATCTACGCCAATCCAAAAGCAAGCGCCGAGCAGTTGCGCGATCAAGTGCTTGCGATCGCGGATCAAGTGTGGGAAAAATATTACGAGCCGCTACATGGAAAAGATCGCAACCGTTTAACCGCCGCGTATCAACACATGGTGGCGCATCCGTTGTATCTAGCCGATTACACCATTGGCCATGTCATGAGCCATCAAATTCGATCGTTCATGCGCGGCAAGCAATTGGCCGCGGAAACAAAACGCATCACCAGTTTGGGGCGACTGACTCCGGACCAATGGATGCGTCAAGCCGTGGGCGCGCCGCTTTCTATTGAACCGTTGGCGCAAGATTGCGCGGCCGCGTTGACGCGCATTGCGCCGTGAATATGGTTAGAATCGCTCGCTGTATTGCATGCGTAGCTCAGCTGGATAGAGCATCGGTCTTCGAAACCGAATGTCGTTGGTTCGAATCCAACCGCGTGC
>CALFOZ010000086.1 GCA_937919205.1 uncultured Planctomycetia bacterium
GCGGCAAATGATTTCAAAGAACATAGTGGGGCGGTCTTGCAGTGGCTTGGTGAACAGTTGCAGCAAATATCCTTCGTCGTCGGCGTCCACCAAAATTCCAAGGTCGCGCACGCGTTGGTGATCTTCCTTCACGGCCGGGTGGCCGCTCTTGATCAACATGGCGTTCACGCGCTCCCACACATTTTTGTAGTAGGTCTCTGGAATGGTGAGGAAGTCCACGCCGCGTCGGCGCAGTTCAGCCACGCTGGTCAATTCATCGTCGGTGCGGAACGCCAAATGTTGCACGCCTGGAGTTTGATCGTGCCAATCCAAATATTCCTGAATCTGACTCTTGCGCTTGCCGGCCGCTGGCTCGTTAATCGGCATCTTGATCAAGTGATTGCCGCTGGCCATCACCTTGCTCATCAGCGCGGAGTACTCGGTTGAAATATCCGCGTCGTCAAAGTGCTTGAACATTTTAAAGCCCATCACTTGCTCGTACCAGTTCACCCAATAATTCATCTTGCCAAGTTCAACATTGCCCACGCAATGATCAAAGAACTTCAGGCCGCACACGTGCTCGCGGTTGTATGTGTTGAGCGCGTAATTTTCCACCTTGGCGAAATTTGGAAGGAACAAACCGCCGGCCTTGATATTGGGCAGGGAGTATGCGCCACTGCGACTTACAAAGGTGTGCACGGCGCGGCCGTAGGTTTTAATTCCAGCGAATGTGGCTGAGCCGGTGTCGTTTGAAACGGTGTATGGTTCATACGCGCTTTCGCCACCATTGCGAACGGCTTGTTCGTAGGCTTTTTCCGCGTCAAACACGGTCAAGGCGATGTCCTTAATGCCGTCGCCAAAGCGCGTCAATTCTTTATTAAATGGATGCGTTGGCGTGAGCGGCGTCTCTAGCAGAATGCGAATGTTGCCTTGCGTGAGCAAATATTTTGCGCTGTCGCGGTTGCCCGTTGTGAGATCAGATACTTGATCCACTTGAAAACCAAATGCTTGCGCGTAGAAGAATGCGGCTTGCTTGGCGTTGCCAACAATGAAATGAACATAGTCCACATCAATCAATGCAAGATGATCGGTGGCGGCGGCGGAGGTTGTGGTTGTAGCGGGCGCGATCTTTGACATGATGACTAGTCTAGTCTGTCATTGACGAAATGAAGCATACATTTCGCTGAAAATTGTAGTGGACATTTCTTGCACGTTGGGCTTGGGTT
>CALFOZ010000087.1 GCA_937919205.1 uncultured Planctomycetia bacterium
GGCCATGCCCTCGCTTAAAATATTTCCGCCAAGGCCCTTGCCCGGCATGAGCATGTTGCCCCACCATTGATGTCCGGTTTCATGCGCGGTGACAAAGAACACGGCGTCCACATCTTCGCCGCGACCGGGCCGCGAAAGAAAACCAATCGACTCGCTAAAGGTGATATTGCCTGGGAAACCCTGCGCGTAACTGGCAAGGCCAGGAAATTCCGTCAGACGCAATTCCTTGCGGGGAAACGGCGCGAACCACTCTGAAAAATAGTGGCGGCATTTCTCCAGCGTGTCCTTCATAGTTTCCACATTCCATTCATGTTGCGAGTTAAACCACACCGCAACGCCATCGCCCTTCTTGACATCAAGCAGACCGCCGCAAATATTGAAAAAGCGAACGGGGTGTTCCGTCTTCCACGTCACGGTCTTGCGGTTGCCGTTTATTTTTTCATCGATGGCTTCGCCGCACGCGTTCAACTGCCAATTCGCTGGACCCGTGACGCGCATCACCACGTTGCTTCCCCATGCGGAACCAAACGCCGGATCTTTCATGCGCTTCCACGCGTCGGGCTCGGGCTCCTTGGGATCGGTGGCGTTGCGCTCATCAACACCAACACCTTCCACGTAACCAACATTGGGCAACATGCTTGGTGAAAAACTTGTCAGCACAACACCGCTGGGCAACACAAATTCGCTTGTACCGCCGCCGTTGCGCGTCCAACCATTTGGAAAAATTCCGTCCCAGGTGAAACCAATTTTCACCGTGTCGCCCTTGGCCAGCGGCTTGGCGGGAGTGAACACCCACAAGCCCGCGCGATTTTCTACGCATGGCGCTACGGGGTCCGCGTTCTTTTCCTGCGGCTCAATTGGCGCGTCGTTCAGAGTCCACTTTAGATTTTCAAAGTGCGCGCCAGGCGTAAGCGGAATTTGCTCCATGGGTGTGTCGTGTTGATTTGAAAGCACATAACTGCCCTTCACTTCAAGGCGGCGCGTGTCAGGAAAAATCGCAACATCCGCGTCGACGGAATCAATCTTGGGAACTGGCGCGTCGCGGAAAGTAAGTTCGTTGCGTTTCCAATAGTCGCGCGCCTTGCGCTCCATGACCGCGCCTTCAAAGCCCGCGCGACTTTGCATGAATACCCAACCACCGATCACCAACCACGCGACTACGAGCGGTGACACACGCAAAAGTATTTTGCCAATACGCGCCGGTTGAAAGCCGTCAATCACGCGCTGTAAGTCGCGCGTGCGCCGCGGATGAAACGCAATTGCGCCAAGCACGAACAGCGCCGCGGTATAAAGCACAAACACACGGTTGGCAATAATGGATGGCCGCAAAAATTCAAGTCGATCAAGATCGCTCCACACCAACGTGCGCCACATATTCCAGTTGGTGGCCCAATTTAAATAGCCGCGCGTTTGCAACCAACCCGTCAGCACCAGTGCGCCAAGACCCACGGCGTATGTGGCGTATCGATTGCGCACAATGCCATGTGCCAGCGCAATGAACGCGCACCAGAAAATGAGCGTTGGAAGCAGGACAAATCCCCACAAATTCAGGAACACGCCAATTTCAATTGGCACCATGATTCCCGTGTACATCCACTGCACCACAATCACAATCACACAGCCAATGAATGATGCCGCGGCGATGATGGCGGCGATGACGGTGTTGGCGAAAATTTTTCCGGCAAGTAGCGCGATGGTTGGCACGCTACTGGCGCGCACAATGGCCGCGGCGTTGTAACGCTCCTCGCGCGTGAGCGACTCCACTGTGTAGAACAAGGTGAGGAACACCAGCAACAATGTGACGGTGTTGAATGAGCCCGCGGCAAGCGTGCCTGATGTGGCCAAGCGAACGGTGCCAAGCCAAACTTCGTTCACCGCGTTACTGCCAACAATTTGCAGAATAATGAGCGGCGTGAAAAGCCAAATGCCCGGACTACGAAGTAGCGCGCGCACTTCGTAGCGAAGAACGGCAAGCGTGCCTGCGATCAAACTTGGCGCGCTCATGCTCATGCCCATCGCATCAAGTCGAAGTGCGGGCAATGATGTGCTGGCAAGTGGCGATGCGGCTTTCGGATTTGTTTGCGAAGCGATTTGCAATTGTTGTTTAGCGCCATTCGCACCAACAGTTGCTGTGACTGCGCGCATTGCGGACGCCGGCGTAACGCCGCGAATTCGCTTGGCAATAATTCCCGCCGAAATCCACGCGCACACTGCGCCGAACACGCACCACGCCACGCGACTCATGGCGAACAACGGATCAATGCCCATGGGCGTGGTGTTGTAATAGTCAACGCCGCGATCGGCCTTCAACCATGTTTCAGTCAGCCAACGATTGCCTGCGGGATCGAGTTGCATTAGCAGAACATTTGCCCAGTTTGGCAACCACTCGGGGCTCCAACCCCACAGAAATAGCGCGCCTAGAAGCAAAATTGCAATGGGCAACAAGAAAACTAAAATCGCTTGACGCGTCCAAATGCCAAGCAACATGGACGAGCCCGACACCGAAAGAAGTAGTGGCGCGCCGAACACAATCGCCGGCCAAATAAAGTTCCAGATTGCGAATGGACCGCGACTGCGCTCGGGATCATCGACTGGCCACAACTGAAACAGCGCCGTTTGAAGCGCGACAAAAATACACAGCGACACGGTCACTGGAATCAGCGTGCCAAGCCAGCGGCCAAGCACATATGCGCGCGCCGACAGTGGCGTGGCAAGCAACATGCGATCCACGCGGCGATCAGCGTCGGCGATCAGCGGCATACCCGCGGTAATGGCGGCGAAAAACGGAAGTAGTAAACCAAGCAGTGCCGCGTCAATGAACGCGGCGTTAAACATGGAGTTCATCCACGCTTGCTTGCCACCGGCGGTCACGTCACCCGCTTGCACGCGCACATTGCCCACGACAAATCCAAACACGAGCAATCCAAGTAGCACCGTGAAGATGATGTAGATCGGTCGGCGCCACGCAGTGCGCGTGTCAACCCACGCGATTGAAAGCGCGCGCGAGATTCCGCCAGCGCTAGTCATGGTTGGATGCGTGTCGGCGGCGGGAAGCAGAGTTTGTTTTTGTTGAACGCTTGCGTTCATCGTGCGGCTCCACATTGATTACGTTTGTAAAAACATGTTTGAAAATCTTGGTTCACGCCGCGACTCCCGCATTGGCCGCGGCCGCATTTTCCACGGCGCGCGCGCTTCGAATCAACACCAAGTACGCGTCCTCTAGCGTTGCTGGCGAAACCACAAAGCCCGCAGGCGCGCCTGTTCCCGCCGGCGCATGCACGCGCACTCGATTGGTTGAACCCTCGCTCAAAATTGCGGAGGTCATCATGTGATTGCGCGCAAACTCATCCAGCTGATCGTCTGGAATAAATCCCTCAAACATGTGACCATCAATCGCCGCGCGCGCCGCGCTTGGCGAAGTATCCGCCACCACGCGACCACTTTGAATCACGCCCATGCGCGGACACAACGTGGCCACGTCCTCCACAATGTGCGTGGACAAAAGAATAATTCTGTTCTTGGCCAGCTCCGCCAGCAATCTATAAAAGCGATGGCGTTCTTCTGGATCAAGTCCAGCCGTTGGCTCGTCAACAATTACCAAACGCGGATTGCCCGCGATGGCCTGCGCAAGTCCAAGTCGCTGACGCATGCCGCCGGAATACCCACTCACCTTGCGCTTGGCCGCGCGCGACAAATTCACGCGCTCAAGAAGCGCCTCCGCAATTTTTCTACGCCCGCCCGGTCCATCAACGCCCTTCAACTTCAACATAAGTTCCAACATGCGCAAACCAGTCAGGTCTGGAAAAAAGCCAAAATCCTGCGGCAAATAGCCAAGTTGGCGGCGCACAATGCGCGGGTCCTTCACAATGTCCGCGCCATCAAGCGTGACGG
>CALFOZ010000088.1 GCA_937919205.1 uncultured Planctomycetia bacterium
GTCTTTATTACCCAGCGCGAGCGCTACTGGCCCATGCCCGCAAACGCGGTGGGTGTGACACCCACACCTCGATATGTTTGGGATTGCATGTTCCGCAGATTCAACGGGCGAATATTGGTTGGCATGTTCGTGTATCGAGTGATTCCTGCCAACGGACTTATGGGTGGCAATCCAAACACCATGACTCCTTACGTTTCCGCCGCGGTCACAACCGCGCTCGATCCAATCAATGCGACCAAAATTTCTAAATATCCACCAATTCCTCAGTGGGTTTCAAGCCGGTCTCAAATGGGGAACTTATTACGCAATGCAGGCGATGGCGCTAACAATGTTTGGGGAGCAGGCGGACTTGATAAAAAAGTTGGCAGCAGTTTCAACACTTCTAAATACAGCCCATTTCGTGACGATTGCGCTGTGCCAGGAACTGGTCTCAGCACCACCGCGTTCACCGATCCCACCGCGCTTACATACTCCGAAACATGGCAGTTACCTGGTCAATGGATGATTGATCAGTACAACAATGTTCACCATGTCATTGAAGGTCGCCGCACGCACGATGACGGTCCGGTGATCTTGGCAAAGCCAGTGCCGCGCCAGCCGTATTCCAATTCATTGTTTGACGCCAAGGACGTCACTGAAAGAACCACCAACACGAATGTCAACAAAACACCAACAACTGGAGCGGACGCTTTGCTCGCCACGCCAGGCTCTGGCGGCGATGCCGTGCTTGGCATTCAAGATTTGTGGTTTGTGCCGACTTATGACGCCAATGGCAACCAACTTCTTCCCGTGTACGCCTGCGTGGAGGAATTATAAATGCGTCAACGCGCTTTCACATTGATTGAATTGCTCGTGTCGCTTTCCGTGTTGCTGGTGGTGATTATCGCCACGTCGCGCATCTTTGGCACCACCGGCAAGGTTGCCGCTATTGGCGAAGCCAGCGCCGACTTGCAGGCCACTGCGACGGCTGTAGAAAAGGTGATCCGTAGCGACATTGAACGCATTGCTCGTGACGGCGTGTTGGCAATTCAATGCGTGGCGGTTCGCAATGATGTGAACCGTTTTCAGCGACCCGCTTCTCCAACGGCAACCGGTTCGACAGCCATTGTTTCAACTGCGCCGCTTCTCAATCCTACCCTTGAACCCACTGACTTTATTCGTTGCGACCAAATTGTTTTCTTTGGCCGTGGTCACGAAGCAAGTCAAGTATTTTTAGGAACACAAGGCGGCGCTATTCCAGCATCACGTGGAGGTGATGAATATGCATTAAATTTATTTGGTGGGGGAACATCGCAAATTACTCCAGAAATCACTTCAAGTGAGTTTATGGTTCGCTTAGGTCATGGCCTTCAATTTCCATCGCTACTTGTTGATGTGAAAAACCCCGATCTGCGACCTGATGCCGATACTCTTGGTAGTTCACCAAGCACACTCATCCCTCTAGTTCCTTGGATGTGGAGTAATTCTCCAACCATGACTAGCGCTAACTTCGATGTTGGCGCAAGTAACATTAAATACATGGCTGGTCAGCCAGAAGCGCGCCAGTGGGTCATGTCGCGCCAAATTACATTGCTTGCGGATGATGGAAATACACAAAGTTCAACGTATGCCACAGCCACAGCCAAAAATCTTACTTGGTTTCATGGTCTTGGTGGCGGAAATTTCTTCCCCAACAGCGCCACTGGTATAGCTCAATACGATATTCAATCCGCGGGTACCGCTCCAGCATCTATGAGCCCAGTACAAAAAGAGACGACTTTGTCTATTCCGCATGACAAGATGTTTCCAAACCGAGCCATTATCTCATCGCGAGTGGACACTGCCGCCACGTCTATTGCGGAGTACAGAGCATTTGTTGAAACAGGTTCCACATCAGCAAATTTAGCAAAGGATTTTAGTTTTGATAGCACGAGCCGATTGTTTTGGTCTGACGAAGAAGGGGCTGATCCTTCTGAATCGTTGAAGCTTGGCAATATTCATGACCGCATATTCAACTCATTGTTTGGCGGAAATATATCGAGCAGAACCAATGGTCTATGGGGCTACCCACGGGCTGAAAAAGTGGCCCCAAGCATGGATAGAAGAGATTCAAAGGTAAGTTTACCTTTGCTCGCGGGCAATTGCAGTTCAATACAAATTGATTGGACTTGGAGCAATCGAACAGCTCAATTTGAAACCCCAGAAGGCACTCCACTTTTGGCGCAACTACCCGCTTCGGCAGTACTCACTTCGCCAGCGAGGCTAACAGCAATTTATGATGTACCGCTCGCTGGTTTGACTACGCAAGAATGGCCAGGGGATCAGCCATTTAAGTCAGACGACGGTAGTGTTATTTCACCGAAAAATACAAAAATTACTCCAACTGCTTCAGGAAATTCCATTCCTTGGTTTGGTCTGCCAGATTCAATGTTTCCATTATCACAGCGAAGCGGCGTTACTCGACTTGCTGGGCCACTTATAAGTGATGAGTTGACGCCGCTTTCGGCACCCTTTTATGCCACGCCAATTCGAATACTCAAGCCAAGCGCGGCCACGGCGACAGATATAGTCACAGTCGCTGTTGCCACTCCACCAATTGATTGTGCACGTATTGAGGGTGTTAAGGCGATTAGCAATCCGCAAGACACTACATCAGGTATTAAATATTCCGTCTACACCTATCAAGCCATCTTTGGTCCCAACGGCGACAAGCCATACCGCGAAGCGAAATTTCCTGGTGGTAGCGAGCGAGTGTTGCGAACCGATTACACACCATGGCCAACCGCGTTGCGATTCACCATAACCCTGCATGATCCAAAGTTGGCGCTCTCCCAAGGCCGAGTATTTCAATTTGTGGTGGAACTACCCAAGGCGGAAAAATAATGAAGTCATTCAATCCATGGCAAAACTTTCCC
>CALFOZ010000089.1 GCA_937919205.1 uncultured Planctomycetia bacterium
TTGTGGCGCAACTGCCAAGTTTCCGCGCCGGCATTGATCGGTTACTCGCTGGTTCGCAAAAGCAGCGCATCGCCCTGATGTGCGCGGAAAAAGATCCCATCACGTGCCACCGCACCGTGTTGATTACGCGCGCCTTTCGCCACACCGCCCTCACCGTGTCGCACATTCTTGACAGCGGCGCACTTGAAAGCGCCGCCACCGCCGAAGAGCGCATGATGGACGCCACCCAAACTCCGCGCGACGATTTATTTCAAAGCAAAGAAGACTTGATCAACACCGCCTACACCAAACTTGGCAAGGAACTTGCCTGGGTGAATGAAAGCGATGACGCCGCCGACACAGCCATTGATTAACCAACCCATGCGTTGGCTTACTTCATGTAACCATGTCGGCGCCAGTTTCGGTTTGGGATAAAGCGGAGTTATACCGTAAATGACTTTTGCTATTCAGATTTATGCTCGTTCCAAAGAGCATGTCGTTGCACAAATGCAATACAGCGCGGGCACCACCATGACGGTCAACAATACCGCTGTCAAGGGTTCAATCTTTCGAACAAGTTCGCGCAGTAACAGCGATGTCATGACCGACTACGCCACGTATGGCGCGGTGAATACATTTACGGTTCACCCAAAGCATGAGCGCTTAAATACACTTACGCATTTTCTTCATGCGCGCCATCAGTAATGTCACTTGGTAATTCTCGCTTCACTTTGGCGCCAAGCTCGCGGATTTCCACAACGCGCTTCACCAAATTTCCCTTGCCGCTGGACAAGCGCTTCATGGCCATGTCAAACGATTCCGACACTTTGCCAAGGCGAGTTTCCGCCTCTTGCATGGCTTCCACAATCAGCGCAACTTGGTCATAAATGGCGCCAGCTTTCAGGCCAATCTCCACGGCGTTCTTGTTTTCCTTTTCGCGGCGCCACACTTGAATCACCAATTTCAAAGTGGTCAACAACGCGTTGGGGCCCGTAATGGTCACAGTCTTTTTCGATTCTTCAATCAGCGAAATATCAGCGGTAACGGCCACTTGATACGCGGGCTCCAGCGGCACGCACATCAACACAAAATCAAGCGTGCGGCCGCGAATACCGTCTAGTTGCAAGTAATCCTTGCCGGCCAACTCATTCACATGTTTGCGCACCGAGCTCACATGTTCCTTCAGCGCGGCCTTGCGGTCGTCGTCGGTTTGCGCGTTGCAGTAGCGCACATACGCGGTCAGCGACACTTTGGAATCCAAAATCACCACGCGATTGTCAGGCAAGTAAATATAAAAGTCGGGTCGAAGCTGGCCGCCCTCGTCACCGCGATCGGACTGCTGCACTTCATAGTCGCGGCCGCGCTCCATGCCGCAGGTGTCAAAGATGCGCTGCAAGGTGAACTCGCCCCAATCGCCCTGCATTTTGGTGTCGCCCTTGAGAGCGTTGGTTAGGTTCACCGCAATTTGGCTGGTGGTGGTGGTGGCCAGTTGCAGGTTCTGAATGTTGGCGCGCAATGTTGCGGATTGCTCGACATCGGATTTGTGCACTTCATCTATGCGAGTGCGAAAGCCAGCAAGTTGCTCCTTCAGCGGTTGCAGCAGGGCAGTCATGGATGTTTGATTGCCTTCGGTCAGAGTCTTGCCCTTGGCTTCAAAAATGCTGTTGGCAAGATTTTCAAACTGCGTCTTCATGCGCTCTTCCGAGTCTTTAAGAAATTTCATTTCACGCTCGGCAGATTCTTTCTGAGCGGCGGCTTCGCGAGTGGCGCTGGCGGCAAGTGCTTGCAGTTTTTCTTCCAAGCGCGCCTTCTCTATTTCAAGGCGCGATTTTTCTTGAGCAGCGATCGCGGCGTCTTGACTTGTGGTGGTGTTGTCAGCGGGCGCGCGCAGAAGGCGCACGGCAATAAATGCGCAGATGAGCACCAGAATAATTAAGAGCGAAATGATGAATGGTTCCATGCGAATGTTCCTTGTGAGTGCGGCTACAGACTAGCGGCAACGGCACACGCTTTTGGCGGGTGTTGTGCAGGTG
>CALFOZ010000090.1 GCA_937919205.1 uncultured Planctomycetia bacterium
GTTGATGATGACGCCCCGGAATTTGCGTCTGACTGTTGGTGGACAGAATTAGCCACTGTACACCTCGCATATGAAGCGGCAAAATTCATTTATCACGGATATTTTTTCAACACTTGAAGTGTCACGCATGCAACACCTCGCTGGCGTAACGCATGAACAACTTTGCGGCCGTTACCCGACGATACGCCGCACTGCCACGCACATCCGACAGTGGCGTGATGGAGCGTGCAATCATGTGCGCCACGGCTTGCGCTTTTTCCATAGTGAAGTCGCCAACCAGCGCGGCCTCTATTTCTGGCATGCGTATTGGCGTGGCCGCAACGCCGCCATAGGCAATGCGCGCCGACACAACACGCGGCGGTGATTTAGTTTTGCGAGCGGCAAGCGACTGCAAGTCGTTGCTGGAATTGGAATGTTTGGGGCGCCCAGCAAGCGTGAATGAGAACGCGCCGCTGATGGCACTAATGTCCATGTCCTTGCGCTGTGAAACTTTATAAAGCCGCAGAAGTTCCTTGGAATCCGTGGCGTTGAAAGACACGTGCGTAATAATTTCTCCAGGCGTAAGCGCCAACTTTTTGTAGCCCACATATAAATCCGTAAACTCAATCTTGCGCTTATGAATTGGTCCCTTGCCGCAAGGCCGACTAGCAACATGCACAACCGCGTCAGCAATCAGCAAGAACGGAAGCGTGTCACCAATGGGCGATGCGTTAGCGATATTGCCAACAAGCGTGGCCACATTTTTAATTTGCGGCGATCCGAATAAATTCAGAAAGCTGGCCAACTCCGGCGCGGTGGTTTCACACAAGCGACGCAGTTGAGCAAGCGTGACACGCGCGCCCACGACAATGCCCGATCGGGATTGCTTAGCTTGATACAACTCGTTAACTAAATGCAAACTCAGCATCACGCGCGGCAATGGTTTGCCCTTGTTGGTTTGCACACCCATATCAGTGGCCGCGGCTAACACCTTGAAGCCGGGGTTCTGCGCCGCAAATGTAACGGCCTCGCGCAACGAAACCGGCGCGAACAATTTCATGCCGTCATGTTCAATCAACAATGACTTGGTGGCCGTGTTCAGCGCGTCCGTAATCGCCGCGGGGTTGGAGTAGCGCCCCGCCACCGAATGTTTTTCCGTGGCGCGCACCGTCAACGCGGCTTCCACAATTGGCGCATAGCCAGTGCATCGGCACAAATTGCCCGTGAGATAATTCGCGGCCATCTTTGCATCTATGTGTTGCGCCGCAACCGCGCCGCCATGGCTTGCAACATTTGCGCGCCCGCCACTATCGCTTGCAACATTTACGCGCGCGCCATTTGCATTGCCATGCTTCTCCAACATGGCGCTGATGGCCATGACAAATCCCGGCGTGCAATATCCGCACTGCGAAGCGTGGCATTGCTTCATGGCCACTTGCGCGGGCGACAACTCATCCCCGCATTGCATGCCCTCCACCGTGACAATGTGTGAGCCATCCATTTGCGCCACCGTGACAATGCACGAGTTCATGGCTTCAAATTCAAGCGGCGCACTACGTGTGGCGTGGTCCACGCCAACATTTGCGCCAACATTTGCGCCATCATTTGCGCCAACTTTCACACCACCTGGCACGCCAACATCTATATGTGCATGCGCGGCAAGATCTGCAAACGCCCGCAGCACGGTGCATGAACCGCAGTCGCCCTCGGCGCACACAATTTTTGTTCCTGTCAGACCGGCTTCTTTGCGAAGCCAATCCGCCAACATCATCAGCGCTTCACGCCCGCGAATTTCGCGCCTTACGCCGTTCAAGTAGATCAACACAAAATCACGCATGTGTGATTATGGTAGCCAACCCCGCTACAACTTGAAGTTTTTCACCAAGGCGTCTGCGCCAAAGCGCAACACATTAATGTCCGATCCAACCGCGACAAATGTGTAGCCCCAATCAATGTAGCGGCGCGCTTCATCTTGATTGGATGTGAGAATGCCCGCAGGCTTGCCTAGCGCCTTCAGCCGCGTAACCGCGTCATGAAGCGCGGCCTGCAAATCTGCGTGCGCTGGATTTCCAATGTGGTCAAGCGACGCCGCCAAATCCGAAGGACCAATGAAGACGCCGTCCACGCCGTCCACTTGGGCGATTGATTCCAAATTGGCAAGCGCCTCTTTGGTTTCAACTTGCACCAGCACACACATTTGCGCGTCGGCCAACTGAAGATAATTATCAACGCGCCCGTAATGACTGGCGCGAATCACCGGCGCCACGCCACGAATGCCCGCCGGCGGATAGCGCATGCTGGCAACCGCAAGCGCGGCCTGATCTGCGTTCTGCACATACGGAACAATAATTGTTTGCGCGCCGGCATCAAGCATGCGCTTCATCACCACCGTGTCCAACCACGCTGGCCGCACAACGGCGCTCGCATGCGTGCCCGCAAGCGCCTGCATTTGCGCGACAATGTCCGGCAGTTCATTGGGCGCGTGCTCGCCATCAATCACAATCCAATCAAAGCCGCTGTCGCCCAACACCTGCGCCGCAATGGTGCTGCACAAACTGCTCCACAGACCAATCTGCAAACGACCTTCCTTTAGCGCCTTCTTAAAATTGTTGTGTTGCATTTGCATGGCGTGCGCGCATGGTAAAGAATTTTCTACATGCGAGCAGTTTCACCAAGACAAAATTGTGGCATGCGAAAGCGAGTGAATTGCCCCCAATGCGACCGTTGCGCTAGATAAAGTGCAATCCTAGCGCGCTTATTTTTTAACAAGTCGCCGGCGAGCCACATTCAATCGACGCCGCATGTCCTCACCTAAAAATCCAAGTTGCTCCACAAATTGCAAACGCTGAATGGCTTGCGCCGTCACATAAAATGATGAATGCGCGCAGAGCCACTCGTATTGTTCATGCATTGCGCACATTGCCCAATGACTTGGCGGCGCGCTTAACCGCAATCGATCAAATCGCTCGCATGGCGCCAGAAATGGCTCGAACAAATCAAGTTCGTTTCCTTGATGTCCACTTTGGATCATTTGAATCAACACATCCACCGCATTTTTACGCTGTCCCGCCTCGCTCGCGATCCGTGCGTAACTGGCGCGATGACGAAATGTTGGCTTACGCTGAATGATGAGCGCGAAGCGATAGAGGCTTCCAGTCAGTGCGACAAAGCGTTGCGCGGGCGCAGTCTTCATATCACGGCTCAAAGCATAAAGCGCCAAAGCGTCAAGCAGTTGCGAGTTGTCTTGCGCAGACATTGCTTGCTCCCACTGAGACGCAAGCGACGCCGCGTACGGCAACGTTGCCAAGGCGTTGCGCCATCCGTATGCGGGATTTGCGCGCGCAATTTCCAGAACGGCTGTCTCTTGATTTTCTTTTTTCTGCAACGTATCCATCGTCACCAACTTGCCTTCCTGCGCCAACGCCTCCGCGCGATCAGGCTTGCAAGCGAACATATTCAAGAGATATCCATCAAGTTTGTTGTCGGCGCGAAACGGAGTCAAGAGATCCAGGCCCGGAACCAGTTCATACGCGTCATATCCCATGGCTTTAAACATTGGAATAAGGGATAGGTCCGCGTCGCCGGAGACTTTCACTTCAAACTGCACCAACGGAGAATTCTTTAAGAAGAATATTTTTCCGCCAAGAAGAATGTTGACTTCCTCACCCTCGGCGTCGATTTTTATAAAATCAATGTCACTCCAAGCAAGCGCGCCCATGCGCTCATCCAAAGTGCGCACTTGCACTGTCTCCAAGTTGCCCGCCGAATCCGCGCCGCCGCGGGCGATTGAGTTCAACTCCGCGTGCTGGCCGACAATAAATTGCGTGGTTCCTATCTCGTTTGAAAGCGCGCAACGCTGCAAATCAACATGCTCAAAGCGATTCGCCGCGATGCTTTTTTCCAGAAAATTCGCCGTTGAATTGGCGGGCTCAAACGCCCACACTTTTCCGGTTGCTCCAACAGTTTTGGCCATGGACAGAGCGAAAACACCATAATTTGCGCCGATGTCAATCACGCGTTGCCCAGGCTTTAAAGCGCGCCGTAAAAATTTAATCTCGGGTTCAAACCAATCCAGTTGCTCTTGCAACACATATGGCGTGATCAACTCTAATGAATCCGGCACCACCACTCGGACGCCATCCACCATTGACAGAGTGATCTCTTTGCTCATGAAAACATTCTATGCGGTGTCTATACATTTTTACGCATGCACGGCGCGACAGGCGGTGAGCTTCACGCCAATTTCTTACTCAGTCATTGGCTCGCGCGGAATTAAAAATCCGTTCTGGGCTAAAATTGCCTTGCCTTGATATTCGTGAAGTCGTGCCGTGCAGAAGTGTCCGTTTCGTGATCGTAGCCAACTTTGTGTGTTGCTTTGCTCGCGTCTTACACCACAGTGCGCTCCACCCCTTTGGGCGCAAGCTTCTCCACTAATGCCAACAGTTCCTTCAACTTCACCGGCTTGCTGATGTATTCCGTGGCGCCAGCCGCTAGACAACGTTCGCGGTCGCCCGGCATGGCCAACGAGGTCAGCGCGATGATTGGAATGTTCTTCAGCGAAATGTCCGCGCAAATTTTCTTAATAGCCGTCAGCCCATCCATGACCGGCATTTGAATGTCCATTAAAATTAAATTTGGTTGCAACTGGCGCGCCAACGCCACAGCCACTTGCCCGTTGTACGCGTATTGCATGTTGTAGCCCTTGGCTTCCAAATATCCACCAACAGTTTGAATGTTGGCCATATTGTCCTCGGCCATGAGAATCATTGGACTGTCTTTGGCATGAGCGAAATTTCGCGTGAGCGATTGACCAAACACTTTGTCCGTTTCGGCAACATCCACACTTATCTCACTTGATGGCTGCAAAAATAACGCCAACTGTTCACGCGAAACTGGCTTGGTGAAATGCGCCGCCGCGCCAAGCGAGCGCGACTTCTCTGGCGCATCAACCACGGAAACAACAATCACAGGAATGTCGCGCGTGAGCGGATTTTCCTTCAACCGCGTCAACACAACCCAACCGCTGTCGTTGGGTAATTGAATGTCAAGCAAAATCACATCAGGCTGTTCACGCAACACTTCATCCACTGTTTGCTCGCCACGCGTATGCACCACACTGGTCAATCCAAGCGAGCAAAGATGACGCACCAACAAATCAGCCGCGGTGGGATCGTCTTCAATCAACAACGCGCGCCGATACACACGCGTAGGCACCGTGTCTTTCACTTGCAAATTCCCAGGCTTCGCAACTGAAACGAGACCGTCAACAGGTGCATCCATCAGCGACGAAAAGATAAATTTACTACTGGTCTTAGAAGCGGCCGCGTCAACCATGGGCAGCGTCACAATGAAACGGCTGCCCTTGCCAAGTTCGCTTTCAAGCGTCACGCTGCCGCCGTGCAATTCGACCAACTTTGCAACCAAGGCCAAGCCAAGACCCGTGCCTTCTTGCGGCCGCGTTAAACCAGATTCAATTTGCGTGAATGCGCGAAATAATTTCGCGGTGTCATCGACGGCAATGCCAATACCCGTGTCCCACACGGTAAATCGCACCACATTGTCGCCCTTGGGCGCGATCACGCTTAACCCAATGTGACCGCCATCGGGCGTGAACTTGACGGCGTTGGTGAGCAAGTTCACAAGAATTTGTTTCAAGCGCCTCGGATCCACCGACAGTTGCGCGACATTGTCATCATGCTCAAAAGTCACGCCAATTTTCTTTTGCATGGCTTGCGTGCGCACAAACACCAGGCAACTTTCACAGAACTCGCTCACGTTCACTTGGGCCAGGTTCAACTCCAACTTGCCCGCCTCAATTTTTGACAAGTCAAGAATGTCGTTGATCAACGAAAGCAAGTGTTCGCCACTGCTGTGAATGGTGTCTAAGGATTGGCTTTGACGCGGCGTCAACGGCCCGTATGTTTGCTCACGCAATGCCTCGCTTAAACCAAGAATGGCGTTCAACGGAGTGCGCAACTCGTGGCTCATGTTTGCCAGAAATTCGCTCTTCAGGCGAGTGGCCTCCAACTCGGCATTAGCCACGCTTAAAGCAGTATGCGTTTGCCGCAGATCAGCCTCCGCCAATTTGCGCTCGGTAATGTCGGCGCGAATGGCAATGAATTGCAGTGGTTTTCCATCGTCGCCAAGAAATGGAACAATGGTTGTGTCCACCCAATAAATAGATCCATCTTTTGCGCAGTTGCGCAGTTCGCCCTTCCAAATTTTTCCGCCGCTAATGGTCTGCCAAATTTCACGGATGAAACTTTTTGGGTGGTGCCCAGAATTGATAATCCGGTGATCCTTGCCAATCAACTCCTCGCGCGAGTATTTGGAAATGGCGCAGAACTTGTCGTTGACATATGTAATGCGTCCGTGCGCATCAGTGGTGGCGACAATGGCGTGGGCGTCAAGCGCGGCTTTAAAATCAACAAGCGCCTTGCGTGTCTGCGACATCTGCGCCTCGTGCAACTCGGCTTCTGATCGCTTGCGCGCAAATGCTTGCGCATTGTCGATTTCAATATCGCCAGCGTGATTGATTGGGTCAGTCATATGAATTCCGTTTTTCTGAACGCGGTCATTTCTTAGCGTTCGGGTTGGTGTAAAACCATTTCTCAAAATTCAAAACCCGGGAATGCGGAAATTCATGCACTACTGATTCGCTTACAATTATAACTTAAATATCTATGAACCGTGAATCAAAATGTCGATGGCTATCATTCCCTTAGGCTTGCGGGACCTAAGCGCATTTCGACAAAAAAATCCACATTCATGCCCAAACACCTCAACATTCTTCATGTCACTCAAAGCGCGGGCGTGGCAGGTGGCGGTGTAGCGAAATATATTTGGGACCTTCACGGCTGGCTTTGTAAAAATAGCGCGGCCGCCGCAGAAACTTCCGCCTCCACTTCTGGCGCAACTTCTGGCGTAACTTCTGGCGCAACTTCCCCCTCCACTTCTAGCGCAATTGCCGCGACGCACAACGCAATCACTTCGCGCGTGATTGCCTGCGACACCTGCGGCCACGCTGACAACACAAGCGCCACTGTTCTTGCGCGCAAGTGGCCGGCGTTTCTGGGCCGCACTGATATTGCGCAGTGGCTTCAACAACTTGAAGTGAAACCAAACATCATTCACATTCACGGACTTCGTTGCTATCACAACGCGCAAGCCGCTACATGGGCCGCTCGCAATAAAATTCCAGTGGTGGTCACTCCGCACGCGCAACTCATGCCATTCACCATGGCGCGCAACACTCTGCAAAAAAATATCTACGACACATTGATTGAGCGCCCCATGCTTGCGCACGCCAACGCCATGCATTTTGTCAGCCAAGTGGAGCGCCACGACAGCGCCTACGCAAATATCTTCGCCAACAAATCCGTGGTCGTTCCCATTGGTATGAACCGCGCGCAGTGGAATGATTTAGCGCCGCAAACTATTGACGCGCTTGATAACACACTCAACAACTCGCCCAACAACGCGCACCCGCTGATCGCGTTCTTTGGCTACCTCTCCTATCGCAAAGGCCTTGATCTTTTAATTGATGCCCTGCCCGCCATACTTGCGCGCCAACCCAACGCGCGCCTGGTAATTGCCGGCGGCGACCCCGACAACATTTCGCATGAACTGCAACAACGCGCCAACACACTGGGCGTTTCAAACAACATCACGTGGCTGCCCAACATCACGCGCGCACAAGCTCGCTGGTTGCTAGAACGCGCCGATTGTTTCGCGCTACCTTCGCGCGCCGAAAGTTTTTCCATTGGCATTCTGGAAGCGCTCTCACTTGGAACTCCCGTGGTGGCTTCGCGCGAATCAACTTGGGACGCATTGCAACAACAAGGATTTGGCTTCAACTGCGCGCTCACGGCGCGCTCCATCAGCGAATGCATTTTGCAAGTGCTTGATACGGACCGCGCCACCCGCCAACACCAACGCGCGTCCATTGCGGCGCGCGTTCAAAGCCAGTTCACATGGGATATTTGCGGCACAAAGATGCTGGATTTGTACCGCCAACTCATCAACGACTCCCAAACTTAATCGCAATAGTCCACATTGATCCGCAGTGGGCTCGCACAACGCAATTCAACGCGCCCCTCACTCTCACCGCGGCTAATCATATTTTTACGTGTCAATCTCGCTACGCTTATCCCCCCATGACAGACACCACCATCTATCACGCCATGCTTGTTGGCGCGTCCATGGGCCTTGCTATTTGTGCAAGTCCAGAAATTCTCATTTTGGGCTTGCTTATGGCCGCCAATCGCGCGGCGCCGCGGCGTAATACCGCGCTCTTTTTTATTGGCGGGTTCATTGGCCTCAGCGCCCTTTTGATCTTGGGCGCGTCACTTACTGCATCCGATCCAACGGGACCAATCCAGCCCTCCATGCACCGCTTCATTGTCAAAGCCACCTTCGGCACCGCGCTCATTGCGCTGGGAACCTTCCGCGCGTGGCAATATTTATTTGGCGCCGCGCCCGAGCCAAAGGCCCCCAATGAAAAACAATCGCATATAAAAAATCTTCTTGATGTCCTGTTTCCAACGCTCTCAGAACGGACGGTCGCACGCCACCAAATGGGCCTGCATTATTTTCTAAGCTCATTGGTGATTGGATTTATCAGCACGGCCCTAAACCCAAAAATAATTCCCTTCGCAATGCTGGTCGGTCATGAACTTGCTTTGGAGCGCGCCTACACAACGCGAACACTGTGCTTGCTGACATTCGCCTCGCTGGCAATATTGCCTTGGATATTCCCGCTGGGCTTGAGCATTTTCACGCCGGGCGCGGCTCCCCAGATGAGAAGTTGGCTTACAAAATTCATGGAGAAAAATGGGCGCTGGATAATCGCATTGATCTGCCTTGGATTTGGCGCACACATGTACAAAGGCGCCTTTGACATGTGGCCGGGCTAGTGGCGACTACGCTTGCTGCGCTGATGTGGACCAACATGCGTAACGGGACATTTGCTGCGCGGGCATGCCAGCCGATTCATTTAACAAAACAGTTTTTCCAACACCTCGAAGGCCGGTGAGCAGTATGCTTTTTTCGGACTTTTTTTGTCTCACACGGCCTAAAAGAATTCCAGCTTGTTCAAGTATGCCTTCACGTCCAACAAGTTCTGGAGGTGGAGAGCCCGCCCCCTGGTGCAAAGGGATTCTGAATTGGATCCAATTTAGATTTGTATCTTTTTCTACCCATTTATATATAGAATTCATTAGATATGGCTACACATTGAAAGGCGTTTTGTACGAAAGACTTGCTTGGCGCTTGGCACAAAAAAGCTATGAAGCAGTTCATACCCTGCTCTAGAAGTGAATCTAGATTTTCACGCCTTTTTTCTTAAAGATTGTCAGATATCTGCCCGCGACGCTAGTGGCCGCCGCTCTCACCACGTGCGCCGCGCGTCATGCGCCACAGCAAGCGCCCGCCACGAATCATCAAAGGCAAACTCGTAATTTTTCCAGCGACCAATGGAGCCGCGATTGATCGGTTGCTTCACCTGCGCATGACTGAGCGTGAACACCGCGCGCGCGTTGCGCTCTGGACTCAACACGCCGGGCTCCATTTGTAAACCAAGTCGCTCCAGACAACGGCTCGCATGTCCCGCGGGGTCCGCCACCAAATCCTCATACACAACCTGTTCGTGCGCAATACCCAACACGCTCAGAGCCTGCGGCAAAATTGAACGCTCCGCCTCTATCACCGTCCGCAACGATTGCATGCTTGATGTCCAACCATCACTGATGGGATGAAAGAACGAAAGAAAAGTGCTTATAGCCATGTCACGCGGATCACGCGCCACATGAAAGCACACCGTGCCCGGCAGAATTGCCGCGATCACTGGCAATCTAGACCACGCCCGCAAATTTTTATCAAACGCCCACTCGGTGCCGGCGCGCTTAAATTTATTCGCGCCGTTGAGATACTCCAATTGCATGGCCTTGGCCAACTCCCGCGGCAACATGCCAATACTTTGCATTGTAAAACCCGCTGAAATTGCCCCATCGGCAATATGTTGAACGCCGTCGTATTCACCAATGGCGCCAATGTGTGAATGCGCGTCAAGCATTTGCTCCAGCAATGTTGTGCCACTTCTAGGCAGGGCAACCACCATTGCAACACCCTTGTGCGTGTCGGCACGGGGCGTGAACCACGGCGCGCCCTTCTTCAGCAACTCCGCCTGCTGACGAACTCCACTCAACAAACCTTCAAGATCAAACGCGGGTGTTGACTCTTTATGAATTTTGGTAGCCACATCAAACGCTTCCCGGTAACGCCCCGCTTTGTCCAACAATTGAACCGCGTCAAAACCAGCAATGCGCTTTAGAACAGTTCCGCTGTCTTGGCGATTGATTTCAAGCAAATCATCAATCGCACCTGCAGGATCATGACGCGCCCGCGCCCGCGCCCTAAAAAAAGCGGCGCGTGGATCCGCGGTCCATGCCCCGCCATGCGCAATGAATTGCTGGAATTCATCCAAACGATGCGAGTAGTACAGCGTCTCCGCAAGCGCGAAACTGGCTTCAATTGAATACGCCGTTTTTGCAAGCGCCAACTTACGAAGTCGATCTACCGCCTTGTCTATATTTCCCAGCCGTTGGTCAAGTTGCCCACGCAACAAATTCGCCTGCGCATGAACTGGTGCAAGCCGCAGTGCCATGTCCAAATCCTCGTCCGCAATACACACTCTTGCCAACGCCAAATTGGCCCTTGCGCGACCTAACCAAGCCTCTATTTCCCGCTTAGAAGTGGCGATTACAGCGTCACACAGGGAAAGCGTTTGGTTATTGGCCCCAGAAGCCAGCAATCGCTCAATCTGTTGGGCAAGTTGTTGTGAAGTAGCCATAGTAGAAATTTACATTAAATTCACACATTCTCCAAAAATAATTTGACTTCTAAAATTATGGGTTCACTATGTGAATTGCATCGGATCCCTTCGATGTAATTCACTTCACTCCCTTTCTTCCCTTTCTTCCCTTTCTTCCCTTTACCCCCCTTTGGAGAATTTTTATGAAAATCAGTGCTATTGGCGCCTCTGTGGCCGTTATTGTTGCGTCCGTCGCTTCTGCCGACGTGACATATACAGTTAATCAAACTTTTACCGGATTTAATTTCAACGAGGCCTATGCTGCGGGCACTCTTTCTGGCACCCTTACTGCCGTGACGGTAAATGCGACACTGAACGCATCCAGTAACTACACCTACGCAGACGACCTGTGCGTCTACATCAACCCATCACCACTCAGCCTTGGTGGACTTCTGCAGGTTGGTGGCTATAGCAACCTCCAAGCAGCCGAGCGCTATTCCTGGTCAAACGGTGGTTCAAGTGCGCCTGGAACTGTTGTAAGCGGCACCGTGAACTTGACGACCGGCATCGATATGGCCGCCAATCCCACCCAGTCCATCTGGGTCGGTAACGGCTACGGTGCTGCTGGCACTTCTGGTACTTGGACTGGCACCATTACGCTTGTTGGCGTGAATTTAGGTCCAGTTCCTGCTCCTGGAGCGGTTGCGCTTCTGGGTCTGGCTGGCGCAATTGGTGGTCGTCGCCGACGCGCCTAATTTAGTACTTTGCATCGGCAAGTGGCCGTTGCAATTTCATGAGTCTTTACAAGAAAGACGCCTTCAAACGGCGTCTTTCTTCTTTTTGCCGCGGTTAGTGCGTACGCCGCGCGTCATGTGCGCCGGCAAGCGCTTGCCACGAATCATCAAAGGCAAACTCATAATTTTTCCAGCGACCAATAGATGACTTGTTGATGGGCTTGCGAACTTGCTCGTGACTTAGCGTGAGCACGGTGCGCGTGTTGCCTTGCGGCGCCAGCACGGATTCCTGCATGGCAACACCAAGACGCTCAGTTGCACGCCGCATGTGCGCGCGCGGATCATCAACCAGATTTTCATACACGATTGTTTCATGGGGCATGCCAAGCGTGGCAAGCGCCAGTGGCGCCAACGCGCGCTCGGCGGCTATGACGCGTTGAATGTTGTGCAGCGAACTGGTCCACCCGTAACTTTTGGGATGGAAATTGGACAGCAATAAACTAATTGCGCTATCGCGCGGATCGCGCACAATGTGAAAGCACACGGCACCGGGCAGAACCGCGGCAACAGCGGGCAGCCATTTCCAAACGTGAAGCGACTTGTCAAATGTCCAGCGCGTGTTGGCGCGCTGTCTGGCCCGCGCGCCTTGGAGATAGTCGTTCTGCATCTGCTTTGCCGCGGCAGTGTCCAAAATCCCCAGGCCGCCAGGCCACGCACCAGCGCTTTGCACGGCGTTGCCAATATTTGTAACACCGTCGTACTCACCAATGCCACTGATGTCTGGGTGTCGATCAAGCATTTGCTCCAACAATGTCGTTCCACTTCTAGGCATGCCCACCACCAACGCAACGCCATTCACAGCGGGCGCGCGTGGCAAGAACCACGGCTTTGCGCGCGCAAGCAAGGCGTGTTGTTGCCGCGTGTCTGCAATGAGTCCGTCAATATCAAACGACTCGCTTGTGGTTGCATGCAAGTGCGTGGCCAAATCAAATGCGCGGCGATAGTGCCCCGCCGCGTCCAACATGCGAACTGCGTCAAAGCCCGCGATGCGTCGCATGATGGCTTGACCGCCGCCGCGAGCCAACAATTCCAGCCGATCGGCGGTGCCTTGGGGATCGGTCTTGGCCGTGACACGCGCGGTGAAAATGTCCGCGCGCTCATCCAACAACCACGCGCCGCCCTTGGTCACCAACGCCTGAAGTTCGTCGCGGCGGTCCGCGCGGTGCAGCACTTCCGCCAGGGCCAATGTTGCGTCAACGGAGTTTGGCGCATTGCTTGCCATCAATGCGCGCAAGCCAGCAATTGCCAGGTCGCTTCGCGCAAGCCTGTGGTGAATAATGGCGCGTAGCAACATGACGTCGTGCGCCTTCTCACCCAGCGCAATACTGCGGTCAATGCATTCGTCCGCCAGACCAAGCCGACCCACGCCAAACGCGGCGCGGGCGCGGGCGTGCCAGGCACTTGCGTTGCTTTGCGATTTGCGCAGCAGGGTGTCAGTCAGCGCAAACACCGCGCCAAAATCGCGCCGTTGCAGCATTTCATTCAGTTGGGCAATGGGATTGATTTGAGTCATGGGTGAGCGTCTGTGTGTGCATGCGTGTGCGTGTGCGTGTGCGTGTGCGTGTACGCGTGCGTATGCATGCGGGTGTGCGTGTGCGTGCGGGTGTTAACGCGCTCCATTTTATGCGCGCGTCAGCGCGTTTTCACTAATAAATAAATTGCGCGATCGAAATCCAGCGGGGCTTTCCAAAATTAAAACCGCTCGTAAAGACGCAAGTTGCGAAGAGAACCAAGGCGTATGTAATTTTCGCGCCTCGCTGTGCGCCCACTCTGGCAACGCAAGCGAATGCGCCCGCGCAATTTCTTCCGCAGTTGCCGCAAGGTATGCGTCTTGCACTGAACCAATCTCGCCAAATTCGCCAGCCAAAAATAATGGAGTTTCAGCCAAGGCGTTCGCATTTGGGGCGCAATAGAACTCATCCAGAAAGTTTGCAAGACAGCGGTCAAATGATTCGCCGCCCGCGGTTTGGCGCGCCACTTCCGCAAGTGTTTTTGGCCTCATATTTTCCCTTCCTCAAACAATCCTTCAATTAAATATTGGGTTTTCACCGGCATTTGATTGGCGGGATAATACCTCAGCACCAATTCCAAAACCTCGGCGGCGGATTGTATTTGCAAGTGGCGTATCCCGTACATCTCAAGGTGTGATATGAGGCTTGGCGTGGGTGTCAGAGGTTCTGGCATAATTCATCTACCTTACCTTACTTGTTGACGGTGACGTCGTATCCCATCCTCGAGAGGTCCCACGCGATCGTGGTCCCGACCATCCCCGCAACCAATACCGTCGCTTCGACGCGCGGCAGCTGGGGGAACGTGTGGTCAGCTTTGAAATCTTTCAAATCGCATACAGTCACACTGCCTTCAGCTTCACAGAACTGGCGTTGTCGACTTCACAGTCGTTCCTGACGCCGAGATAGACCGGCTGGTAGAGAGTCGCTGGCTCGAAGGCGTACAGGTACCTGACCTCGATCACGGACCCAACGGGCGGCACGTCGTGGTTCGGAGGTATCGTCACGTTCCCGGCTGGCACCAGCCCGACGTCGGACTTCAGGGCTATGCTCACGCTCCTTTTGTCGTTGACGTTCACGACCTGGCAGCTCGCGGTCTCACAAAACTTGAACTTGAGGTAGTCGCCGCCGCTCGGCGGTCTCCCCACCGTGTACCTGGCTTCCTTCCGCTTGAACACGACGCCTTCACCCTTCGTCTCGAAGACCGAGTTGTAGAGGCGCCTCTTGTCTTCCCTCGTGTCGGCGGTTTTCACGACGCGGACGCTCGAGCCTGGCTTCGCCGGCAACAGCGCGCAGAGTTCGTGAAACCTTTCGGCGAACCCCTTACTCACGTCTACCAGGTCGAAGCAGTGCAGGACGTCACCCACAAGCTCACCGTCCAACGTGAAGTCGCCTTCGACGTTCTTGAAGAAATCCTTCACGTCGTTCGGCACCTCGACCTCCGCGCCTCGGCGGTTGTAGCCGCGCAGTTTCCCTCCCTTGCTCTCCAGCATGAACCTCACGCCGTCGACCTTCTCCTGCATCGACCAGTCCTTGCCGTTGAGCATCCTGTCCGCCGTCTCCGCGTCGACAGGGTTGAGCAGGACGCACTTGCTAGGGATGGGCGTTTCGGTCCTGGTCACGGTCGGTATCGACTGACCTCCGTCCTTCACGAACTGGTATCCCTTGCTGGTTTTCTCCTTGAGGAGCTTGTCGAATATCTTGGCGGCGGCGTTCAGGCTGACCGGATTGGTCGTCTTGGTGCCGGTCGTAAGCGAGTTGCCGCGCCTGCCGTACGCGAAGTTGACGACGTAGCCGCCGTCGACATCCTCGATCGTAGCGTTGTAGACCTTGTCGCTCGTGCCTTCCTTGAAGTAAAGGCTGGCTGATTTCTCCGTGGACATGTTGGTTCCCTCTGTTGTCAATGTGGTTTGGCCGCGACAACGCGCCGCTGCCCCTTACTTTACAACGCCAGAGCCTTGAGCCTCTTGAGCACCGCATGGTTGGTTTTCTTCGGAGTGTCAAAGTATCCGATGTAGTGTTTATTGATAAGAACTTCCTTTTTCAGTGTCGCGGGCGAGCGCTTGACAAACCATTCGCCAACAACGCGTGCAAGTCCTGATGTGAATATTTTATGTATTCGTAATTTTGTCATAACGATCAATGACTGCGGCAGAAAAAATCAAAACAAAAGTCAATGGTTTGTTGATCCAACACATCATTGAGATTGGTTGTTGCCAACCAAAATATTTCATCTGGTTCGTCGGATGCAATACCTAAAAATTAAGGTACAGTTTTCTTTTCAAGTAAGGTGCTTGGTCGTAAAACTTGCTCCAATACAATTCTTGATTTTGTAAAATGACATTCTCGTATCCAGCGGCAGAATCCTATGACTCACTATCACAATGCCAACAGCGCTCAGGCGTAGCTTTGCCAGCAGAAGCGACTCGCCGAAGAATCGAAGAAGCCGCATTGTCGAATCAAACGTCTCAGTCAATTGAATGTCGCGAAGGACGTTGGCGAAAAGAGTGCAGCGTGATTGCTGCACGTGGCCGTGCGGCGTGCTTGGTCTTGCCCATGCGCGTGCTGATACTTGCAATGGCAATGATGACGCACTTTGGATGTCATTGCGCCGAGACGGTGGTTGCTGACAGCGCGCCGGCAACGCTGTATGTCACTGTGCTCGGCATTGCGCCTGGCCGCGGTGTGATTCGCTGTGCGCTGTACGAAGACCGCGCGACCTTTCTGAAGCCTGATGGAATTTCCGAAGGGTTCACTATTCCCGCATCCACAGAAAGAGCAGAGTTTGAACTGCGCGCACAATCTGGGCGCACAGTTGTGGTGTCTGTCTTTCAAGACCTTGATTCGGACAAGGAACTCGGACGGGGTGCAATGGGAATCCCAAATGAACCGTGGGGCTTTAGTGGTCATCCTTTGCCAATCGGCCCGCCATCTTGGAGTGCATGCGCCATTGTGCCGACAGCTGGTGACAATCGACTGGAGATCCAATTGATTGGAAAGGCGCGCTAGCGGTGGAAGATATTGACGCTCAAAAGCCCGTGCAATTGCCTGAATCAGTCCGCGCGTTAACCGGACCTGCCGCCAATGTATTTGCTTGGATTGGCGACCGCAGTAGTGACTTGATCAAGCATGCTTGTCGAGTGCAATTCAGTTCAGCGGGGTTTGACACCGCAAAGTTTGCGGAGGGTCCGATGATTCTTTCAGCGAATCATCGGAGCTTGCTCGACACGGCGGCCATTCGCCACGCGCTTCCTGCCGTGATTCGTGCGCGGACTGCCACGGTGGGTGCTCGTGATTTTTTTTCGCCTTCCGATACGGACCGTGGTGTGAAGCGATTGTTTCGTACAGCATTATGTTCCTATGTGGTACGGACATATCGCGTCTGTCTTATTGGTCGCGGTGATGACATGGGTGATGGTGTTGAGCGAATCACTGAACTGTTGCAGTCTGGCTGGAATGTCATTCTGTTCCCAGAAGGAACACGAGCTCGTAGCGCATCGCTGGGTCGATTTCGAAGTGGAGTTGCACACATTGCCCGCACAACCCGTGCGCGTGTGCTGCCAATATGGATTGAAGGCAGCGAGCGACTGCTTCCAGTGGGCGGAAAGTTCATCAATACCGGTGCGGTTCATGTGAATGCTGGCTCGCCTATGCGAATTGGTTCAGCTGAATCAAATAGCGAATTCTTGGCTCGGATGCGTTGTGAGATCGAAGCTCTGCGCGTTGTCTAGTTAACGGGATGTGCGCAGTCGATTCACGGTGATGACGATCCATAACGCTCCAAGAAGTGGCGCGCAAATCAGCGTTGTCACTGGAGCGATACTGGCCGCGATCCCGCCGATGACAACCATCGACAGCGGTCCATTGGTTCGAAACATAATCCACACAAGCACGGCAAGCGCCGCAGTAACCATTGCTATTGAAGCCCCCGCCGCCGTGAGCGCCCCTACCGTGAAGCCAGTGATCGCAAGCGTGTATGCGGCCATCATGATCATCAGGCAGTTCGCCATGTGGTTACGCCGACCAAGCGGCCAAAAAAGATCACTGCGCGCTGAACCAACCCGCGCCCAAGTTCGCCCAATACTAAATACCCGCAGAATGATGCCCCACACCAGAACCATAGTGCCTTCAGTCCAGTCGCGTTTAAATTGATAGTGACTTGGTGCAATGGAAGCAGGTCTATAGATGACAGGAATTTCTACCTGTTGCACCTGTGCGCCAGCCCATACCAAACGGATGACGGCTTCTTCTTCCCACGCGTATCGACCACTCTGACATCGCAATGTGCGGATCATGGCCACGGGATAGACGCGCATTCCGCAAGCGGCATCGCCAACAATGGCTCCACACGCAGCACGCACGGCAAGCCCACTAAGAAATCTTCCCAACAGACGCGCAGTTGGATAGTTCCAAGGCAAAGCGCGGCGGTCGCCAAGGACAAGCGTTTGATCTGCGCCTTGCGCTGGTACTGCCTGTAAGAACGTGGCGATGCGCGCGCAATCATGTTGGCCATCGGCATCAATGGTGAGTGCGTGAGTTGCACCAAAGCGATCCGCGGCCGCAAAGCCTGCTAGGAGCGCGGCGGCCTTTCCTTGATTCTTGCCAAGGCGAATCAATTCGCCGGATGCAGGATTTGCGTTCAACCATTCCAAGACAATGTTGGCGCCACTGTCGGTACTACCGTCATCAACCACGATGACATACAAACCTTGTGCGTGTACGCCGACAAGAACATCCGTGACCGTCAAGGCGTGGTTGTAAAAAGGAACGATTCCCACAAACGATGGCATACATTGAATAGGTTAGTCTGCACTGTAATGTCGCAACGGATTGATATTGCTGGTCTGATAGCGAGCGCCCGAGCAAATGCGCGGGAGTCATACGTTGGGCATATGAACCCGGCATTCGCAAAGTTGTTGGATGTGATTGGGTTCGATCGCACGTACGTTCGCGGTGAAGGTCAGTACCTCTGGGATGCTCAAGACAATCGCGTGCTTGATTGCTTGGCTGGCTATGGGGCGCTTGCTCTTGGTCGCGGTCATCCGGTAGTTGTGGATGCCATTGCACAGTGCCTTGCGCTTGCGCCTCCGGCATGGGTGCGATGGGAGTTGAACCCGCTTGCAGCTGAAGCGGCCCGCCGTCTCACATTGCAATGTGGTGGAAGCGTTGAACGTGTGTTCTTCACCAACTCAGGTACGGAAGCCGTCGAGGCGGCAATTAAGTTTGCGCGCCAGCACACTGGTCGACCCGGTTTGCTTGCATGGTCAGACTCCTTTCATGGCCTGACCTACGGCGCCCTCTCTATAAATGGCAATGAAGATTTGCGGCATGGATTTGGCCCGCTGTTGCCGGGGGCAACGATTGTGGAGTTTGGTGATCTTGAAACGCTTGAACGCCTTCTGAGTAGTCAAACGGTGGCGGCCATGGTTGTTGAGCCTGTTCAGGGAAAAACACTTCGTTCACTTGCTCCGGGCATGTTGCGTGAGGTGCACACCTTGTGCAAACAATATGGCACGCTTCTGATTGCTGATGAAATTCAAACTGGTGCGGCGCGGACTGGGGCGTTTCTTGCAGTACACCACGAAGGCGTAGAACCAGAAATTGTGGTCATGGCGAAAGCACTCTCCGGCGGATTTGTGCCAGTTGGCGCAGTCTTAGTTCGCAGTGATATTTGGGATTCAACCTTCTCTTCTATGGATCGCTCGGTCGTGCATAGTTCCACCTTCCATGAAGGTCCACTCGCAATGATTGCGTTGATCGCAACACTTGAAGTGATTGCTGAGGATCGGTTGGCGGCGCGCGCCGCGGAATTGGGCGAATTACTCATGCGCAGACTTCGGCAAGAGTGTGCCGGGATTGCGTGCGTGCGCGAAATCCGTGGCAAAGGATTAATGATCGGCGTGGATATTGATTCAGCCCGTGTTCCAAGCTTTGCAAAGATTCCACTTCTTGGACGATTCACTGAGCCAATGATCGGTCAAGCCGCCATCATGGAACTCCTTCAAGCGCATTCGATTCTGGCGCAAACAACCGGCGCGCGTCGACCATTGATCAAATTTATGCCGCCATTGGTGGTGAATGAATCAGATGTTGAAGCGATCGCCATAGCCACTGCCGCATCGTGTCGCGCGCTTGGTGCGGGGCGTTTCTATGGAGCAATGCGCTCAGTGGCTGGCAACATCCTGCGATCAGGGTTGGGCTTGAGCACAACCTAAGCGCACGCCATCAGAACCGGAAGTCAGGCATGCCTTCTATGCAAGGACGGCGTGACACACAAATGCATCATCAAAGCAGACGGCGTAAGACAATACCGTGGTCACTCCTTGGCAGGCGCGGTCGGTGTTGCAGGAGTTGATACCGATGCAGGCGTGGCGGACATTTGAAGTTGGCGAAGTAGCTCATCGCGCGCCTTGATGGTCTGTTCCAAGCTGTTCTCAAGATTTGCAACTCGTTCAGCGTTCTGCGTCTTTGATTGCTCGAGCGTGATTGTGCCTTTTTTATATGACGGATTCGTTTCTGGATTGATACGCCTTGTAATGAGCAATTGATTGTTGTAAATCTTCATCAGGCTTTGATAGATCGCGAGTTTGGATTGTGGATTCGCGGTCTTGAGTTTGTCCCTCTCCGTCGCCGCCTGACCCTCATAGGCTGAAATCTTATTTGTGATTCGCCCGTAGTCAGATGTTGCACAGCCAGCAAGAATGATGAGGGCTACAAAAACGGAGGTGAATACATTTGAAATGTGCATGCAAAAAATTGTAACCCAGCGATGATGTTCTGTTGGCATGGTTGCGGTATGGTGCAAGTACTTTGGAATTTCCACGACTCATCCGCCGATCAAGAGAACGCGAGAGCATGGACGACGCGGCTCCAAGTCGTGCAGTTCTTCGTAGCGAATATCGATTTCTAAGTCATCTCAACCGAGCCACTTCAGCTGCGAAGGCGCTGGTTGATGCGGTTGCTGACAATGTGCCAAATATTTCCGGTCGACCAATCTCACTGGTCGACTTTGGATGCGGTGGCGCCGATATTCCTGTGCGATTTTTGAAGCAAGCCGCAGAACGTGGTTGGCAATGCTCTTTTCTTTGTACTGACCGAAATGAGGACGCTCTTGAGATTGGACAGGCGTATGTACTTTCGTCGGGCGATGGGAAACTCGGTTCGGGACCGTCCTTTCAAGTTGTTGATCTTCTGGTGGCAGACAAGACTCTTGGGGCACGAAGCTTTGATGTTGCACATGCGTCGTTGGTCATGCACCACCTTGATGATGAATCAGTGGTCGTTGGTCTGCGGGCTATGGCAAGTGTGGCGCGCGAGCTCGTGGTGTGGAACGATCTCATTCGTGAACCGATCGGTGTTTGGGTTGCGCAGCTTTGCACAATCACTGCAGGGCGTGAGTTGCGGCATGATGCGGCGGCGAGTGTGCGACGCAGCTTCACCATGGCCGAGGCTCGTGCGGTTGCCGAAGCCGCCGGTCTCTTGAATATCCACGTGCGCCGCATGCGTGGCGCACGCTTTGTCCTTACTGGAGTACCTGGGCCGTTGCAGATGCCGTTGGGTGGTCGACCACTTGCGCGCGCGCAGGACATTTGCTTTTCCTATGGCGCGCGAAAAATTCTTTCCAAGGTGAATTTCGTTGCGCGCTCTAACGATCTCGTCCATGTGACTGGGGCGAATGGTTCAGGTAAGAGCACGCTCTTGGCCTGCATGGTTGGTGCGCTCAAGCCTTCGGCAGGTCAGGCATGGATTGACCGAACGGCGTTGCTTCCAGGGTTTCATCCGCAGGAAGGTGGATTATTTTCTGTGCTCAGCGTTACTGCAAATTTAGAATCAGCCGCACGCCTAGCAAAAGTTCCAAGTGCTCAACGACCAAGCGCCGTCATGCGCGGCCTGAGTGACTTTGGTCTTCAACTCCACGCTTCACAGCGGGTTGACCGCCTATCAGGTGGCTTGCGCCGTCGCGTAGCACTTGCATGTGCGATGATTCACTCACCATCGATCCTTGTACTTGATGAACCAGATGCTGGTCTTGATTCGGGTGGGCGCGAAGCTTTGGTACGTGCTATTGAGGCCGTGTTGGTTCGGCGCGGGGCGGTCATTCTGGCATCGCATGCGCCGTCATGGTTGCATGATCAACCAAGTTTTGCGAAGCGCGTGGAGGTCTGTCTATGACGCTCGCTGTATTTCATCCTGCGCGAATCTTGATTGATGGTGTCTACTTTCGTGCCATTCGTTCATGGCCTGCACTTGCCCCTGCCATGGGACGAGCCGTTGCCATGGGTGGAATGGCTGTAGCACCTGCTTGGCGCAGAGTTCTGCGCCAGAACGCACGGCTTGCGCTTGGGCCCATGGCCGCTGAATCTAAAGTGTGCGCCGTGGCCGCTGACATGGCTCTGAATATGCAACGCTCTATTGCGGACATACTGCTCTCTCAAGGGATTTCGGCTGATGTGTTGGTTGCACGCATTTCCAAATTCTCAGGGCAACATGATTATCGCGCGGCGCGTGCACAGGGTCGTGGGCTTGTGGTGGCCAGCGCTCACATGGGAGCGTTCGAGCCATCCATTGCACTTCTACGAAAGTTTGAGCCGCGCATTCATGTGCTCTTTCATCCGGACCCAATGCCACGATTTGAGCGTGCACGCAGTGCGTTACGGCAATCGCTTGGAGTCATTGAGCACGCAGTCAGTAATGGAGTATCTGCATGGGCGGCACTACAAGATGCACTTCGCTCCAACGAAGTCGTGGTGTTGCATGCGGACCGCGTCATGCCAATGCAGAAGGGATCTCGAATTCCATTTTTAGGTGCCCAAGACACGGTTCTTCCAACTGGCGCGGTTCGTCTGGCTTTGACATGCGGATCGCCGATCGTTCCTACCTTCTGTTACCGACATGCTGAGGAGCTTGAAGTGGAAATGATGGCGCCGATTTACTGTGAAGTGGAATCACTGCGCTCTGCGCAGGTGGCATCGCATCCAGTGCAACGCGCGCTTGTGGCGGCGCTTGAGACGGCCATTCGCAAGCACCCTTCACAATGGCTGGCATTCATGCAGATTCGCAATGGTGGAGCATGATTGCTTTAACGCTCATCATGTTGCGTTCGTTTGTATCGGATCGAGTGGCCGCCTTCCTGACGCTCTTGGCGCCCATCGCTTTTTTTACTCTGATCGCGCTGTTTTACCGGCATCTTGAAGCGACCGATGGCTTTCGGTTTGAGATTGCGATTGTTGATGAATCTGGATCTACAGATGCTCGGCTGTTTGCCGAAGCACTCAAGTCGTCATCGATGGAACGTGTCTATGTCTTTGAGTCTTTGGACGGACAATCCAGTAGCCATAAAACGATTGCCACTATTCGTATCCCCAATGGATTTCATCGGGCTGATCCCCGCGTGTTGGTTGAGGCGGCATCCCCGCTACCAGGAGCGTCCGATGCGGCGCTACAACTTGTGAATGCAGCTCATGCGCGCGCCTTTGCGGTTGGTCTTTCGGTGTTGGCGGTAGAAGTGATTTCTTTAGATGGCATGCTTGTGTGCGGGAGTGCGACAGGCATCGCCCTCATTTTCATCATGTTCTCATCGGCATCCATTGCATCCCGTAGCCTTGGCGATGATGCTTCTGGATTACAGGATCGACTGCGATCTCTTGGAATCAGTGCGGGTGCCTGCACGATGGCACGCATCTGTGCAATTTCATGTATCGCGTGGTGTCAATTAGCCTTGACGCTGGCGTGGGGCGCATTGGTGTTCAAGTTGATTCCAAGTTCTGTGTTTGCCTTGGTGTGTGCAAGCAGTGTTGCCGCCGTTGCCAGCGCGGCTTTCTTTGTTGCTCTTGCGGCGCTTTGCGGTTCTCGTGCTCGCTTTGTGGCGATTGCGCCAGTCATTGCGTTGGTTCTGAGTGCCCTTTCCGGAAGCATGATTCCACGCATTTTACTTCCAAACTCCATTGCTTCCCTGGGTGGTTGGCTGTTTCCAGCGTGGGCGATTGATGCCTGTAGCTCAGCAATGAATGGATATTTTGATGGTCGTTCCATTGCAATGCTTGTCGCGGTTTCTTTTATCTGCACGGTCATTGCGTTGATCTATGCGCCGCGTGGTGTACGGTGACTGCTGTGCCGATCGCAATTGTGAAAATGGCGGCGCTTAGCGCTATGGGTACTGACCTAGACGCCATGGTTGCGGCATTGCGCGGTGATGACTCTGGCATTGGAGTTGCGAGTGCTTTAGAACAGAGACCCGCTTACGAGGCAGGTGTCGGGCAAGTGGACCTTGGCGGGTCTACGGATGAATCACAGAAACTCTTGTTGAACACGAATCGCGCGGAGCAGTTGCTTCGACGTGCGCTTGATCAATTACTCGGCATCGATCCAATCGCAACTCTTGCGGTCGAAGCTTCTCAAGTGGCAACGGTGCTTGGAACTACATTGGCAGGCATGCGCCATTGCGGCGCGGCGATGCGCTTTGAAAATGCCGGATGTCCGTCCGATGCACTGCGGTCGTACACAGAAATTCCTGCTGGTTCCGTCATGAGTCATGCCTTAGTTGGGCTTCCAATTGCTGGGCCAGCAATCACGGTGTCGTGCGCTTGCGCCTCGGCGCTCAGTGCCATTGCGCACGGTTGCGCAGTACTGCGCTCGGGTGCGGCTTCATGCGTGATTGCGGGTGGTTACGACCCCATCTCTGAGTTTGCCTATGGCGGATTCTCAGCACTGCAATTGGTCGCCACTGGACCACTCAGTCCCTTTGCGCACGAACGTCAGGGCATGAAACTCGGCGAAGGATGTGCGCTGGTGCTTTTGCGATTGCTTCCGGATGCATTGAAGCGTGGAGAAGTTCCGTTGGCGATCATTGAAGCAATCGGCGAGTCGAGCGATGCTCACCATCTCACACAGCCGCATCCCGAAGGTCGAGGTGCGGCCGTTGCCCTGGCTACCGCTGTTGCAAATAAAATACCGGACCTCTTGATTGCTCACGCAACCGGAACTGCTGGAAATGATTCAGCGGAGTATGAGGCGTATTGCACAACATTTGGTGTAGATCTGCCGCGTATTCCAGTGACTGCGCTCAAGAGCCGATTCGGTCATCCACTTGGGGCGGCAGGTGCGTTGGAATTGCTTGCAACACTGAAGTGTGCAGATGCAGGATTTATGCCGGCAGGTCTTGGAAGGCCTGTTGATCGCGAT
>CALFOZ010000091.1 GCA_937919205.1 uncultured Planctomycetia bacterium
AGCGCGATTATTGTGCATCACCCAGAGGCCAAGTACTTCGCCATTTAATTTGAAGCGGTGGTGCTTTGTCCTAGCGGCTGGGAGCAGCCAAGATCACGCATCATTTTGATTTATTGGAGGGCCAGAGGCTCAGTATTTACGCAGCGTGGTTGTCTAAGACCCTGTGGCAAACTCTTTTATTTCTAGCTAGCCAACGCGCCGCGCAAATGCGCCGCAATTTCCGCGCAACTCAGAACATCGGCGTATTTCTGCTGCATGTCAAACATGCTTGTTTCATGCGGTCCAAGTGCGCGATCGCCAACACCATCGCGCGCAACCACGGTTCGAAAGTTGTGGCTGATGCAATCCACCACGCTTGCGCGCACGCAACCAGAGGTCGTGCAACCCGCCACAATAACGGTGTCTACATTTTTTTGGTGTAGCCAATCTGCAAGTGGTGTTTCAAAAAACGCGGATGGCTTTGTCTTGCGCACAATACATTCGCCAGGCACTGGAGCAACTTGCTCCACAATCTGACTTGCGGGCGCGGTTTCCGTGAGATCTTTCAGGCTCTTAACTTTCACGCACCACACGCTGGCATCCACGGAGTCAAACACATTGCGCGAGTGGGCCACCGGAATGCCGCACTGGCGCGCCACCGCAAGCAGACTTTTGGTGTTGTTGAGCGCGGCAAGAATGTTGCCGCCGCCTAAATGTTTCGGGTCAGTGAATGCCACTTGAAGATCCACAATCAACAGGGCGGGGCGCGCGCCAAAACCAGTTGAGTTACCGAAGCCTTGCTGTTTGTATGTATCAATGTCGCTCATTGGAATGTTTTCTGAGATGATTTGGTTTGTTTGGTTGGCAGTGCGTGCCGCTACTTTAGGAAGTTTGCGGCGTAAGCGCGAAGGCGACGCGCTTGTGGCAAGCGCAAATAAAACTATAATGGGGGCATGACAAGCACCACATCAACAACATCAAGTGATGGCGCCGCATCTACGCAACGATTGCTCGGCGCGTCTCTGTTTCGCGAGAATCTGTTTAAACCATTTTCGGGCTGGCTGATTGTGCCGTTGTGGATTTTCATTCTACTTTTTGCCCTCGCCATTTTCATGGACGGCGTGCGTATGCAAGAACCGCCGCCAATTATTTTGGCCGTCTTGATTTTTCTTTCACTACTTATTTGTGTCGCGGGCTTCTTTGTGGTGGGTCCCAATGAAAGTCGCGCGATGGTGCTGTTTGGCCACTATCGCGGCACGGTTCGCAAAGTTGGATTTCACTGGACCAATCCGTTCACCATGAAGAAAAAAATCACTCTGCGCGTGCGCACATTTGAAACTGGCGCGTTTGAGACCGAGGCCGTGAAAGATCAAACGGGAAAAGTGATTCGCGAGGCAACTCGTTCGCGCAACCCCGTGAAGGTGAACGATCTTGATGGCAACCCGATTGATATTGCGGCGGTAGTTGTGTGGCGCGTTGTTGACACAGCGGAGGCGCTGTTCGCCGTGCAAAATTACGAGCGCTATGTAGAAATTCAAAGCGAGTCCGCACTGCGCAATTTGGCAAGCCGCTATCACTACGACTCGCCCGATGTGAATGGCACAAGCCTGCGCGGTAGCACGGATTTGGTTGGCGCAAAATTGAAAGAAGAACTTGATGGCCGTCTTGGTGGCGCGGGCATTGAAGTGTTGGAAAGCCGCATCTCCAGTTTGAGTTACTCGCCAGAAATTGCCGCGGCCATGTTGCAGAGGCAACAAGCGTCGGCCATGGTGGCGGCGCGATTTAAAATTGTGGAAGGCGCGGTGGGCATGGTGGAGTTGGCCATGGCGCAAATTGAGTCCAAGAAATTGGCGGTTATGAGCGCCGAGCAAAAAGCGCAAATGGTGAGCAATTTGCTTGTGGTTTTGGTCAGCGATCGCGGCGCGCAACCCGTGGTGCAAGCTGGTGGTGGGGCGTAACGCGTCAATGCGCGCGTAAAAAATATGTTGTCAAGGCGCGGCTCGTCAATGAACAATTGATTTCTAATTTACAAGAAATTGACAAGGGTATTTAGCCACGCGCCGTGGCACTTTCACGCAGTAACGCAATGCGGCGCGTTTCTCGTATGATCGCCGACCCGACATTTCGCTCGGGTTGACCAATCATGCTTATCACCGCAAAAGATCTTTCCAAGTCACACGGCCTGCGCGAATTATTCAGCGGCGTTTCATTTAGCGTGGCCGACGGCGACCGCGTTGGTTTTATTGGCCCTAACGGCGCCGGCAAGACCACGTTGTTGCGCATGCTTGCAGGAATTGAAGAACCCGATCACGGTTTGGTGCGCACACAGCGCAACGCGGTGATTGTGTTTGTAAGTCAGCGCGATGATTTTCCCGCGGGTCTTACGCCGCGCACGGCCGCAACCGCCGCGGCGTTGAAGTCCGCAAGCGTGCACGGCGACGCGCTTGAGGCCGAAGTTCTTGGCAGTGTGATTCTGGGCAAGCTTGGGTTTCCCGATTCACGCATGGACGAGCCCGTGGAATTGCTTTCGGGTGGATGGAAAAAACGCCTTTCTATTGCCTGCGGTTTGTGCGAAGCGGGGGGCACGCCCGATTTGCTTTTGCTTGACGAGCCCACAAATCATTTGGATGTTGAAGGTATTCGTTGGCTGGAACAATTTTTATCACGCGGAACCAATGACATTCGTGCGGGTGCGTGCGTGTTCGTGACGCATGATCGCGCGTTCTTGGAGCGCGTGGCAACGCGCGTGTTGGAATTAAGCCGCGCGTATCCGCAAGGCACGCTCATGATCGAAGGCAACTACAGCGAGTTCCTTCGTCGACGAGATGAATTTCTAGAGGCGCAAGGCCGCGCCGAGGCCACGCTTGCCAATGAAGTCCGCATGGACGATGTGTGGTTGTCGCGCGGTCCACAAGGCCGCGGCACCAAGGCCAAGAGCCGCATTGATGAGAGCGCGGATCGGCGCGATGTGCTCAGCGCAATCGCCGCGCGCAATGAGGCCGCGGGCGCGGGTGGAGCGCGTGTGGATTTCACAGCCAGTGGTCGCCGTACGCGTCGCTTGGTTGTGGCAACTGGTATTAGCAAAGGCTTTGATGGCCGCACGCTGTTTCGCGACCTTGATTTGGAAATTGCGCCAGGCGATCGCCTTGGCTTGATGGGCCCGAATGGCAGTGGAAAGACCACGCTTTTAGGCATTTTGTGCGGCGACATGAAACCCGACACGGGCGACATTCGGTTTGCCGATCCAATGCCGCGCGTTGTGATTTTGCGCCAGCAACGCACCGACATTCCAGAAAATACTTTGTTGCGCGACGCTATTTGTCCGCTGGGCGAGGTTGTGGATTTTCAAGGTCGCTCCATGCACATCACCGCGTGGTCGCGAAGATTTCTTTTTAAGGACGCGCAACTTCTGCAAACTGTAAAAAATCTTTCTGGTGGCGAGCGGGCACGCGCGCACATTGCGCGCATGATGCTTGAGCCCGCCGACATTCTGGTATTGGACGAACCTACCAACGACTTGGACATTCCAACACTTGAGGTGCTGGAGGAGTCGATCGAATCTTTTCCTGGCGCCGTATTGTTGGTCACGCATGATCGCACCATGTTGAAGCGCTTGGCAAAAAGTATCGCCGTGATTGGCGCGCCCGACGCCAGCGTGTCGGTGGTTGCAAGTCTTGATCAAGCCATGGCGTGTTTGGAGCGCGCTGAAAAAGAAGTGGCCGAGCGCGACCGCACAACGCGCATGGAAGGAAACCGCGCCGCCAAAGCCGCGGGTGCGGCAACAAGCAAGCGCACGCGATTAAGTTTCAAGGAGCAACGCGAACTAGACGCCATGGAAACCGCGGTTGAAACCGCTGAAAAAGAGCGGCTTGTTGCGGAGGCGCGCGTGGCAGATCCCGCCGTTGCCGCCGACCATGTGAAAATGGCCGCGGCGTGCAAGTCGCTTGATGAGGCGCAAGAAAAAATCCACACGTTGTATGTGCGCTGGCAAGAACTTGAGACCAAGCGGGGTTGAAAGATTCTGATTTTATTTTGCCGTGCCGCTGAGCGCTTTTTGGGCCGCCACCAATTGCATCATGGTGGCGTCATTCAGAGTCATTGGGTGTCCTTGCCAACGCACAATGCCGTCGCTTGAAACCACCGCGCAACTTGGAATGCCTTTGACTTCAAAGAAGTCCTTCAGTTTGTGTTCTGGATCGAGCGCGAATGAATAATTGAATGAGGCTAATTTTAATTTGGCCTTGATCAATCCCGCGTCAAATGCGCCTTTCGTTTCATCGCTTATGCCAATACATACAGCGTTTTCAGCGAATTTTTTTGAAAGCTCGTTCATGTGGGGAATGGATGCGACACATGGACCGCACCACGTGGCCCAAAAGTCAATCACAAGAAGTTTTTTGTCCACGGCCGGTTGCGTGGTGATCCATTCTTGCGGCGCCAAGGCGATCATGCGCTGGCCGCGTCGATCCTTCGCGGCATCAACTGGGTTTGAAAATGTTGGAAATGTAGTGGGTGCCGCGGCCGCGGTGCCTGTAGCAGAGCCGCCCGCACTTGCGCCCGCATCAGATGGCGCAATTTTTTCGGTGAGTAAAAATGCGCACGCGCGTTTCATTCCACTGGGGGTTAGCCCCGCAAAGCGAATGTTGCCGCGCTTGTCCACCACAATGTTGGTTGGTTTGGTTGGCAAGCCAAGCAGTGTGCTCCACGCACCTTCTGGATCAAGCGCGATCAGAAGCGGCGCCCTCTTCTCAAGTTGCTTTTTAGTTTTCTCCGCGTCCGCGGTCGACATAATCACCACGAATTTCACATCCGGCGGAAGATCTTTTTTCAATTTCTCCGAAGCGTTTAAGCCAGTGGATTTGTCGAGCGCGCTTTGAATCACGGTCACGCAATTCGTAAACGAGGTTGGCGCGGCGCCACCGAACCACTCGACTTTTGGTGATGCGGGCGCAATTGGCTTTCCTAGCTTTTCAGCGAGCGATTTGCGGTCTTCGTCGTCCATTTTAGAAAGCCATTTGGCGTTGGCGCCACCATCAGCGGCGGGCAGGTCTATAGCGGGCGGCTTCTTTGTTTGCTTGGTGTCGGTGTCGCCAGCGATTTGTAGCGCGCCAAAAAGCGCGAGTATGATCAAACCAATGTGTACGCGCCGTGGTGCAATTTGCATATGGGCATCGTAGCGAATGAAGTGGTGTTACTTGTCGAGCGAGTCGCTTTGCGCAACGGTGGTCACTTGCGCGCGCCCCACGCTTCGGCGCGCAAGTTGAATCACCACAACTCCACCAAGAATAAAAACGGTTGCCACCGCCGTGCGCAAGCCGGGTTGTTCGTTTAGAAAAATCCATCCAAGCACAATCGCAACCAATGGGTTCACATAGGCGTACGTGGAAACCGACGCGGCGCTGACATGGTGCAACAACCAGACGAACGCGGTGAAGCCAATCATTGAGCCGAACACGGCTAAATACAGCCACGCAATCCATGCGGAATTGTTCCACGGAATTTCACCGATGGGTTTCCATGCTTCAAAGCACGCGCTGAAGACCAGCAACAGCACGCCGCCGGCGATCATTTGAAATGCGCTTGAAGCGAGCGGATGCGGAGGTTGTGAAACGCGCCGGCCCACAATGCCGCCCACGCTCCACAAAATACAACTGGCTAGCACCATCAAACAGCCGACCACATCAATTGGCGCGCTATCGCTGGTTGTGAAAAGTTTTCCGCTCATCAACACGCCCACGCCAAGCAAGCCAACAACAAGGCCCAGCACAATTTGTGGCGTGAACTTTCCAACGCCTGTTTGCCAGCGATCTAAAAGCAACATCCACAGCGGAGTTGTTGCCACGATCAGCGCCGCGAGTCCTGATGGCAGACCTGGCCGCCCTAGGCTCATGCACAACAAACCGTTTGCGCCAAGCATCATGAACGCGCCTACTAGAAATGCGCCGCGCCAATATGCAGGTTTACCCAGCCAGTGAAATTTAAATTTTCCCAGCGCCGCCAAGATCAGCATCAATGTAGTGCCGGCTAGAAAAAATCGTGAGCCGCCCACAAACAGCGGGGGGATTTTTGTCACGGCGATCTTCATTCCCAGGTAGGTGCTTCCCCAAATGACATACACCAATGCGAAACACGTGATAGTCATGGCCACGGGTGGTGATGATTTTGAATTTAAATTCAACGATGACACCAACAAAATAAAGCGTTTTTAACGCGCGATGCGGATGGGTCGACCGTTCTATGCGCGCGGGCTTTCATGAAGAATTGAATGGTAGCGGTGACTTCGATCTTTATACAAAATTCCCTATGATGATTGACAGCGGATTGCCGCCTATGGTTGTATTTATGCTTGAAAGGATCCAATGTCTTCACTAAAATCAAATACTTCTGATCACGCCAACACTGCCTCACAGATGCCCGAAACTCCAGCGCGCGCTGTGAACCCAGAGGCCGTCACGCTGTCTGGTTATGAAGTTGAACAGCAATACGGTCCGAACATTTCCACCACCGACGCCAAGGATTCAACCAAGCCTCACGCGCGCATTGGCCAGCCTGGACAATTTCCATTCACGCGCGGCGTGCATCAGACCATGTACCGCAATCGTTTGTGGACCATGCGTCAGTTCGCTGGCTTTGGTAGCGCCGAAGACACCAATAAAAGATTTAAGTATTTACTAGATAATGCCAAAGGCACCAAGGCCAACACGGGTTTATCCACTGCGTTTGATTTGCCAACGCTCATGGGCCGTGATTCAGATGATCCGTTGGCGGCTGGTGAAGTGGGTCGTTGCGGCGTGGCCATTTGCACCATTGACGACATGCACCGTTTGTATTGCGAAATTCCTGTGGGCGAAGTCACAGTAAGCCAAACTATAAATGGTCCAGCGTGCGTGATTTGGGCCATGTATTTGGCCATGGCGAAGCAACGCGGTATTTCGTGGGATTCGCTGGGCGGAACCCTGCAAAATGACATTTTGAAGGAGTTCCACAGCCAGAACGAATTCATTTATCCGCCAGAGGCCAGCGTGAAGTTGGTTGTGGACACAATTGAATTCGCGGCGCAGAACACTCCCAAGTGGAATTCCGTTTCAATCAGCGGCTACCACATTCGCGAATCTGGTTCCACGGCCACGCAAGAGTTGGCGTTCACGTTGCGTGACGGAATGGAATATGTGGAGGCGTGTTTAAAGCGAGGTCTTGACGTTGATTCATTCGCGCCTCGATTAAGTTTCTTCTTCAATAGCCATAATGAGTTCTTTGAGGAGATTTGCAAACTGCGTGCCGCGCGGCGCATTTGGGCTAACGCTATGCGCTTTCGGTTTGGCGCTAAGCAAGAGCGAAGTTGGCTTATGCGCACGCACGTTCAGACCGCGGGTTGCTCGCTCACAGAGCAACAGCCCATGAACAATATTGTTCGCGTGGCTTATCAAGCGCTCGCCGGCGTGTTGGGCGGTTGCCAAAGTTTGCACACCGACAGCATGGATGAAACTCTTGGCTTGCCAACGGAAGCCGCGGTTCGCGTGGCGCTTCGAACGCAGCAAATCTTGGCGCATGAAACCGGCGTGCATCGCACGGTGGATCCACTTGGTGGAAGCTGGTTTGTGGAGGCGCTCACCGATCGCATGGAAACCGACGCCAATGAATTCATTAAGGAAATTGATGACATGGGCGGCGTAGTTGCGGGCATTCACAAGGGCTATTTCCGCAGGCAAATCGCGGAAGCCAGCTACCGCTTTGGCCAGGAAATGGAGGCCGGCGACCGCGTGATCGTTGGCGTGAACGCGTATCCAGAAGGCAACGAGGATCGGCAAATGGAGATCCTGCAAATTCCGCATGAGGTGGAGTCCCAGCAGAATGATCGCCTTGCCAAATTCCGCAGTGAGCGCAACGCGGACTTGGCCAAGAAGGGTCTTGATGGAATTCGCACTGCGGCGCGTGCCGGCGAGAATGTCATGCCATCGCTTGTGCAAGCGTCGCTAGATTGTTGCACGCTTGGTGAAATGGTGCAGGCCATGGCTGATGTGTATGGTCGTTACGCTGGCGGCCCCGAATGGTGATTCGATATTTATTGGCGTGCGTTGTTGGCGCAATGCTTGCGTTCACATGGGGCGGCATTGCGTGGGGAAATAATTTGTGGTCGTGGGCCATGAAGCCCGCCAGCGCGCCGGTTGAATTATTGAGCGCGGTGCAAATGAACATGAGCCAAAGCGGCGCGCTGTTGTATCCCGGCTTTCCTGTGTTGCCCGCAACGGCAACGGCAGCAGAAAAAAAAGCTAGCGAAGATGCCACTGTTGCGGCGTACAAAAAAGGTCCGGTGTTCACGGTTCTGTTTCACAATGACGGCGCCGACATGAGCGATCCACGCGTGTTTGTGCGGGGTTTTCTCATTGAATTGTTCGCCACCGCGGCGCTAGTCGCGCTGATTGGTTTGGGTGGATCAGGCCACGGACCGCTTCGGCGATTCATGGTTCTGCTGGCCGCAGTTGTATTTATGAACATGGGCGTGCATTTGGTGGCGTGGAACTTTCAGTATCTGCCCACGGATTGGACGCTGGCCATGATCATGGATAGCGCGGTCACGTGGACGCTCGCTGGTTTACCCGCGGTGATATTTTTAAGATCCATGCGTGAAGGCGACACGCCCAAGGAATTCAAGACGGCTTGAATGATCCGCGCGCGTGCGCAATTATTGTATGCAACAGACTCAACACTCCAAAGAAGGTATCGCTCGCGTCATGCTTGCGGCCACCATTGGTAATGTGCTGGAGTGGTATGACTTCGCGGTCTACGGATATTTAGCCACCACGCTTGGACCGCTTTTCTTTCCCAACGAAAGCCAGACTGCGCAAACACTTTCCGCATTCGCGGTGTTCGCGGTGGGCTATCTCATGCGGCCAGTGGGCGCCATGGTGCTTGGACCCATAGGTGATCGCCTTGGTCGGCGCGCCATGCTTGTCATTAGCGTGCTCATGATGGGGCTTTCAAGTTTGGTCATGGAATTGCTTCCAACATTCGCGCAAGTTGGTTTGGCCGCGCCCATATTGATGGTGCTGTGCCGAATGGGTCAAGGCATGAGCGTGGGTGGCGAGTACACCGGAAGTATGACGTATTCCGCTGAAATAGCGCCAATTCGCTGGCGCGGCACACTGAGTAGTTTGGCATCAGTTGGGTGTCTGACGGGCTTCTTGTTGGGTTCGGCAACGGATTGGATTTTAAAGGGGCAACTGAGCGCCGAGGCGGTCAGCGCGTGGGGTTGGCGCATTCCATTCTTGCTTGGCCTGCCCATTTGCGCCATCGCAGTTTGGTTGCGCTCAAGTTTGCCCGAGACCCAGGATCAAAGTGCGAAAGAGGACTTGAGTTTGGGGAAGGTCTTCAACGACATCACGCGCAATTATCGCAAGACCTTTGAAATTATTTCCATTGTCACTGGCGTCAACATTGCGTTCTATTTGTTCTTTGTGTGGGCGCCAGATTTGTTACAGCAGGGCGTTGCCAAAGGCCAGCCATGGGTACAAGGTTTCAACACAATGTCGATGGCGTATCAAATTCCATTGATCCTGGCGGGTGGTTGGTTAAGCGATCGATTTGGTCGACGCTTGATCAGTATTATCAGTGTTGTGATGTTGTTAATTGTGTCAGTGCCCGCGATGCACTTGTGTCAATCTGGAATCAAGAGCGAGTTTGCGATTGGCCAGGCGTTGGTGGGAATTCCTATTTCAATTTTGTTTGGGTTGCAAGGCGCCATGATTGTGGAACTCACTCCCGCCGTCATTCGGTGCAGTCTTTTTAGTGTGGCGTATTCGCTTGCAATCGCCCTATTTGCAGGCACTTCGCCTCTGATTGCCACATGGTTCCTGGAGTCATTGAAGTGGCAATGGGGGCCAGTGACCTATTTAATGGTGGGTTTGTTGGTGAGCCTTTGGACGCTCTTCACCCTGCCTGAAACACGCCACCGATCAATGGCCGAAATGAATTCCGCGCGCTGAGGTGTTGGCGCGGGCGCGTTGCAAAGAAGGCAACTCACTGTTGTTGTGAATTCCCTAGTATCTCAAACTATGGCAGACTTTCAAAGTCCAAAGGGAACGCGCGACTTCTATCCAGATCAAATGGCACTGCGTCGCCATGTGGAAAATATTTGGCGCAAGGCCAGCGTGGATTGTGGATTTGATGAGATCGAAGGTCCCACCTTTGAACATTTGTCCTTGTTCACCGCCAAGAGCGGTCCTGGAATTGTCAGTGAGCTTTTTTCTTTTCGCAGAGCTGGTGGTAGCGATGATTACGCGTTGCGTCCCGAGTTCACTCCGACATTGGCGCGCATGGCCGCGGCGCGGGCTGGAACATTGTCCGTGCCCACAAAGTGGTTCGCTATTCCTTTGCACTTTCGCGCGGAGCGTCCACAGCGTGGAAGGTTGCGCGAGTTTGTGCAGTGGAATGTGGATTTGCTTGGAAGCGAAGGCGCCGCGGCTGATTGCGATGTGATTGCGTGCGCGGCGCTTGCTCTTGAACGGCTTGGTTTAAAGCCCACGGATGTGCGTTTTCGCTTGGCGCATCGTGGCGCTTCCGCGGCTGTGTTGACCGCGGCGGGCGTGGCGGGCGAGCACATTGGGGAAGCCTTTGAATTGCTTGATCGACGCGACAAATTGTCGCCCGAGGAGTTTCAAACGCGCGCCGTGAAGTTGGGCCTTGATGATGCGGCGCAGAAAAGATTCGCCGCTATCGCGGGAACCAAACTTCCAGTTTCGGCGAGCATGAATGATGTCGCCGCATCGCTTGGGGTGGGCGCGGATGTGCTGGCTCCGCTTGCCGAGTTGTCTGAGAAATTAAATTCACTTGGCTTGTCGGATTGGTGCCAATGGGATTTTGGAATTGTGCGCGGACTTGCGTACTACACCGGCACTGTATTTGAAGTGCACGAATGCGCGGGCAAGGAGCGCGCCATCGCTGGTGGCGGGCGCTATGACGGACTTGTTGAATTATTTGGCGGACCAAAAATGCCTGCGATTGGTTTTGGAATGGGCGATGTTGTGCTTGGGCTTGTGTTGGCGGACAAAGGATTGTTGCCAAAGGATGGCGGGCAACTTTTGCCCCGGCCCGATGTGTTTTTAATTTCAGATGGAAGCGACGCCGCCGAGAAGACGTTGCCCAAGTTGGTGATGCAAATTCGCCGCGCTGGTTTGCATGCGCGGCATTCTTGGAAAGCCACCAAAAACGTGGGAAAATTACTGAGCGATGCTGGCAAGTGCCGCGCGCGCTCCGCTTTGATTCTGGGCGCGGAAATGGCCGAGGGCGCCGTTGCGATCAAGGACCTGGATGGTGGCGGGCAACGCGTTGTGCCGCTTGAGGAAGTGGTGGCGACATTGTTGGCCATGACTGGCGCGAATACATCCACTGTGTCCAAGCACGATTGATATTGCGGTGCTTGCGCTTACTTAAGGATTGGCGGCTTTGGCGAAGGCGTTCGTAAATTCTTGCGAGCTGAGTGATTCATCAAGGGCTTTCAAGCGCGCCAAGCGCATGGTGGCGCGTTCATCCCAGCGATTGGCGGCGCGCAAAATTTCCAGTTGACGCAATTGACACAGCCACCACGACGGATCGCGTAACGTGGGATCGGACTCATATTCTTTGCCCGCTAAAAGTTGCTTGTAAATTGACATCGCCTCGCCAAGGGATGTTGGATCGCCTTGGGCAAACATGCATTCTGCTTTGCCCAGCAATGCTTGCTTGGAATTTGATTTCAACTGCAACGACTTCTGGTAGGCGCTCTTGGCTTGCTCAAATTCAGCAGAAAACCGCAGTAAATCTGCCAAGTCAAGCCAGGCCACGGCGTCCGTTGAGTTGCTCATGGAGAGCGTCTTAAAAAGCGACGAAGCTGATGCCGCAAGATTGGCATTGCGAGAAGGCAAGGTTGCCGGCCATCGATCGCTCGGCATCAACGCGCGCAGGCGTCGCGCGGTGAGACCCGCGATCAGTTCTGGATTTTTCTGGTTCGCGGCGATGACTTCCATATCCGTGGAGATATCTTTTGCCAACGCCGCGTTGGCGGAAATTTTCGCGGACAATCGCCGCGCCGTCGCGGTTAGACCCAAAGATGCGCCGTCGCTGAGCGCCAAGCAATCAAGCGCGGCTTGTGCGTTGCCTTTCTCAGATTCAATCCAAGCTTGCGCGGCGTTCAAGCGATCGCGCAACTCGTTCACCGCCACTGAACTTTGCGCGATCACGACTGTGGGCGCGGAAATTTCCAGCGCGCATGTTCGTTGATCAGCCAACGCCTCCGTGGCCAACACTTGGCGCTCCAATTGCCACAACCCAAATTCTGGATGATCCGCAAACGTGGTTGCACCTATATTTACAGCCATTTCCAAGCGATTTCGCGCAATCGGATCTTGACCGTCGACTCCCTTGTCCAATTCGTGACTTACCCGAATTGCCAACGCGATAGCCGCCGGACTCGATGCGTCAGCCGCATGTTCCTTGGCCAGGCGTATGGAGCGATCCGCGGCTTCGCTCCAGTGATCGGCGGCCAGGTCCATGCGTGTCAACGTTCTCAACGCCGCGGCTTGAATTGATCCAAGCAAGCCGGGATCATTGGTCAAGGCTTCGAGGATCTTGATTTTTTCATGTATGGATTCTCCACGATCAATCGCTTGATCCGCGCTTGCAATCACGCACATCGGGTCGCTTGCGGGCAGTGGGGTGCCATCGCGCTCAATCGAAGCAAGCTTGGCCAAGACTGCGTCGCGCGTTTTTGAAATATTATTTTTCGAACTCTGTCGCAACACATCTCCAAGCGGCGCAGTCCAGGCACGCTGTGTGATTTGTACATCCACTCCCAACTCACCCAAGGCTTGCTTGCGCAAACGGCAAAGCAATTCCGCAATCGCAAGTTGGCGCTCTATGGAATTCGAACCTTCTAGAACAACTCCCGCGTCGGCGGCTTGGCTTGGCCCCCTGAGCAAGCCCGCGGCGCGCAAAGAAGCCAGATCTGCCAGAGTGAGCAAAGCCTCATCAACACCGGCTTTTTGTCTTGAAATTGAGAGATACAGGTTGGCGCGTTGTTCATCTCCTAGGCGTGCCGCGGCCAAGCCACCGTAGCGACTCACAATGCTGGCGGTGCGGTCATCCAGTTCGCTCACCAGGGAGTCAAGGCGGGCAAGCGCGGCTTCACCCATGGCCCTGCGCTTTTGCGTGTCGTACTCGTTGGTCTCCGTGTTTAAAATTTCCGCAAGCGATCGAAGCAATGGAATTCTACGCGCGCGTTCCACCTGCTCCAGTTGAGCGATCAATTGCGGCGTGGGACAGTCAGGCCCTTTGCGGGCGAGCACATTCACCGCCGCGCTGTCGGCCTCTTCCGCCGCCAGCAACATTTCACGCGACAGCTCACGCACGCGCTTGCGCGCTTCAGGTCCAGCCAAGCCAAAAATAACGCGGTCCACATCACCACCCGCTGGCAGGGCGATCGTGAAACAATCCTCCGCGTGATCCGCCAACCAGACTGGCCAGCGGGAATCATTTTTATTTTTGGAAAGAAGACCCCGCCGTATGGAGAGAAGCTCATCGGCGGCCGCTCGTTGCGTGGCCTCAGTTGGCGCGATCTTCACGCGCTGTTTGAGGTTGGCGATGCTTTCAAGCGCCGTCGCAGAGGAATCGCTTGCGATTTGCTCGGCGGAATCTGCCTTGGCTGGGGCAGTAGTTGGGGGCGCGGCCTGCGTGTTTATAGCTATAAAACAAGCCAAAATCCCTGATTTCATACCTGTCATTGCGGCACCGCGAAGTGAATCTGTTGATAGCCGGCGCGAACTAAGCCATTGAATGCGGCCACGGCGTCATCCCATGGAACATCCTGGGAGGGAGCGAGTTCAATCGGTTGATCAGCGGGAAAGAGTCCCGATGGATTCTCGGTTGAATACCGTTTTGAATTGAAGATAGCGGTGAGCTGTTCAAAGGTGTCTGGCTGAGCCATCGGAGCAATAATTTTTATTTTTGTCTGTTGACCAATTCGCAATAATTCAATGCGAAGCGGGGGCTCATCCAGCGCGAGGGAATTTGGACTGACAACGGCGCCGCCGCGTTGACTTAAATCCGTGCGTAAAAATTCCTCGCGATCCAACGTTTTATTCGCGCACACAAAAAACACCAGTAGAAAAAATGTGACATCGATCATTGGAATCACATTCAGCTTGATGCCACGATTTCCTCGGCGCGCCGCGCGCTTCTCGGCCAACTTGTCATCCAGTATCTGCAAGGGGGCTTCCATCGGCTCCGTGCCACGGGCCAATTGATCTAGCGCCGCCGCAAGAATGGTTGCTTCAGCCACCGCGATGCTCCGGCTGTACAGCGAGTCTGAGCTTCACCAAATGTCCCGGAATCGCCTTGGTCGCGGCTTTGCCAACTTGATCTAAAACCGGCGAAATATAGGTGTATTTCACATTGGAGTCGGCGCGCAAATGAACCTCCGCCGCGGGATTGGCTCGAATGGAGGCGGTGACCGCGTTGCAGAGGGATTGAATCCCAGCGGGATCCGCCAAGTAGTCTTGGTTTAAAAATCTCCAGGCGCTGACCTCGCCTTGCTCATTGGCCATGGCATTGATCACAATCCGAGGTTCGTTATGCGGAGCGACAGCGGCCGTGGGTGAGGGCTTGGGTAAATTCAGTTTCACAAAATCTGTAATTCCAATTTGCGACACAAGCGCAAAGAAAACCACCAGCAACATTGCGATGTCGATGAGGGGCGTGATCACTGCCTCTATTTTCACCGGACCTCTAGTGAGCATGCTCTTCATGTGGTGGCGTCCGCCATCACCCTCGATCGACCGTCCACATTCGCACGCGCGTGACTAGGAGCAAATCGACTGATGGTTTTTTCAACTCGACGCACTGATTCCAATGTGGCGGAGTCGACCGTGTTGCGCATGGTCGCGTACGCGCTAAGGGCTGGAATGGCGATAATCAATCCCCAAAAAGTTGCGACCAACGCGGTTCCAATTCCAGCCGCCAAAGTTACGGGATCGGCGTTGCCGCCAGTTCGGGCGATGGCTTGAAAAGCCATAATAACCCCGTAAACAGTGCCTAAAAGACCAATCATTGGACTCACTTGACCGAGCACATTCAATGGCTCCAGTTTGCGGAATCGTTTCACCGTCACTTCCTCCCCTGTTTGTTCCGTGGCCCGCAGCATGCTGGCGTGTCCCGCCGGCGCTTGTTTCAAGGCCGCGCTTAAAATGGCGCTGTAGTCGCTCGCCTCCGCGGCCGCCAAATGAATCACCTCCTCAGTGCGGCCTTCTTCCAGAAGTTTGTCAATCTCATTGGCAAATTCCAGGGGCAAAATTTTATTACTTTTGTTGCGCGTCCATAAAGTTGAAATCAAGGAGACATTGATCACGCTGAGCAAAATCAAAAGCCAAATCATGCAACTTCCAACCCATTCAATATGGCTCGTACCATCCCCAGAGCTTTCCATGGTCACAAAGAAAATATTTCCAAAGCCCTCCGCGAATGTGGCGGAGGTGGGAATGAGCGAGGCAAAGACGAAGGCAACAGAATGTTTTTTCATAAGAAGTTCCTAGCGAGTATCAAGTCCAAGATCTTGTCGAGTGATGTTGATGAATCCTTCTGCGCCACCATGGTCCTTGGCAATCCGTTGCAAAGTTCCCAGTGGATCAGGATCAAGAAATTGAATGCATTGCACGCGTGTCAGACGTCTGCCCGAAGCGGAATCAATCGGATTGAGGCGTTCTAGCCCCGCAAGAAGCGCTACTTCTGACATTTCAAATTCGCCCGCGCCGGTGATGTCCGACGAGAGTAAAAATATAATTTCCGGTCGCATGGCCATGGCCGCCTCAAACGCGGCGATGGGATTTGAGCGGCCCGATGGAATCATTTTGGCTTCGATCCATTTCATGGTTTCACTCACGCGCTCGGGGGTGGCGGATTGCAAGTTGCCTCCTGGAGGAACCGTGATGGCCTCGCCGCGCTGGAAAAAAATCACGCCGAAACTTTGGCGCGGGTCCAGCCGTTGCAAACTTTTGCGAAGCTCCTCGATGATCAGCGGAAATGTTCCAACCAAGCTTCCGCTGGCATCGACCAAATACACCACGCGCCGCGCGTTGCTGGCCTTGAGGCCTGCAAAATTAATAGTGACCGATTTGTTGACCCCGCTCAACTGCCCAAACTCGTGCGCCGCGAGCGACATTGGGGCTTGCACCTGGCGCACGGCGATCAACGCCTGTTCCGCGGCGCTTTGCAAAGTTTGCGATTGAGTTAATAATGTGTCGCTCGCATCCGTGGCTCCTGGAAGGTTTGCGGCTTGACGAAAATCATTTTCGCCACTGGAGGCGGACGCAGTGACAAGTTGCACAGTGGGGGCGTAAGCGGGCCGTTCAAAATCAAGCACCAACGTGGGCGGGGCGATTGGCTTGCGCGAAAGTCCAACCGCCGTCGCCGCGGCGGCGATGACCACCGCCGCCACGATCGCGTGCGCGCCGAGGGAGGCGATCCATGCAAAAACACCACGAAATGCTGAGTTTTCACGCGGTCGACCACCACATTCGCGGATGGCTTTCGCCAGCGCTTGAGAGTTTGTGTCTTGCGTGTTGACGACTTGATTCTCCATCGGAGTTTTCATCGGGTCAATCCGCGTGGTGCTTGGCGAAGATCAGTCGATCCAGAGAGAATCGTCCGGGTCCTGTCAGTAGCAGGCTGAGCGACATCAACACCGCCGTTAAGGCGCTGGCGAATAAATGCATTTTGTCTTGTTGCCATTCCCATGGCAATGCGTTGCGCACTTGTGGCCACGTTATAAGCCAGATGTGAAACACGCCACCAATAAATAGCAGTAGCGCGAACCAGCGCGTGAATAATCCCACCAGCAAAATAAATCCACCAACGAGTTCGGCGATGGCGCAGACCCATCCCACAATCAAAGGTTGCGGCACTTTGCAATCATCAAGGCGAAGCACAAAGTGATTTAGGTTGCGCATTGTGTTGGAGCCCGCGCCTGACTTTTCGGATTCATCTTTGGTTTCATTATCTTGCTTCTCCGATTCGCCTTGGGTTTCCTCCCGCAATGCCACGGGCTTTATTTTTTCCACCGACTCCTCAATCATCTTCGCGGGACTGCCCATGGCTTCAATACGCGCCGTGTCTTGGTCGCTGAAATTGGATGTGCGAAAAATAGAGACATAGCCCGCGGGAAGCACGATGACCGCCAAAACAATTCGAGCGAACAGCGGGGCAAGTTCAAGTGATGCATTTTGGCTTAGGCTCATGGGTGGATTCTGCCGATAAATGGTGCTGTAAATTGCTCTCAAGCAAACACAATACTCATGCTATCGACAAGATCGACCACACGTGTCTATGGGTTGCGGTGTTAACATTCCAAACTCATTCGCCGCGGGTGTGGCGGAATTGGCAGACGCGCTGGATTTAGGTTCCAGTGGGCTTAAACCCGTGCAGGTTCGATTCCTGTCACCCGCATTGGATTGACCGATCGAGTTAGAAATATAAATGGCCGCCGCCCACAACAATTCTTGGAATCCTGAAAGCTGGAAAAATTTTCCCGCCGTTCAGCAACCACGCTACCCCGATGCAATCGCGCTGGATCACGCGTTGGAGGAGTTGTCGCAGTTGCCACCGCTGGTGACCAGTTGGGAGATTGAATCGCTGAAGTCGCAACTGGCCGACGCCGCGGAGGGCAAGCGATTTTTATTGCAGGGGGGCGACTGCGCGGAAATGTTCGACGAGTGCCGCAGTCCCAGCATCGCGGCCAAGTTAAAAATTCTTTTGCAGATGAGCTTGGTGTTGACGCACGGTGGCGGACGCCCCGTGATTCGCGTGGGGCGCTTCGCTGGTCAATACGCCAAACCGCGTAGCGATGAATTTGAAACCCGCGGCGATTTAAAATTGGATTCCTACCGTGGCGACTTGGTCAACGGTTTGGAGTTTCATGAGAACGCGCGCACGCCCGATCCGCACCGCTTGATCGACGCGTACAGCCGCTCCGCGCTCACGCTTAATTTTATCCGCTCGCTTGTGGACGGCGGATTCGCGGATTTGCACCATCCGGAATATTGGGATTTGGATTTTGTGCAACACAGTCCCTTGCGCGACGAATATCAGAAAATGACGCGGGAAATTGGGCAAAGCCTGCGATTTATGGAAACGCTGGCCGGCTCGCCCGTGCATGAAATGCGGCGCGTGGATTTTTTCACAAGCCATGAGGGCTTGGTGCTTCCATATGAGCAGGCGCAGACGCGGCGAGTGCCGCACCGGGAAGGGTGGTGGGATCTTTCCACGCACCTGCCATGGATTGGCTACCGCACCGCGGTGCCCGGCAATGCGCACATTGAATTTTTTCGTGGCATTCAAAATCCTGTCGGCGTGAAAGTTGGTTCCGGCACCAAGGAAAGCACCCTGCTTGAAATGATCCACGCGCTCAATCCAACCAACGAGCCTGGACGCTTGACGCTGATCCACAGATTTGGCGCCCACGAAATCGCCAAGAGTTTGCCGCCACTGATTGACGCCGTGGCTAAAAGTAAGGCGCGCGTTTTGTGGGTGTGCGATCCAATGCATGGCAACACGCAGACGGTCACGCTGAACAGCGGGCCGCACGCTGGAGCCAAAGTGAAGACACGAAAGTTCGCGCACATTCTGACGGAGATTGAGCAAGCGTTTGAAATTCACAAACAGAAATCAAGCGTGCTTGGCGGCGTGCACTTTGAATTGACCGGCGAGAATGTCACCGAGTGCACTGGTGGCGCGCGCGGTTTAAGCGACGATCAATTGATGCAGGCGTATCGCAGTCGCGTGGATCCGCGTTTGAATTACGAGCAAGCGCTTGAAATGGCCATGTTGGTGGCGCGGCGCTTAGACCACTAACGAGTCCACTTTCGCTTTGATTTGCCCAACATTGAACGCAAACACCAACCATCATCGCGCAATTCGGTTATAATCCGCTACTTCATGCCCCAAAAACGCCGCGTTGTCATCACAGGAATTGGCACCACAAGCGCGGTGGGCGTTGGCATGGAATCGCTGTGGAAAGCCCTACTTTCTGGGCAATCTGGCGCCAAATTATGCCACACATTCGACATGAGCGGATTTTCCTGCCCATTTGTGGCGCAGTTGGCCGCGGATCAGTTGGACATTAAACAATTTGTGCCAAAAAGTTACCGCAAAGCCACCAAGGTGATGGCGCGCGACATTGAACTGGCCGTGGCCGCGGCGCATGAAGCCGTGAATGACGCCGGCCTTATCACCAAGTCGCATGAAGCCGCCGATGGCAAAGTTTCTATGCCCGCTACTCAAATGGGTTGCCAGATTGGCGCGGGTTCAATCGCCGCCGAGGAAAATGAATTGACCGTGGCGTTTGCCTCCAGTCAAACCGCCGATGGTGAAATTGATTTGGGCGCCTGGGGTTCAAGCGGTATGCAAAATATCACGCCGCTGTGGATGTTGAAATATCTGCCCAACATGTTGGCCTCGCATGTTTCCATTATTCATGATTGCCAAGGACCATCCAACACCATCACTTGCGGTGAGGCCAGCGCGTTGCTATCGATTGGCGAAAGCATGCGCGTGATTGGCCGCGCCGCCGCCGACTGCTGTTTGTCTGGTGGCGTTGAAAGCAAAGTGAACTTGATGGGTGTGTTGCGCCAATTGTATTCCAAGCGTTTGGCCACGGCTTCTCTGAGCGACGATCCATCAAGCATTATTCGTCCATTTCATCCCAGCGCGACTGGTGGCATGGCGGGCGAGGGCGGCGCCATTTTGGTGCTTGAAGAATTGGAAAGCGCGCGCGCCCGCGGCGCCAAAATTCAGGTTGAATTGGCTGGTTTTGGTGCCAGTCAAAGTTTTTGCCAAGACACCGTTGGCATTGGGGCGGAGGTTGACGGCGCTGGTAATGCGCAGGCCATAGAGACCGCGTTGCACGAGGCCGGCGTGCAGCCCGCCGATGTGGACGCGATTGTTCCGTTTGGTTGCGGCGTGCCAGACATTGATGCCAGCGAGGCCGCGGCTTTGAGAAAAGTTTTTGGCGAGCGTGTTTCAAAAATTCCCCTGATCACTATTTCAACGGCCACAGGAAATTGCGGCGCGGGCTTTGGCGGAGTTGCCGCCAGCGTTGCGGTGCAATGTTTGCGCGCGCAAAAATTACCGGCGCGCATTCAAGGCGGCAAGGCCGGCGAAAGTGTTGGCGGCGTTGATGGCGCCAGCATTGGCGCGCGCGACGCGGTGTTGAACACCATTGTTGTGAGCACCACAAGTTTGGGCGGACAAAATGCCGCCATTGTTCTGCGGAGGATTTCATGAGCGAGCCACGCGTGGTTGTCACTGGCATGGGTTGGGTCACCAGTCTTGGCCACACGGTCGACGGTGTGTGGAAGCGCCTCATGAATTCCGAAAGCGGCATGGCGCCCATCACGCATTTCAAGGCCGCCACATTTCCAACTTCGTTCGCCGCCGAGGTGAAAGCCGACTTTGATTACCGCACATTCTTGAACGATCCAAAGGTGCACGCCACCACCGCGCTCAATGCGCAATTTGCATTGGGCGCCGCGCGGCAAGCCTGGAATCAGGCTGGATTTCACACACATCCACCCAAGGACCCGCGGCGCGTTGGCTTGTATTTAGGCGCCGGCGAGGGCGTTCTTGATTTTGACAATTATGCCGGCGCGTTAATTTCGGCGTGGGACGCCACCACGCAAAAAGTGGACGGCGTGCGCTGGGCCAAGGCCGCGCTTGCGCGTCTTGAGGCTTTGAAAGAAATAGAGCAAGAGCCAAACATGTCGCTGGCGCACTTGGCGCGCGAGTTTGGAATTCGCGGACCCGCGTCCAATTGTTTGACTGCGTGCGCCGCTAGCACGCAGGCTATTGGCGAAGCCTTCAGCATGATCCGCCGCGGCGACGCCGACATCATGATGTCGGGTGGAACGCACACCATGATTCATCCGCTGGGCGTAACGGGTTTCAATCGACTGACCGCGCTGAGCACTTTCAAAGGTGATCCAACATTGGCAAGCCGTCCATTCTGCATGAGCCGCGACGGCTTTGTCATGGGCGAGGGCAGTGGCATGGTGATACTGGAAAAACTTGAGCACGCGTTGGCGCGTGGCGCCACGCCGCTTGCGGAAGTGATTGGCTATGGTTCCAGCGCCGACGCATTTCGCATCACGGACATTCAGCCCGAAGGTCGCGGCGCCGCGGCCGCCATCAACGCCGCTTTGCAACAAGCCCAAATTGATCCCGCCGCCGTTGGTCCTGACGGTCGCCCGCTCATTCATTACATCAGCGCGCATGGCACGGGCACCAAGGAAAATGATTCCATTGAAACGCGCGCCGTGAAAGTGGTGTTTGGCGAGCGCGCCAAACATATTCCAATGAGCAGTATTAAGAGCATGATGGGTCACTTGATCGCGGCCGCGGGCGCGGTGGAATTTATGACGTGCATTCTGGCCATTCAACATGGCATGTTGCCGCCCACGCGCAATCACCACGACCCAGATCCTGCGCTCGACCTTGACTATGTTCCAAATGTCGCGCGCAAATGCGCCGTGGACACATGCATCAGCAATTCATTTGGTTTCGGCGGGCAAAATGATACTCTTGTGGTGACGCGTTACAAAAACTCGTAAGTCATTTGTTTCTGGGTGTACTTCATGACAAGCACAATTGAGACTGGAACAATTCCAAAGCAAGTTCATCGCCGCAGGTTGGGGATACAAATTTCCCTGGCGCTGGTTTTCTTGGCGGTGGCATTTGTATTGTCCAAGCGATCGCCTTCGTGGTTTCAACATACTTTCACAAGCGACGCGGCTATGGAAACCCGCAGCGCGGATTTTGAGCAAGGCATAGCCGCGCAATTCACCAAGGTGCGCGGCCAGGACCGCGAGTGGGCCATCAAGATTTCAGAAACCCAGATGAATGAGTGGCTGGCCTCGCGCTTGCCCAAGTGGCTGGAGCATCAAGGTAAGAGCGCGCAAGAATTCAACCGCAAAGTGCAAGTGCGTTGTGAACAGGATCACATGGACATTGCGGCGGAAAATTTCTGGGGAGTGGGGGCGATACAGATCGCGCCAAAGATGCAACCCGCCACGAAAGACAATGTCACTGGCGCAACATTGAATGTGTCGCCAACATCCGCGGCCATCGGGTCATTGTTTGTTCCAACATTTATGATTTCCACATTTGGCCCCACGGATATGTTTGAATCGCTCAACAATGCCGAGTTTCGCCTAGCCGATGGACGGTGCGTGCGGGTGATAGATATTGAAGTGTTGCCGGGTGAAATCCGCATGCAACTCAACACATCGCCCACCAAAGAGTAAGTCTTCACAGCAACAACTTCAGCATGCGCTTTCCATGGCTGGTCGCGCTGATGTTGGCGAGGCATGCAACACCGAGCGCCGTGACAAGACCCGATATTCACAAAAGCGCGATTTTAGATGCTTTGCATGCAACCACTTACACCGTTCCAGCGGATATGTCTTTGGAAACACCAACAAGTGAATCCGACATTGAGGTGAGGGAAAAGAGAGGGCGATCGCCATGCCTGGCGCGAGCCGATTGAGGGAATTGGAAACAAATATCGCAGGGATTTGAGGGAAAAGGAAAGGCCAAGAGCAGGTTTGTGTTGTCCCATGGGTTGGCGCCGCGGTGGTCGCCAACAGAACAATTCAGCCTCTTTGCGGGCTTGGACCCAGAAAACTGCAACCAGTCACTCCCCCGTAGACGCGTTCGTGGCTAACCCCGCGGACGCGTTTTTTTTTGTTTACTAGACTCTCACCTCCGCAACCCATCAAGAAATTCCACACATGCCACAACTCACCATTAACGGCAAGACATGCTCCTTTGAAAAGGGCGAAACCATTTTGCAAGCGGCGCTTCGTCACGACGAGGAGATTCCGCATTACTGCTACCACCCCGGACTTTCCATCGTGGCCAACTGCCGCATTTGTCTGGCTGAAGTGTGGAGTCCAGATCCAAAGACCGGCGCCTTGCGTGCGGGCAATAAATTATTTCCAACGTGTCAGACGCCAGCGGTTGAAGGCCAAGTGGTGTACACCGATTCTCCCAAAGCCGTCGGCAATCAAAAAGCCGTCATGGAATTTCTGCTCATCAATCATCCAGTGGATTGCCCTGTGTGCGACCAAGCGGGCGAGTGCCACTTGCAGGATTACAGCTATCAATATGGACGCGGCGAGAGTCGCTTCAAGGAAGCCAAGAACAAGCGTCCTAAAAAAGATGTCGGCCCGCATGTTCTGTTGTACAGCGATCGTTGCATCATGTGCACGCGTTGCGTTCGCTTCACGCGCGAGGTCACGGGCACCGGCGAGTTGATGGTGGATGGCCGCGGCAGTATTGAGGAGATTGATATTTTTCCAGGCATCGCGCTGAATAATGAATTAAGCGGCAATGTTGTGGACATTTGCCCCGTGGGCGCGCTTCTTGACAAAGATTTTCTGTTTCAACAACGCGTTTGGTTTTTGAAGAAAACCCCAAGCATTGATGGCTTGACCGCCAGCGGCGACAACATCAGCGTGGAGCACAATGAAGGCGTGATTTATCGCGTGAAGCCGCGCGACAATATTGAAGTGAACAAGTGGTGGATCACCGACGAGGTGCGCTACGGTTGGAAGTTTGTGCATAGCGAGAACCGTTTGAAGTTGCCCGCGATCAAGGGACGCGATGCATTTGTGGCCGATGACGCCGCCGCCGCATGGAGCGACGCGTTGAGCGCAACTATGAACACGTTGGAGAGCGCGGTGAAGAATGGTGGTCGCCTTGGTGTCATGGTCAGTCCAATGTTGACCAGCGAAGATGCCTTCTTGTTGGCCACAACTGTTCTTGCAATTGATGCGCAAGCCGAACTTGCCGTTGGTCCAATTCCTGTTTTAGGTCAAGACAAAACATTCCCAGGTGGCTTCACCATGTACGCCGAGAAGGCGCCCAACGCGCGCGGAGTTCGCCGCGTATTGGAGGCGCTTGCCAAGGGACGCAAAGTGCACGATGCGGCCAGCTTTGAAAGCGCCGCAAAGTCCAAAGCGATCGCCGCCGCGGTGGTCACGGGAAATTATCCAAGTGACTGGGTCATGCCATCCCTGCACAGCGCGCTGAGCAATGTGAAGTTGATCGTGATTGACACCTTGCCAAGCACGCTTGCGGACATTGCCCAAGTTGTGTTGCCTGGCGCTACATGGGCTGAAAAAGCCGGCACATTTGAAAACGCAAAGAACCGCCTGCAAAGCTTTGATCGAGCTATTGCCACCGTTGATTTTGCCAAGGGCGAAAGCCAAATCGCGCTGGAATTGCAAGCTGTTCGCGCCGGCGTGAAGACCAAGGCCTTTGATGCAAGCGCGACCCGCGCCGAAATGGCGCGCGTTGTTGGCTTGGAGCGATTCACAACGGATCTTCATGCGCCGCCCAAACCTGCCAAGGTCGCGGGCGACATGGTGTTGATTGAAATCTAAGTTGTTCCCCGTGCTGTCAAGCGGATCCAACGCGCGTGGTTGAGCGGCATCCAATTCGTGAAGTGTGGGCGCAGGCGTGGCCAAGCGTTCTGACCATGGTCAGTTACACCCTGATGCAATTTGTGGATTCGCTCATGGTGGCGCAAGTGGGTCCAATTGAAATGGCGGCGCAAGGCAACGGCGGTATCTGGAGTTTTGTTCCGCTGGCGTTTTTGTTTGGCGTGTTGAGCATGGTCAACACATTCACCGCGCAAAATGTTGGCGCGGGTCGGCGCGAAGAAATCGCGCGCTTCGCCTGGACTGGTTTTTGGTTCTCGCTTGTGGTGTGGGCGGTGATCATGTTGCCGTGGGCGGCGTGCTTGCCCATGGTGTTTCAATATTCCGGGCACTCGCAAAAACTGCTCACGCTTGAAACTCAATACGCGGTCACGCTGGTGTTGGGCTCCATCTTCGCGCTTGCAGGCAAGTGCATGAGCAATTTCTACTTTGGTTTACAGCGGCCAAGGGTGATCGCGGTGGCGGCGTTGGCGGGCAATATGGTGAATATTGTGCTGAATTATGTGCTTATTTATGGGGAAAGTGGCTTGCCTTCCATGGGGTTGCCTGGCGTTGCCGGCGTCCCGGCCTTGGGCGTGTTGGGCGCGGCTATCGCCACGGTGTGCGGCACGATCGCCGAGGTCGCCATTCCGTTGGCGCTATTTTTCTCAGCGCGCTTTGCCAAGGACCACGGCGTCTGGCAATCGTGGCGGCCATCTCTGAATGACTGCAAAAAACTTTTACGAGTTGGCTGGCCCGTTGGAATTCAATTTGGAAATGAGATTATTTGTTGGGCGATCTTTATGACGGTGCTGGTTGGAAAGTTTGGCGAGATCCATCTCACCGCGGGGTGGGCCACTTTGCGCTTCATGCATTTGTCATTCATGCCCGCGGTTGGATTTAGCGTGGCCACTACGGCTTTGGTTGGAAAATATATGGGAGCGGGGCGGCCAGATCTTGCGGCCAATCGCGCGCACTGGGCGTTGTTGTTGGCCACCATCTATATGACGCTGTGCGGATTGGCCATGGCCATCTTTCGCGCGCCACTTATTTCACTTTTTACTTCCACCACGGATGTCGCCACCACCGCGGACATTATTCGCATTGGTTCCACGCTCATGATTTGCGCGGCCGTGTTTCAAACCTTCGACGCCATTGGAATTGTCTATAACGGCGCGTTGCGCGGCGCGGGCGACACGGTTGTGCCCGGCCTGTACACCATCGCGTTCAATTGGGTTTTTATTGTGCTCGGCGGATGGCTGTTTGTTGTCTTATGGCCGGCTTTGGAGAGCCTAGGTCCTTGGATTGCCTCGGCTATTTACATCATTGTGCTGAGCGTGTTCCTGACCAAGCGCTTTGAAGGCGGGCGTTGGCGGCGCATTCGCCTCTTGGAAACAAACCCCATTCACGGTTAGACTGCCCGACCACCTTTTACCACTGGAGATTTATGTCAAACACTGGCCTTGATACCGTACTCGCCGCAACAAGTGATCCCGCCGCTTCCCAAGTTTTTATGAAGCAAGGAAAATCTTTCGAAGCCGACGCCAAATTTTTCGAGGCGCTTGATGCCTACAAGAATGCCGCGCTCGCCAACCGCACCACCACCACGCTGTTCAACCTGGCGCGCATGCAGGATTACCTTGGCTACGACGACGACGCCATGCGAAGTTACGAGGAGTGCACCCGACTTCCAAATCCTCCCATCAACGCGTTCTTAAATCTCGCCGTTCTACTTGAGGACGCCGCGCAATTCACCCGCGCCAGCAAGTTGATTCAGAAAGTGCTTGAGGCCAATCCAAATCATCCGCGCGCAAAATTATTCATCCGCGATGTGCAAGCCAGCAAGAACATGTTGTACGACGAGGAGCTCGCGCGCATGAAGGGCCGCGAGGAGGCCATGTTTGAATTGCCAGTGGCCGAGTTTGAACTTTCCATTCGCGCGCGTAATTGCTTGAAGAAGATGAGCATCCGCACGTTGGGTGATTTGCTTCGCATTGGCGAGGCCGAGTTGCTTTCATACAAGAATTTTGGCGAGACCAGTTTGGTTGAGATCAAGCAAATGCTCACCGCGCGCGGCTTGCGCTTGGGTCAGCAACTTGATCGCGGCCACTACGACAAGGTTCGCAGTGAAGTGCTGGAAAAGATGAAGGGCACCGTCGCTGACGGCGTGTTGGGCATGACCGTGGGCACGTTGAACTTGGGTATTCGCAGTAGAAAAGCCCTGCAATTGCTCGGTATTCAAACGGTCGGTGATCTTGCCGCACGAACCGAAGCCGAGTTGATGGGCGTGAAGAATTTTGGCGCCACAAGTTTGGTGGAAATTCATGAGCGTCTTGGTGAACACGGTCTCGCCTTGCGTACGCTTGAGTGAGGACAAGCCGCCTGAGGCGGCGAAGGAGCCTCGATGGCGGTGAACTATGGATGGCAACCTCCCTCGCAAGCCGGACGATTTATCGCCACGCTTGCGGCAATTGTGATTGTCGCTTGGGGCTACATGACCATTCCAAGTGGATGTGAAACGGAGGCTGCGGTTAGGTCGCGGACCGCGTTGCCAGGCAGTCCTTTGGAAAAAAATTCCACTGGTTCATCCACGGCCGCGCCAATCGTAAGCGTTGACGGCGCCAAGGATGTTGTTGAAAGGCCAAAGACTCCGCCTCCACTGCAGCGGCCATTTCCGCCAACGTCGCAGCCGAACATTCGTGTGCGAGTTGCGGCTGTGCGCGACGAACCTGTGCAGTTGACGCACTCCTCTGGTTGGCTTTGGCTCAAGGGTGAGAACGCGCAATCGGGTCGAACATTTCGCGCGCCCGTTGCGGTGTATCCAGTGGTTGATGGCTGGCGAATTGTCGAGGCCTTTGGAACCACGCAAGCGGTCAGCTTTCGGTTGAAGGAGATTGGATCGCTACACGCCAAAGCGCCGCAAAATTCCAGCGGCGCGATTCAGTTCAACGGCAACATGTATTTGGGCAACGCCACAATGGTGCGCCGTGCGGATATCAATGAAAATGCCTCGGATTTGGTGTTTACCGTACCTCTGGAGGAGTATTTGCCTGGAGTGTTGGCCAAGGAATTATTCAAGGGTTGGCAAGCCAATACGTATCAAGCGCAAGCCATTGCCGCGCGCAGTTACGCCGCGTGTGAAATGGAGTGGTGGAGAAATCGCCGCCACTACGACGTGGTCGCCGGTCAGGCAAGCCAAGCGTGGGTGGGCGCAACCAGCGACGCAAAAAGTTTGGACGCGGTCGCCAATACGCGCGGACAATATCTTGTGTTTGATGGACGGGTTGTGCCAACGTACTACTCCAGTTGTTGCGGTGGATTGCCTTCGTCCGCGGTGGATTCCATCCGCGATGGAACATGGACGCAGATCGCGCCGCTTGCGATCACCGAGAAGGGGCGCCGTACAATGTGTTGCGAGAAGGCGCCAGTGGCAAAGTGGCAGGCGTCATTTTCAATTTCAGAAACGGTCGATCGCATGAATGAATGGTCCAAGCAAGCTGGGCGCAAAGATTTGGGTCCAATGAATGGCATGAAAAGTTTTGTTGTGGGTGAAAAAAATTCCGTCGGGCGTTCTATGACATTTCTGATCACCGATCGAAATGGAAAGCGATTCACGTGGGACGCCTCGGACTTTCGCGTGGCCATGAATGCCTCAGCCAATAGATCGAGTGATAGTTTGAAATCTTCAGCGCTTGAACCGCGCATTCAAAATGGGCGCATCATTTTGGATGGCCGCGGCTACGGTCACGGCGCGGGAATGTGCCAATATGGGGCGGAATTCATGGCAAAATCAGGAAAATCTCCGCGGGCGATTTTGGAGCGCTACTACCCCGGAGCCACCGTTGTCACCATGCCAGAAACTTCCAGCGCCAGCACCACCACTTCGGCGTTGGTGAGTTCCCCCAAACCTTAATCGTCGCAAGGATTCAACAGTGTTCACAGGAATTATTCAACATATGGTGGCGGTGGAATCACTCGATGTCACGCCGTATGGCAAGAAATTGGTTTTAAATTGCGGCGAGTGGCCGGGCAATCCCACCATTGGAGAAAGTATCTGCGTGGATGGATGTTGCTTAACGGTGAAGGAGATTCCGCACGGCTCGCTGGCCTTTGATGTTGTTCAGCAGACATTGCAACACACCACGATTGGCAATTTGCGGTGCGGCGACATGGTGAATGTTGAACGCGCTTTGCGGGCGGATTCATTGTTGGGTGGCCACATGGTTCAAGGACATGTGGACACCACGGCGTTGGTTCTAGAGGTGGATCGCGCCAACGGTCAATGGCGCGCGCGCATCGAGTCGCCAGCCTCCATTGAGCATGTGTTGCAAGAGCGTGGCAGTGTGGCGGTTGACGGCGTGAGCTTGACCATCGCCACCAAAGGCCAAGGTTGGTTTGAAGTGGCGCTGATTCCAGAGACGCTTGCCAAGACAGCATTGCGGTTACGACTTCAAGGCGCGCGCGTGAATATTGAGGCTGATTCCATGGCAAAAATCATCGCCGCTGAAGTGGCTCGACAAATGCAACTATTGCGAATGCCAGGCGTTTGAACTACAAAAATTATTTTTGTATCCACACGATCGCCGCCCAAATTTGGTTGGCGCATCTAAAGAACTTTGAACGCGATCAAGGTCAAGTCGTCCGTGAATTTTTCCTGCGGGTTCGCGCTAAGCAGTTGTTGATCCAGCCTGCGCTCCATGGCGGCAATCATGTCCGCGGGTTCGGTGATCGAAAGCAGTGCGTGAAGTTCATTCACATAGCGGGGCGAACCTTTGTGTGGTGAACTTTGACTTTCTGGAGGATCCAGAAATGCAAATTCAAATCCATCCGAATACAGAAGTATTCTGTCACCGGGGTACAGTTGAATTTCTTTCTCCGACCACTGCACGCCATCAAACACGCCAACCAAGCTACCGGGACAACTGACCATCTCGATGGATTGTGTGCCACGCATCACCATGGCGGCGGGATGTCCCGCGATGGACATGCGCATGACGCGCGTTCGTAAATCAATAATCGCGTAGATGGCCGTGGCAAATCGCGTGGTGTTGCTCTGGCGCGCCAACAACTCCCGATTGACGCACGCCAACGCCTCGCTGGGCTGAATGATTCGATATGTGTTTCCATTGATTTCCTTGGTTGGAAGGCCACGCGCGATCACCATGGTCAGCAACGCCGCGGGCACGCCGTGGCCAACCGCGTCGGCAATAAACAAACCAACGTGATGCTCATCCAAGCGCCGCACATCGTAGATGTCGCCACTGACATAGTTCATGGGACGCCACAGAGCGGCCACGGCGCCACCGGAAAAAGTCGGCAGTGTTTTGGGAAGAAACTCGCGTTGCACTTGCCCCGCCAAATGCAACTCATCCTGCATCTGGGTGACTTCGCCAAGCAATCGATCGGTTTGAATTTCCGCTCCATGGTTGGCTTTTCGAAGCGCGTCAATTTCCAATTGCCGTGAAAAAAAACCGCGCAACATTGCGGCCATCACATGCGGGGATTCATCCATCGCCAAGGAGTTCCATGACAAGTCCATTGACGTCTCGGTGGATGGAGCGTCGGATAAAATTAAAATGGGAATGTTTCGCATTTCAACGCCATCCAGCACATCGGCCAAGCCGCTGGAATTGTCATTGCGGCTTAGGCAAATCATGACGGCGTGAACGTTGGCGTTTACATGTTCACCCGCGGCGTGTATGGACACGCACTCGAAGTGGACTCGGTTGTTTAAAATAGTCGCCAGCGTTTCGGGCAAAGCGCCCAGCCTGGACTTGGCGGATTCTCCGGTCACAAATAGAACCCGAATTGTCGGTTGGGGCTGGGGGATATCGTCTTGTGCCAACATGGTTGGCGATTCTATCGGCGATTCATTTTGGCTTGTTTCAAGCAACATTTCAAACTCAGGAACGGTTAAAATAATCGCCTGTATGAAAAAACTTTCTCAACGCCAAGTGGATTCCCGCCTGGCCAAACTCCCACACTGGAGTCAAAATGGCGACGCTATTCAGCGCACCTTTCAATTTGAAAATTTTGTGGGAAGCATGCGTTTTTTAAATAGCGTGGCGGAAGCGGCTGAACGCGTCCAACACCATCCGGACATTTTGGTGCGATGGAACAAAGTCACGCTGACATTGTCCACGCATGATGTGGGTGGAATCAGCGAGAAGGACATGGCGTTCGCGGCCAATGCCGATCAGATTTCTGGATTGCCTTCGGCGTAATCGCCCAGCGCCCGTCGCACCAAGATCGCGCGGCTTAAGCGCCCCTTTTCCTCCTCGGCCGCGAATGGATCCATCTGCGCCAGATGCGCTGGTTGCACTTGTAGCAAGAGTTGCTCCACCGTTTCAATACTGAGATTGTGCAGAAGCCCGCTGGAAATTCCAAAGCGCAACGTGGACAGCAATTTAGTGGCCTCTTCGGCGCCAAGCAAGCGCGCGACTTTCAGCGTGGCGCGGGCGCGGTACACCTTGTCTTCAATCAGCGGGCGATTTTTTTCCAGCAACATTTGCCGCGCCGTGCGCTCATAGTCGATCAACTTTGGAATCACCTCGTCACGGAAATGTTGAAGCAATTCCTCCTCGGTCGCGCCCAACGTCACTTGATTGCTCACTTGATAAAAGTTGCCGATCGCGTCGGTGCCTTCGCCGTAATAACCGCGCACGGCCAAGTGCAGATCTTTCGCGGCGCGCTTGACGCGCTCAATTTCGCCCGAATAGCGCAACGCAGGTAAATGCAACATGGTGCCTAGGCGTATGCCGCAACCAACATTGGTTGGACACGCGGTGAGGTAGCCCCAACGTTGGTGAAACGCAAAGTCAATTGTTTCTTCCAGCGCTTGATCAAATGATCGCGCCAGATCAAACGCCTCGTTTAAACGAAATCCAGGCAAAATACTTTGAATGCGCAGATGATCCTCCTCATTCACCATCACTCCAAGTTGCTCGCTGTGTCCCAAGCCAAGCGCGCGGGGAAGCGTGCTTTGAGCAAAATGTTTGGAGACCAGGTGGCGCTCCACAAGAAGTTGCCGCTCTTGCGCCGAGGCCTGGATCATGTTCACCCACGCCAAGCCGTCGGGAAATTCCGCGCCCAGTGGAGCATGCGTGACCATCTGCAAAACTTCCTGCCGCTGTGAATCAGAGGCGCGCCCCGTGAATGGAAATCCAGCCAAATTGCGGGCTACGCGAATTCGAACGCTAACCACAACATCGTTGTCATTATTTAAATTGAAATCGTTTTGGTCGTTCATGCTCAAGCGGTCGGTTCGGTTGGAGGATTTTTTGTGCCACCCAATTGATGCAGGCGTCCTTGCAACGAGGCGGCGCGCTCATATTGCTCCGCGGCAACGGCGGCCTCGATTTCCTTGATCAATTGACGGCGCACGGCCGCGCGATCGGCTTGGCCTTCGATGCGCTTGGGCGTCCGTCCGCGATGACTTACGGCGCCGGATTGCGCGCGTTCAATAATGGCGGCCACCGATGGCATGAACGCGTCGTAGCAGGCGGCGCATCCAAATCGACCAGTCTGGCGAAACTCGGCGAAGGTGAGTCCGCATGCTTCGCAACAACGCGCGGCGGCTTTCTGCGCCTTGAGCGATTTTCCAGTGGCCACGAATTGTTTTAGAATTTGCGTCACCGGAACCGTGGGCAAAATATATCCCTTGGCCGCCGCGTGCTCGGCGCACAAATGCAACTCCATCTTGTTTCCATTTTTGATGACAACTTCATGCACCATTGCCGGTTTGTCGCACAGATCGCATTTCATGATGGTGCCATCATAGGCGACAGTGGCGGCGCATCAGATTGAGCGCGCGGCAATTTTTACAAATCATGTACTGGTGGCGGCGCGGCGGATAGCCTCGAGTGTCCTACACAATCCAGGCACACTGCTTAAAGGCAACATGGTGCTGGCGTCGCTGAGGGCCTTGGCGGGTTCCGGGTGGCATTCAATAAATACAGCGGAAACTCCCGCGGCAACTGCCGCTTTGGCCAGTAGCGGCGCGCGTTCTGGTCGACCGCCCGTGCGTTCACCCTCGGCGCCGGGAAGTTGCGTGCTATGCGTCGCGTCAAAACAAATTGGAACTTCCAGCTCCATCAAATCACCAATGCCCATGAAGTCGTTCACCAATCGGTTGTAGCCAAAGGTTGTCCCGCGTTCGGTCAGCATGATCATGCGGCAACCGCCTTCGCGAATTTTCGCCACCACATGACCCATTTCCGCTGGGCTCATGAATTGACCTTTCTTCACATTCACCGGCTTGCCCGTGTCCGCGGCGGCCAAAAGTAAATCCGTTTGCCGACATAAAAATGCTGGCACCTGCAACATGTCAACTGTTTGCGCAACCAACTGGCATTGACTGGCCTCATGGACATCCGTTGTCACTGGAACACCCAGCGACTCGCGCAATTTCGCCAAGCGCTCCAGGCCCGACTTGATTCCTGGCCCGCGCGGACTTTTTACGCTGGATCGATTGGCTTTGTCAAAGCTGGCTTTGAAGACAAAGTCCAATCCCAATTCCGCGCAGGTGTCGCGCAGTGTTTCCCCAATGTGCTGATTGATTGCGTCCGACTCCAATACGCACGGGCCACCTATGACCAACAAGCGTTTGTGCGGATGGGCGAAAAATGATTCAAGAACATGGTTTTGGTGGGGCATGGTCATTAATTTTACGGTTTTTTAGGAATTTCACCCGACAGTATAAAAGCTGTAATACACCGTATGTGATATGTGAGCCGAGCGTATCGGACGCGAGCAATGGTGGAGCGTTTGAGGAGGTCAAAGCATGGAAGCATTTCCGAAGAATCCCGAGGATTTTACTGGCTTTGTGAGGAAAATTTTTCTTCGCCAGTGGTCCAGCCACAAGTTTGAAATCGCCGGTCCAATGGATTTGGTGATTGATGGCCGGCATCTTGGGCTGGAAAATCTTTGGCGCATCGCCAAGCAGGATCCAGCGCGCGCCGAAACGATTGTGGAAAGTTATATCGACAAATTAATGGAGGGGGATTCCATCGGCGGGTTGCCCATGCCGTTTTCCCTGGTGCGCAATCGCATCATGCCGCGCATTCAGCCAGAAAGTATTTTCTCGCATTTGGACCGTGAGCAAGTGGCGCATATTCCGTTTGTGAATGAAACCGTTGTTGTGTTTGTGATCGATATGCCGCATGTCACCGTCAGCGTGACGGTGGAGCAGATGGTGCGTTGGGGAGTTCAATTGGATGATCTGGAAATTTTAGCCAGGGAAAATTTGGCCCGCTACGCGCCGGAGTTGAAGGTGCGCATTGTCGAAGGTGAGGATGGCGGTAAGGCCGCGATTGTCGCCTTGCAAGATGGGTATGACGCCGCGCGGCTTTTGCTTGATTCACTGCATGTCAAACTTGCGCCGCAACTTGGCGGCGACTTTTTTGTGGCCACGCCGGCGCGCGATATGTTCGTGGCCATGACATGCAATCCGCCCAGGTTTGTGGAGCGTATTTCACAGCGCATTGGCCGCGATTATCAACGACTTCCGTATCCAATCACCAGCTCGCTGTTTCTTGTCACCCGCGATGGAGTGGCGGGCACCGCCGAAGAAGCCGCCTGAAGCGCGCGTTTGGCTTCGCTAGCATCGTGGCGTGGTTCTGCTGATCGATAATTATGATTCATTCACTTGGAACTTGGCGCACCGCATGCAAGAGGCGCGCCCTGGCCTACGCGTGGACGTTGTTCGCAATGACGCCATTGATTGCGCGCGCGCGGCGGCCATGAATCCAACGCATCTTGTGATTTCACCGGGTCCATGCACCCCCAAAGAAGCCGGGGTGAGCGCGGAGTTGATTCGATATTTTCGCGGGCGCATTCCAATTCTTGGCGTGTGTCTTGGGCATCAAACGATTGGTGATTGCCACGGCATGACGGTTCGCCGCGCCGACAAACCCATGCATGGCAAGACCAGTGAAATTCATCACGATGGTCGTGGAGTATTTCTAGGTTTGCCCCAGCCATTTCAAGCCACGCGCTACCACTCGTTGGTGATTGATCCCGCAACTCTTTCAAGCGAGTTTGAAGTGAGCGCTAAAACCGATGATGGAATCATCATGGGAATTCGCCTGCGAATAAAGCCAGGCGAGGCTCCGTTGGAGGGTGTGCAATTTCACCCCGAAAGTTTTTTAACTCCCGATGGACCAAAGTTATTGTCAAATTTTTTAGCCATGTCCGCGCAGGTTCGCTAAACTTATTCCTATGCAAAGCACCGCCAGTGACATCACCCGCGCCGTCCTTCAACACATGGATGGCGACACAATCATCTTGGCGATTCCGTCTACCGATTATCAAATTCACTTGATGTGCTCCGGCAACACCGCAACGCAAGTGGGCAAGAGAATCCAAGGCGTGATCAACATTAAGGCATTGCGCATGCACAAGGCGAGCGCCGGCGGATCCTTCATCGAGCCAATTTATGGGCACCCCAGGGTTGTGCAGGGGCGCGTGTTGGCGATTGATCTTGCAAAAAATCGTTTGCTGTGCGAGGTGGTTGTGCCCATGTGGATTGAACCGTTTGACGGTCAAAGCGCCGCGGATTTCAACGCTGGCGACATGGTGAATTTTTACGCGCAATCCGGCGCGACATTCACGCCCATCGCTTGAACGCAAAATCCATCTTTGACAGGCGGATAAATTGAAGCCAACTTATTTGCGCGCGCTCAAGCCTGCGCAATTTCAAGGCGAGGATAAAATACGTTTGCGCGTGCCATCATTGGAATAACTGGCCACTTCGCCGTTGGGTTGCGCGGCGGCACGCACGGTTTGTTGGCCATCGCTATTGCGCAAACTGAGCAGGCCGCCATCGGCGTCCACTGCGACGCCGGCAACAACAACTGCTTTGCCCTTCATATTGAACAGATTTAAAAGTCCGCCAGTGGGTCCGCCACTCAGCGCGGCCATGCGGGTGGCTCCCGCGAAAATTTGTACTGTGCCGCTTTCTTCTTTGCCTTGATCCATCAACGCGGCGATTTGTCCGGTGGCGGTGCGCACCGTGGCTCGGCCGCCAAAATTCTCCTGCACTTCAAATGACAGCGCGGCCTTGCCATCATGATTTCTAATTTCGCTATAGCCACCGCGCATGGCTGTGTTGCCCAAAATGCATCCACCCGCTCCGTTGGTTTCTCGAACCGCAAGTTCACCACCACCATCCCGCACGGTGCATTCAACAGCGGTGCTTCCGTTTATGTCCGCGATGCGAAATTCTCCACCGACATTGTTCACGCCGCATTCAACGGCGGTCTTTCCATTGGCTCCCGCGATGCGAAACATGCCGGCATTTTTTGAGTCGCAACCCAAATAGGCGACCTCTTTTTCCGCAGAGTCAAGCACGCTGAAGGCCGCGCCATTTTCGCTGGAGCCAAATCGAACCGCCGGCTTGCCCGTGGAGTTTTGCACGGTGCCCACGGTTCGTTCAGCGTTCACGCTCAGTTGCAATGCATTGTCCTCGCTGTCGCTATGCGTCAACACAAAGTCCGATCCATCTTTGGTGGCCTCTAAAAATCCTGCCAGTTGACCGTTGCCACGGGTCACTTCCAAGCGACCGCCCGTGCTGTTGGCAAAAAGTCCGGCCACGGGCTTTCCCGCGGAATTCCAAACCGTTAGATCGCCACCGGATTCACTGGATGAAAGACGCGCCACGTTGGAGCCGCCACTGCCCCACACATCAAGTTGCCCACCGGTTGGCGAGTTTGAAAGCAGGCAGGTGATTTTTCCATTGGCGTCTAAAATTTCCAGACGGCTGGCTTGAATCACTTGCGGCTCGGGCGCGCGGGTGAACCCCACAAGAGCCGCGGCGCCAAGCAATGTGGCGCAGATCAAACCTACGCATCGCTCACGGCGGTGTTTCTGCTTGATCAGTTGAAGTTGTAGTTCGATGTGTTCAAGACGGGTTTCGATTGATGTCATGGAAGCTCCTTAAGTTGAGCCGTTAGCATACGGCGGGCATGAGTCGCGGTGTGCGAATTCATGGCTCGGCGATTTAACGTAAAGACAAAGTGACGCTATGAAAAAAACAAAATCTAAACGAGGGTTGAAAACCAAGTCCATGCGAGAAGTTGGAATTGGTCTTGTGGGAGCGGGATTCATGGGACGTATTCACGCCAACGCGTGGCGGCAGGCGCCTCTTTTTTTTAACCTGAAGTGCGGGCCAAAGTTGACCGCGGTTGCCGGGGGTCATGCCCGTGAATCAAATGAATTTGCCTCAAAATGGGGCATTCTACGGGCCGCCCAAAGTTGGCAGAGTTTGATCAAGGATCCACGTGTTGGGTTGGTGGATGTGTGCGTTCCGAATTATTTGCACGCCGAGGTTTCTATCGCGGCGTTGCAGGCGGGCAAGCATGTGGCGTGTGAAAAACCATTGGGCACCAACATCACCGAGGCGCGCGAAATGGCTCTGGCCGCCCTTGGCGCCAAGAATGGCGCGCGCACATTTGTGTGGTTTAACTATCGACGATGTCCCGCGGTCGCCCTGATGCGCGATTTAATTCTGCAAGGGCGCCTGGGTCGCATCCGCCATATTCGTGCGCAGTATTTGCAAGATTGGGGCAGGGCGAGCATGCCATTTTCATGGCGCTTTGATTCAAAGCTTGCGGGCAGTGGCGCGCATGGTGATTTAAACGCGCACATGGTGGATATGGCGCGCTTTGTCACGGGCGATGAAATTATTCAAGTGTGCGGCGCCATGGAGGCGCAATTTGTTCATGAGCGCGCAGGTGTGGATGGACATTCAAAACTTTTGGGTTTGGGCGCGCAAAAAAGTAAGCGTGGCGCCAAGCGGCAAGCATGCACGGTGGATGATGCTTTTTTGTTTCTTGCGCGCATGCACAACGGCGCGGTGGCCAGCTTTGAGGCCAGTCGAATGGCCACGGGAAATAAAAATGCAAATCGCATGGAGATCAATGGGGAATTAGGCAGTGTGAAATTTGATTTTGAGCGCATGAATGAATTGCAATGGTGGGACGACACGCTTCCCGCGCGTGAGCAAGGTTGGAGCAAGATTTTGTGCACCGACCCATCGCATCCGTATGCCGGACACTATTGGCCACCAGGGCACGTGCTTGGGTATGAGCATCAATTTGTAAGCATGGCCGCTGATATTTGCGCGGTGTTGGCGGGTGGCGAGCCCGCGCAACCAATGGCTGATTTTGTGGACGCGTATAGAACCCAGCAAGTTCTAGAGGCCGCAATCATTAGTGCCCGCGAACGATGCTGGATGCGGACCGACGCACTGTAAAAAGTTGGAGCGACCCGTGTCGCTGGGTATACTTTTTATCCGTATGAATATGCAAGTAGCAACAACGCCAACAACAAGCGCCGATTCCGCGGCCATGCGAGCGTTGCGCGCCTGCGCCACCGCGGCCAACAACGCGCTTCGCGTGTTGCAAAAAACTGACGGTCATTGGTGCGCCGAGTTGCAAGGCGATTCCATTTTGCAAAGCGAATATCTACTTATGAAATGGATTTTGTCGCAAGAGAACGCGCCCATGGGGGACGGCCGCCCCGCCGATACGTTGCTGAAATTGGTTCGCCAACTTCGCAATCAACAGCGGCCCGATGGTGGTTGGGGGCAATATCCTGGTTCGGATGCGGATGTCAGCGCCACGGTGAAGGGTTACTTTTGCCTGAAATTGCATGGAGATTCGCCCGACGCCCCGCACATGAAGAAGGCACGGGATTTGGTGCGATCCATGGGAGGCGCGGAGCACTGCAATAGTTTCTCCAACTTTTATTTGGCCTGTCTGGGTCAGATTTCGTGGAATGCGGTGCCGGCGATTCCGCCAGAATTAGTGTGGGCGCCAAAGTGGTTTTATTTTCACCTCAGCAATATGAGCGCGTGGAGCCGAACCATGTTGTTGCCATTGGCCATCGTGGCCACCCTGCGGCCAACGCGCACGTTGGCCGCCAGCCAAGGCATTGACGAACTTTTTGTGGATGAAGGCGCGCGGCACCGATTGAAGATGCGCCACGATGTGCCACGTGGCTGGAGGATTTTTTTCCACGCCACCGATCGCGCCCTGAAATTGACGCACACTATTTTTGGAACCAACTGGCGCAAGCGCGCCATCGCAACGGCGTTTCGTTGGAGCGCAATTCGGTGCGGTCAAGATCTACCCGCGCCCACCAGCGGCCTTGGCGCAATCTTTCCGCCAATGGTGTACATACAGATTGTGTTGCACGCATTGGGTGTGCGCCGCGGCGACGCCATGGTGGCTCGCGCGGAAAAAGAGCTGGATGAATTTTTTATTGAACAAGGTGATTGCATTCGTATTCAACCCTGCTTTAGTCCAGTGTGGGACACCGGTATTGCGTTGTATGCCTTGGCCGATTGTGGCTTCACCGTTTCCGACGCCGCGGTTGAAAGCGCCGGCGATTGGTTGCGGGAAAAAGAGTGCAGATTTCGCGGCGATTGGGCTGAAAATACAAAGTCTGGCACCGCGCCCGCGGGCTGGTTTTTTGAATACGCCAACGCGTGGTATCCGGATGTGGATGACACCGCGATGGTGGCCATGGCCCTGAAGCGCATTGGTGGACCAGCCAACGAAGCGGCGGCCATGCGCGGTGTGCAGTGGATGTTGGCCATGCAAAATAATGATGGAGGATGGGCGGCGTTTGATCGCACGCAAGATCGCAAAATTTATGAGTATGTTCCGTTCGCGGATCACAACGCAATTCAAGATCCAAGTTGCCCCGATATCACCGGGCGCGTGCTTGAATGTTTGAGTTGGCATGGAATTAAATGCGATCATCCCGCGGTGCGAAGCGCACTGGAGTACATCAAGTCAAAGCAGGAGCCCGAGGGTTGTTTTTTTGGACGATGGGGCGTGAATTATATTTACGGAACATGGCAAGCGGTGATCGGTCCGATTCGATGTGGCGTGTCGCGCGATGAAGCGTGGATCGCCAAGGCCGGCCAGTGGATCAAGTCTGTGCAAAAGCCGGATGGCAGTTTTGGCGAGAGCGCCAATAGCTATATTGATCCAGCACTCAAGGGCCAAGGCGTTAGCACGGCCAGTCAAACCGCGTGGGCCGCGATGATCTTGCAGGAAATTTATGGCGCGCATGACGCCGATCTGGCGCGCGCGCTGGCGTGGTTGGCGCACACGCAATTAAGTGAAATAGACGCGCAAAATCCGCTACAAAACCCCGATGGGGACCCCGCCGGATCCTGGCGCGAGACTGAATTCACGGGCACGGGATTTCCCAAGGTCTTTTATTTGCGTTACCACTTGTATCGACTTTATTTTCCGCTGATGGCTTTGGGCAGATATCTACAAGCCCATGCAAAGAGTGAAGCCGTGGGCCGCAACGCGCCACATGGTGTTGCGCCGTCTCATTGAAAGAAATGATTATTGTTCTTATTGAAACGGATGCGCCGCGGTGAACGCGTAGTTGTCCCACGACAATTCGCTGGCGTGCAAACATAATCGCGTCGCCATGTGTTTCACGTTGTCTGGCGCGTACAAGTCATCGCAAAGAATGGGATATCCAAGCGCCAACAAATGCACGCGCAATTGATGGCTACGACCAGTCATAGGTTCTAAACGAAATCGCGCGCAGTGGCACGTTTCGCGCGAGGTGGCCACGGAAGATGGAACGCGCTCAAGCAATGCTTCAACTGTCCATCGCGTCACGCTTGCCTTGCCTTGCGCATGGCACACAATTTGGCGCGCGCTACCCAGGGCATCTTTACGCAGTGGCAAGTTAATTTCGCCGGCGGTTTGCGCGGGGTGTCCAAACGCGATGGCGTGGTAAGCCTTGGTCACGCGCCGCGCTTCAAACAACATGCTGAGCGCGCGATGGCTTTGGGTGTTGAGCGCCATCACGATCAACCCACTGGTGTGTTGATCAAGGCGATGCACGTTTCGCGCGCCAGGAAATACAAGCGCGACGCGAGTCGCCAAGCAATCGGCGTTGTGCGCGCCAATGCCAGGCACCGAAAGCAATCCCGAAGCTTTTTCAAGCACGACAAAATCGTCCTGCGCATGCACCACGCGAAATCCGTCGAGTGAAAGGCTGGGTTCTTTCATGGTGTTGAGCGTGATGGGCGCACAAAGAGCGGGCGGGATGAATATAAATCCAAAGTACAACATAGAAGAGGCAAGGCGTACACTTTGGGATTATGACATTGATACTGATTTTCATCTGCGCCTTGGCGCAATCTTCCGCGCCAACCAAGGACAAGGTTGAAGCCGTCGCGCCCGCCACCCAAAGCGCCAACAGCGATACGACACGCGCCCAGAAAGATCCCGTGGATTGGCGCAAGGCGGAGGGTGTGTTGTCGCATCAAATGCAACTCACTCTTTCCGAGCGATTTGTGAAAGCTGGCGAGGCTTATTTTAATTCAGACGCCACGCAAATTGTTTTTCAAGCCATTGAACATGACGCGCAGGGCAATCCAGAGAGCGAGTATTACAGCATGTATGTGGCGCAATTGCGCGACGAGGGCAAGGGACAATCGTTCGGGCCAGATCTGCGGCGCTATCGCTTGAAGCACATTCGTCGGGTGAGTCCAATTGGTAGCGCCAACACGTGCGGCTGGTTTCATCCCACCAATCCCAATACGTTGATATTCGCCAGCACCATCAGCGCGCCCATCAAGCAAGAGACGCCGGGCTATCAGCGAGGCACCAGAAATTATCGCTGGAGTTTTCCGCCCGAGATGCGCGTGGTGGAATTGGATTTGGGCGCGAAGGAAATCACCACGGAAAGTTTGAAGACGATTGTGGGCGACGGCAAGGCGTACACCGCCGAATGCTCCACAAGTCCCGATGGTCGCACGTTGCTGTATACAAGTCTTGAAAGTGGCGATGGCGATTTGTACGCCATGGATATGGCCAGCAAAAAAATAACGCGACTGACCGCGCTGACTGGCTACGACGGTGGCGGATTTTTTAGCCCAGACGGCAAGAAGATTGTGTGGCGGGCCGACAGAAATGCCGATAATGTATTGCAAATTTTCGTCGCGGACGTGGTGTTTGATTCCACGGGCGCGGTGGTTGGCATTGGCGAACCCATCGCCGTGACAAATGATGGAGCTGTGAATTGGGCGCCGTATTTTTCGCCCAATGGCAAGGTGATTGTCTACGCATCAAGCCGTGTGGGTCACGACAATTATGAACTTCTGGCCGTGCCTGTTCCCGCGGATCGCGCGGCGCCACTCGGGCAACCAAGGCGCGTGACGCATGCGGGGGGCGCGGATCTTTTGCCTGCGATCAGTCCGGATGGAAAATTATTGATGTGGACAAGCCAGCGTGGACCTGGACGCTCCAGCCAACTTTGGTTGGCGAACATGTCGCAGAATGATTTGCTGATGGGCGAACTTGTCGCGCCCGTGACAGACACATCCTCCACACCAGTCACAACCACTCCGTCAGTAACCACTTCAAACAATTCCACAAACGCTCCAGCCGAGAAACCCAAATGAATTCGTATCATGAACGAGAAATGTTGATTCCATTTCGCTCGGCGTTACTGCCGCAAATTTTTACCGATGTTGTGATCGTGGGCACTGGCGTGGCTGGATTGCGCGCCGCCATCGAAGCTTCGCAACGCCACGATGTGATTGTGTTGGCCAAGGAGTCGATTGATCTTTCAAACACCTCGTGGGCACAAGGCGGAATTGCCGCCGTGATGAATGCAAAAGATAGCGTAAACGCCCATATTCATGACACTTTGGAGGCCGGGGTCGACTTGTGCGAACCGAACGCTGTGAGCGCATTGGTGCAAGAGGGACCCGATGAAATCAAGCAACTGCTTGCATGGGGAATGCGCGTGGACCGTGATCAAAATGGCGAGCCCGCGCTGGGCCTTGAAGGCGGACACCATTGCCACAGAATTATTCATAGCGATGGTGACGCAACGGGTGTTGAACTGGCGCGATGTCTTGTGGAGAAAGTTCGTCTGCAACGACGTGTGCGCGTGTTTGATCGCTGTTTCGCAATTGACATTTTGGTGGATCAACGCAAGGGCGCGCGCCGCGCGGCGGGTGTGTTGACATGGCATCCCAAGCATGGCTTGCAAATTATTTGGGCTAAGGCCACGGTGTTGGCCAGTGGTGGTTGCGGACAAATTTTCCGTGAAACCAGCAATCCAAAAGTTGCCACGGGTGATGGCGTATCCATGGCGTGGCGTGCGGGCGCCAACCTGACTGATTTGGAGTTCATGCAATTTCATCCCACCACGCTGTATGTTGCGGGCGCGCCGCGACACTTGATCAGCGAAGCTGTGCGCGGCGAGGGAGCGAAACTGGTGGATCGCGAAGGCGAGTCGATCATGCGTCATTTGCATGAGCTTGCTGATCTTGCGCCGCGTGACGTGGTCAGCCGCGCCATCGTGCGGCATTTGGCCAAGAGCGGTCAATCGCACGTGTGGTTGGACGCGCGGGCAATGGGTTCTGCAGGGTTTTCCAAGCGTTTTCCAGGGCTTTCGCGCATGTTGCAGGGATTTGGCCTGGACGCGGGTCGAAATTTAATTCCGGTTCATCCAGCCGCGCATTATTCGATTGGCGGCGTGCACACCGATTTGTTTGGACGATCAAATGTCACCGGGTTGTACGCGTGTGGTGAATGCGCGGCCACGGGCGTTCATGGCGCCAATCGATTGGCCAGCAATAGTTTGTTGGAGGGCTTGG
>CALFOZ010000092.1 GCA_937919205.1 uncultured Planctomycetia bacterium
GGTGTCCAACTGCGATCAAAATAATTCCCATGCTCAACATTGCACTGAGCAATCCAAGTACTGAGCCGAAGCTTAAGTTCACCCAGCGAGGCAAATGTGGGCGCTTGGGGGTAACAAAGTCGCTGGCAAATCGAAGCGCAAAGAGCGCCACCAGAAAAATTCCTCCCAAACTGATTCCCCATGCGAATCCGTCAAAGGCCCCGCCTTTAAGAAAAAATCCTACGGTCAGCGGTTCCCAGAATGCAAACGCAAGCGCGCCCGCGATCACCACGCACACAAAGTGAATGAACGCATCGAATAATCCTTGGCTGGCCCACCAGTAGGCGATCAACAAAATAAGTAGAGCTGTAAGAACTGAAAGAATCATGGTTGGGCCTTTGGCTTTTTGGGTGCCGCGGAGGGTGGCGCCGCGTTCGTGGGCTTACTTGGATTTGCAGTTGATGGCTTTGAAGTGGGCGACGGCTTTGGCGCGCTTGTGGCGGCGGGTTGAGCTGGCGTCGGCGCGGCGGGTTTGACCGCGGGAGAAAGAACGCGAATCACCTCTTCAATACTTGTTGTTCCATCACGCACCCTAAGCAAGGCGGACTCCTGCAAGCCCGGCAACTTGTGCTTCATGCGCGAGGAGTTGTAGGCGCTCTTTAAATCGCCCTTGGCCAGGAATCCGCGCGCTTCATCATCAACAATCAATACTTCGCTGATGATAATTTGGCCCAAGAATCCGGTGCCGTTGCACATCGGACAGTCAATGATTTTATTTTTAGTTTGAACCTTACCGCTAGATTTAAAAATTTCAACTGGTTTACTCGCGGAAATTCCCAACTTCTTGGCCTGCTCCGCTGATGGCTGATATGGAACGCGGCAGGCGCTACAAAGTTTGCGGCATAATTTTTGCGCCACCACCATGCGCAGTGGAGTGGCCGCCAATTTCACATCGCCCACGGCTTTAAACCATTCGGTGATCGCGGCGGCAACGCCATCCACCGGAAGCGCAACATAGAAACGTATTTCGCTGTTGTTGGGCGCGGCGATCAGTTTGCCCACGCCAGCCTCGGACAAGTCATCCGCATAAATCACATCGGGACCACGGCGGATGATGGATTGCAATTGGGTTACATAATCCACGGAGCCCTGCGCCGGATTCCAAATTTGATGGTCCACTCCGTCAAGGCGATGCGCGAGATTTTTTTCCAAGGTCTTCACCGCCGCGGTGAATGGATCGTGTCCAGTGATCAAGGCCAAGCAAGTCGATGTCAAACCTTGTCCAACTGGCGCGCTGACAAGCACCACTCCGCCGCGCGACATTGGATCGGCGAGGTCTTTGATGGCCTTGTCTTGCGCGGGCAAAAATCCAACTTGATCCAATGTTCGCCCCATACTTTTGGCGCGGTCAAAATCAATCCGCATTTGTTGGCCAGTTGAGGAGCCCGCGATTGAAAGCGCAAGTGGGATCAATGATTCCTGATCCACCACCCAGCATGATCCGGACTGACGCTTGCGCCGCTCCTTCACATCCAAGCCGCAGAGATCCTTCAGGAAATCAATCATGGCCATGGTGATTTCGGAAGTGGCAGTATCCACTTTACTGCGCAGGCCATCCACGGTGATTGCCGCGGTCACGCCGTCTGTCTTCACAACAAGATCAACACGCGAGGCCCGCCTTTGCAGTGCGCCGCCAAGCAAAGAATCGGCGGCTTGAAATGCCGCAAGAACGGCGTCATTTTTGCCGGGATTGGCGCGGTCTTTTTTGTTGCTGTCTTTAAATGAAAGCCGCGCGCCAGCCAAGGACTTGCTTGTGCCGCGTTTTTTAAAGTAGGCGCGCACCTTGTCGCCACCAATGATGAACTTCATTTTGTCCGCCACGGCGGCGTTGCGGACCTTCCAATACCAGCACATTGGAGCGGCGGTGAAAATAATTTGCGCTGGCCAACTCGCCCAGAATGTTGGAATTAAAATCCCGGCGAAAAATCCAGCCGCCAAACCGCCAATGAGGATGCCGTGCCATTTATAGGAGGACAATCCGCACAGGCGCACATCGGCGACCAGTTTGGACACCAAGGCGCAGGCAAGCAGTGTGGTGGCAAAAATAAACAGGGGCTTGATGGGATCTAGCAAGAACTCGCTTGAGACATTTTGAGCCAGGAAAAAAAACATGTGATTCATCGTGATTTAAGAAATTCCCTTCAAGCGCATCTTCAGTTCCTCGGGCTTGGCCGTGGCTTCCAAGGCGACCTTGGTGTGCACCCATTCGCCCTCGACCAACTTCACCAGGCTTGATGTGAAGTCCACCATTCCTTCGGAGGCGCTTTGACGCATGATGTCAAGCAACTCGCCTTCGCGGCGCTCCAAAATATATTTTTGAACCACGGGCGTGTTGATTAAAATTTCCAGCGCCGGCAAGCGCGCGATATTTTCGTGCAGTGTGGGCAGTAATTTTTGATAGATGATCGCCCGCAAATTGAAGGCTAAAAGCTTGCAAATTTGATCGCGTTCGGATTGCGGGAACAAGTCGTAAATGCGGCCAAACGTTTGCCACGCGCTCGACGCATGGATGGTTCCAAACACCAAGTGTCCGGTTTCGGCGGCGCGAATGGCGGCTTCAAATGTTTCGTGATCGCGCATTTCACCAACCAGAACCACGTCTGGATTTTCGCGCACCAGCGCGCGCAGGGCCTCGTTGAATGTGGCGCAATCAATCCCAACCTCGCGCTGATTGATCATGGCCTTGTCGTCGGTGAAGACATATTCAATCGGATCCTCAAGCGTGACAATGTGCACCTTCTTGCGCTCGTTCACATATTGCATCATGGCCGCGATCGTGGTGCTCTTGCCACTGCCCGTGACGCCCGAAAGCAAAATCATGCCTTGAGCCAAAAGTGAAATGTCGCCAAGAATTGGCGGCAAATACAAATCTTCAAAGCGCCGAATGTTGCTCGAGATCAATCGCGCCGCCACGCTTGGCGTACCACGCGCCATGAACAAGTTCACGCGGAAGCGATTCTTTGGATCGTAACCATATGCAAAATCGATTTGTCCCTTGCGGCAGAACATGTCGTACTGCGACTTGTCCAACACATCCTTGGCCATCTGAAATAAATCCTCGGGCTTCACGGGGGCGCATTTCAGCGGTTGCAACTGTCCCTTGTGCCGGATGCGCGGCGCCATGCCGCTCTTGATAATCAGATCGCTTCCATTGATTGCGATGATGGCCTTGAGCCAACTATCCCAAATCTTTTTGCCTTCGCCGGGGCTAGTGCCTTCGTCGTGATGGACTGGATTTGAACTTTGATCGCCTGTGGATGCGGGAGCGGACATGAGAATCTCCAAGGAGTGGTAAGAGGAAGTACAAGAGTAACAAGGGAATTGGTTGATGTGGATTGCCAACACATTTTGCGGGGCTTTCGCAATGCCACATAATTTCCCACGGCGCCTATTGACAAGCGGCGCCGTCGGCGGGAAGGTCTACAAATGACAGACCGCATTTCTTTCGAAGGCCTTACTTTCGACGATGTGCTTCTTGTGCCGCGCTACAGCGAGGTCACGCCAAATTTGGTGGACACACGCACGCGCCTTACAACAAATATTGAATTGCGCGTGCCTATTTTGTCGGCGCCCATGGACACCGTGACCGAGTCGTCGCTGGCCATCGCGTTGGCGCAAGAGGGCGGCCTTGGCGTGATCCATCGCAACATGACTGCGCAATTGCAAGCGCGCGAAGTGGCCAAGGTGAAGCGCAGTGAGAATGGCGTGATTTCAGATCCGGTGGTGTTGGCGCCAGAGGATTCACTGGCCAAGGCCAAGTTGCTCATGAGTGAGCAGGGCGTAAGCGGATTTCCCGTGACCGAGGGTGGCGCGCGCCGCGGAAAAGTGGTGGGCATTCTCACGCGCCGCGACATGAAATTTTTGGACTCGCCCAATGGACACACCATTGGCGAAGTCATGACCCGCGGCAATTTGGTTACGGCGCCGCCAGATATTCAATCCAAAGAGGCGGAGCGCTTGATGGTGCAAAGGCGCGTGGAGAAAATTTTATTGGTGGACGCCAAGGGATGCCTGGCGGGCTTGATCACCATGCGCGACTTGGAAAATTTCTCCAAGCACGCCGCGGCATGCCGTGATTCGCGCGGCCGTTTGCGCGTTGGCGCGTCAATTGGCGTGGGGCAATTTGACCGCGTGGAGGCGTTGCTTGCGGCGGACGTTGATTTGATCGTGGTGGACACCGCGCACGGTCACAGCAAAAATGTCATCGACACGGTGAGGGAAATTAAAAAGCGTTTCAAGATTGAAGTGGTGGCTGGAAATGTTGGAACAAGCGAGGGCGCCAAGGCGCTTGTCGACGCGGGATGCGACGCGATTAAAGTTGGAATTGGTCCGGGCTCCATTTGCACCACGCGCATTGTCACTGGCGTGGGCGTTCCGCAAATCAGCGCCATCATGCAAAGTGTCAGCGGCGCGGGCAATGTTCCGGTGATCGCCGACGGCGGCATTCGTCAATCGGGCGATGTGGCCAAGGCCATCGCGGCTGGCGCGTCGGCCGTGATGCTTGGCGGATTGTTCGCGGGCCTTGATGAAAGTCCTGGCGAACTTGTCTTATATAGAGGGCGGCGCTTTAAGAGTTACCGTGGCATGGGCAGTGAAGGCGCCATGATTGACGGCAGTGCCGATCGTTATGGCCAGGGTTCCATTTCCGACAGCAGAAAGTTTGTGCCCGAAGGCGTTGAAGGCCGCGTTCCCTATCGCGGCTCACTGGCGGATTTCACCTATCAAATTGTTGGCGGCGTGCGCGCGGCCATGGGCTATTGCGGTTGTCAAACGCTTGAGGAATTGCGCAAAGAGGCGCGCTTTGTCAAGATTTCAACGGCGAGTTTAATGGAGAGCCATCCGCACTCCATTCAAATCACCAAGGAAAGCCCCAATTACTCGGCCAATTATTCCGCTGGCTCATTTGGCGGACTTGACTAGACTGCGCCGCTTGATTCGCTATCTTACTTCACTTGATTGCTTGATTTGTTTTTGTGTTTTCATTTGTGAAAATGCCGCCGGTGTGGCGGAATTGGCAGACGCGATGGACTCAAAATCCATTGCCCCTCGCGGGGCGTGAAGGTTCGATTCCTTTCACCGGCATTTTCTTTGGAGCGCGTGTTTGGATTGCGTGAACTATCTTTTGTGCTTCGCGCAACGAGCATGCACACGACATAAATAATTTTTCGGTGTAAAAATATTCGTCGTGCCAACGTCAAATGTATACACTCCGACCGTGTTGACTTTGCAAATGAAATCCATTCGCGCGGGAACATGTCTTGCGCTTTGTGTATTTGTTGCGTTCAGTTGTGTCGCCTCGGCCAGTGCGGTTGCCGCCGCGGAAATTTGCGCCCCGGGTTCGGCAGCCACTGCCTCAAGTGTCGCGCCGCCAACGGTTCCAACCATTCTGCCGTACATCTTTGATCCGCATGGACCTCCAGCGCGAATGATTCACGACCTTTCGTGGCTTGTTCTTGGCATTTGCGCTGTCTTGTTCATTGTGGTGGAGGGCATGATTTTTTACGGCGTGATTGTGTATCGGCGCAAAAAAAATGACAAGTCAAAAAATGAACCGCGCCAGGTGTACGGAAGCAATCCAGTTGAAATTGCGTGGACCATTATTCCGCTGTTGATTGTTTTTGTGCTTGCGCTCACAACGGTGCGCACTATTCGTTCCATTGAACTCACCAAAGCGCCGGCGGGCGCGCTTGAAGTAGTTGTGATTGGTCATCAGTGGTGGTGGGAATATCGCTACCTAGACGCCAATGTTCCTGGCGGCGAAATTGTTGTTGCCAACGAGTTGCATGTGCCCATCAATCGGCCGGTGTGGCTTCGCCTTGAAAGCGCCGATGTGATTCATTCATGGTGGGTGCCAGCCCTTGCGGGCAAAATGGATGTGATTCCAAACCACACCAATTACACATGGTTCAATGCCGATAGCGAGGGCTTGTACTTGGGTCAGTGCGCGGAATATTGCGGCAACCAACATGCTGGAATGTTGTTGCGCGTGGTGGCCAGCAAGCCCGAGGAGTTTGACGCGTGGTTGCAAACGCAAATCGCGCCCACGGTCAACGACACGTCTGTGGCTATGGGACGCGAGATCTTTCAGGAATATGCCTGCTCCAATTGCCACACGGTCAAAGGAGTTTCTGATGGGCAATTTGCGCCAGATCTTACGCATCTCATGAGCCGTCAGACCATTGCCGCTGGTGTTGCCCCGCTTGATCCAACAACATTGAGGGCGTGGATTGACAATCCGCAAGCGCTCAAGCCTGGGTGCAACATGCCAAGTTTGCAACTGGATACAGAGGAACTTGACGCCGTCACCGCATATCTTTTAACCCTACGCTGAGACACACATGACCACCGCCCCAATCCATCCAATCAGCGAAACCAGCATGGGCTTTGGCAGTCGCGTGCACAGTTGGGTGATTTCAGTTGACCATAAAAAATTGGGCATGATGTATATCGGCGCGGGATTGATTTTCTTTATGTTGGGCGGCATTGAAGCCACGCTTATGCGCTTGCAACTGATGAAGCCGCTGAACGATATGTTGACGCCACACGGCTTCAACCAAATGTTCACCATGCATGGAACCACCATGGTGTTCCTGGTGGGCATGCCGGTGTTGCTGGGCTTTGGAAATTATTTAATCCCGCTCATGATTGGCGCGCGCGACATGGCTTTTCCGCGCCTGAACGCCTTTGGATTGTGGCTATTCATTTTCGGCGGATTACTGCTGTATTACTCGTTTATTGGTGGCGACGGCTTGTATGGAATGGGTGGCGCGCCGGATGTTGGTTGGTTTGCTTATTCACCGCTCACAAGCAAGGCATTCAGTGTTGGACACGCCACTGACTACTGGATTCTTGGAATCATGGTCAGCGGATTTGGCAGTATGACTACGGCTATTAATTTCATGGCCACCATTGTGTGCATGCGTTGTCCAGGCATGACATTCATGCGCATGCCGCTCTTTGTCTGGCTCATGTTTACGGTTGGCATATTGGTGTTGCTTGCCTTGCCCGTGCTCACTGGCGCGCAAGTGATGTTGCTCTTTGATCGATTCCTGGGCGCGCACTTCTTTGATCCACAGCAACAGGGCAGTGTTATTTTCTGGCAACACTTGTTCTGGTTCTTTGGACATCCAGAGGTGTACATCTTAATTCTGCCGGCCTTCGGCATGATTTGCGAAATCATTCCCGTGTTCAGCCGCAAAGTGATCTTTGGATATCCACTGATGGTGGCGGCGACTTTGTCTATCGCGTTCATTTCACTTGGCGTGTGGGTGCATCACATGTTCTCAGTTGGTTTACCGCCGTGGCTCAACTCCATCTTCGCGGCCAGTACGTTCTTAATCGCCGTGCCTACGGGCATGAAAATGTTTAATTGGATTGGCACCATGTGGGGTGGAAATATTCGATTCACCGTGTCCATGATGTTCGCCACTGGCTTTCTGGTTATGTTCCTGTTTGGCGGTTTAACTGGAATTATGCTGGCGGTTGTGCCATTTGATTGGCAATTGTCCGACAGTTATTTTGTGGTGGGGCACTTCCACTATGTGTTGTTTGGCGGAACCATGTTGGCCGTGTTCAGCGCCGTGTTCTATTGGTTTCCCAAAGCCACGGGCCGCTTGTTGAGCGAGCCCATGGGCAAGTGGACATTCTGGATGTTCATGATTGGACTCACATTGACATTCTTCCCCATGCATCTCAGCGGCGTTCTGGGCATGCCGCGACGCGTGTACACCTATCAACCTGGACGCGGATTTGAATTGTGGAATTTAATTTCAAGCTCGGGCGTGCCATTTCAAATTGTTGGCGTGTTGTTGTTGGTGACCAACATCATCAAGTCGCTCATCAATGGACGCGTTGCTGGACCAGATCCTTGGGATGCATGGACTTTGGAATGGGCCACCTCTAGTCCGCCGCCAAGCGAAAACTTTTCCAAGATTCCAACCTGCACAAGTCCGCGACCACTGTGGGATCGCAAGCACCCCGAAGACCCTGATTGTTTTTACGAATAACGCTTTAAGAGAACTCCATGACCTCCATACCACACACAAATTTAATTCCAAGCAGCGCGCCCAGTCGCGGCAAGGTTGGTATGGCGTGTCTCATTTTCGCCGAGTGCTGGTTCTTCGCGGGCTTCATCGTGGCGTATTTGTTTTACATCGGTAAAAGTTCGTCCGGTCCACTGCCACGCGAAGTGATTGATATCAAGCCTGTTTTGGTGAATTCCGCGGCATTGATCGCAAGTTCCTTCACGGTCATCGTGGCTTTGCGCGGACTTGCGCGCAGTCACATGGGCGTGTTCCGTTTCTGGATGTTGCTCACCATTGTGCTTGGCGGTTATTTCATCTACGGCACCGCCATGGAATGGAAAAGTTTCATTGTGGACCACCATCTCACCATCAGCACTAATTTGTTTGGCACCACGTATTACAGTTTGGTTGGCTTCCATGCGTTTCACGTGATCGTGGGGTTGTGTTTGCTCACCTCCATTTTGGTCTTGTCGCTCATGGGGCACATTCATGTGGTGCGCGATCATCTGCGCGTTGAGCTTGTCAGTTGGTACTGGCACTTTGTCGACGCGGTTTGGATTGTCGTCTTCACAACCGTGTACATAGTGGGAATGCGACCATGAGCCGTGACCCAATGCAAAGTCAAGTTGAGAAACAATTGAGCCAGCACGAGGTTCCATATCTGCGTGGCGTGCCGGAGGCAACAGGCGCGCCCATGATCTCGGCGTTCGGCCTCACGTTGCTCTTCATGGGACTGATCACCAGTCGCGCAGTTATGGCGGTGGGAATTATTTGCATGGTTGTGGGATTGATTGGATGGATCAAAGTTGTATTTCCAAACGAGGCGCTTGAAGAGCTTCCAAGCGGAAGCGAAATTCCGGATCCCGCCCCGCAATTTGCGGCGCGTCCCGAGGTGGCCAGAGTGTCATTGCCAGAGCACATTCATCCTTATGGTGCGGGTGTTTGGGGTGGTTTGATCGGCGGCATTTCCATGGCGGTGGTGGCCGTGGCGTGGGGACTGATCAAGGAAAAAAGTCTTTGGATGCCCATTAATTTGCTCGCGGGAGTTTTTCTGCCATCAGTTGAGGCCGCCAATGTGGACGCTTTGAAAGTGTTCCACATGGATTGGTTTCTGATCGCGCTCATGATCCATGTGGTTGGTTGCATGATTGTTGGATTGATCTACGCCATCACTCTGCCCATTGCGCCGCGACGCCCAATTTTATTCGGCGGAATTGTGGCGCCTATTTTATGGACCGGTGTGCTGTACGGCAGCATTGGCATTATCAATCCTAAGCTGGAGGCCTTTGTTTCTTGGCCATGGTTTGTCGCCAGCCAATTCGCTTTTGGTGTGACATGCGGATTTGTGATTAGCCGCTGGACAAAAATTCCAACAATGCAGAAGTGGTCCATGCAAGAGCGATTTGGTTTTGAAGCCAACAAGGAAGTGAAGAAATAATGTCAGCCGCTTTCAAAAATATCGCGGCGCTTGTTGGCGTGATCGTCGCGGCGGCGTGCTTGCAAGCGTGCGGAAAAATTTCCGCTACCGATCCAGCCGACACGGTTGTCGCCTCTTTGCCGCAAGCCGCTATGACCAACTATGCGGAAAATTGTTCCGCATGCCACGGAGCCAATGGTGTCAATGGCGCGGCGCGTCAATTGGCTGATGCAAATTACTTGGCCAGCGTTGGCCGCGAGGCCTTGATCAACATCACCACAAATGGCGTTCCGGGTGGCTTTTGCCCTGGTTCTGGACCAGCTTCGCTTGCGCATTGGAATCCAAAACAAGTCGCGGAATTTGTTGACGGCATGCTGGATGCGTGGGGTAAGAATGGTGTTGCGTTGAGCATTCCATGGTCGGTCAAGTTGGCGCCTGCGGGCAATGCTTCCAATGGTCAAGCGGTGTACGCGGCCACGTGTCAATCATGTCATGGTGCGCCGGGCGCAACGGTGGCATCCGCCAGTGGCAGCGTGACCGATCCAAACTATTTGCGCTTGATCACGGACCAAGGACTTCGCTCGGCAATTTTGTTTGGCAGACCAGAGCGCGGCATGCCAGGTTGGAGTGGTCCGTTTCCCCATCAAGCGGTGGACCGCAAACTTTCATCGCAAGAAATTTCAGATGTCGTTGTGTTTCTTCGTTCAACAGCAAGTCAAAAGCAATAGGAGCGCCACATGAGTTGCGATTGTTCAAACACACCATCAGATCAGCCCGCGCAAACGCCGCCACCAAACGCGCGCCGTGGATTTATGTTGAAATTTGGAATTGGTCTCATGGGTATCGGTGGAGCAATCGCATCCATTCCAATTATTGGCTACGCCATTACGCCAGCGTTGAAGAAGTACAAGAACTCATGGATTGATTTGGGCGGCACGGAAGATTTTCCGGAAGGCGAAACACGACTTGGCAAATTCACTAATCCAAACGCAGCGCCAACTGATGGTGAAAGCGCGGAGCAAGCGGTGTGGGTGCGCTCGTACAAGCCCGCGCAATTTCAAGTTTTTGCCGTCAATTGCGCTCATTTGGGTTGCCCCGTGAAATGGTTTCAACAAAGCAAATTGTTCATGTGTCCTTGCCACGGCGGCGTGTACTACGAGGATGGCAGTCACGCCAGCGGTCCGCCACCACGGGGATTGTTTGAATACAAATGGAAGATAGTGGATGGACGATTGTTGATCGACGCCGGACGACTTCCCGGCTTGGAGCAATCAGTTTAATGTTTCGAACTATTAAAAACATGGTTGGTGGTTTGCTCGGTTGGACTGAGTCGCGCTCGGGCGTGATCACTTTTGTTCAGCCAATTTTGACGCACCGAGTTCCACGCGACGCTAAGTGGTGGTATGTGTTTGGCAGCGCCTCGCTGATGTTCTTCAGCATTCAAGTGATCACTGGAATCTTGCTCGCCACCATGTACGTGCCAAGCGCGGCCGAGGCGTACAGCAGTTTGCAATACATCGATCAGCAAGTTCCATTTGGTTGGATGTTGCGGGCGCTTCACGCGTGGAGCAGCAATGCCATGATTCTCATGGTGGTGATCCACATGAGCCAAGTGTTTCTGCATGCGTCGTTCAAGTTTCCGCGTGAACTCATGTGGATGGTTGGCGTGCTATTGCTGTTCTGCACATTGGCGCTTGCCTTCACTGGGCAAATCATGCGCTGGGATCAAGACGCGTATTGGGGACTTGGCATTGGCGCGGCCATTGTTGACCGCGTGCCGATGCTTGGAAACCAAATGCGTAATGTCATGTTGGGCGGTCCTTATATTGGAGGCGCCACGCTCAGCCGTTTCTTCGCACTGCATGTCTTTGTACTGCCTGGCCTCACAATTGGCTTGATTGGCGCGCATATGGCGCTGATTTTGAAAAACGGAATTAGTGAAATGCCTAAGCCAGGCATGGTGGTCGATCCCAAAACATATGTCGCGGAATATGAGGAGCGCATCAAGAAGACTGGCGTTGCATTCATGCCCGACGCGGCGCAACGCGACATGGTGTTCTGCGGATTGATGTTGATCATTGTTGGGTTTTTGGCGTGGTATCTGGGACCCGTTGGGCCAAACGGTATTCCCAATCCAACAATCATTGATGCCAACCCGCGGCCTGACTACGCGTTTCTGTGGATCTTCACGGCCATGGCGCTCATGCCACCGCAAATTGAAACCGCGGTGTTGCTCATTGCGCCACCAATCGTTGTATTGTTCTTGTTGGGCCTGCCGCTAATTTCGAATCGCGGTGAGCGCGCGCCAAGTCGCCGCCCCGGCGCGGTGGTTGTGTATGTTCTTACTGCCACGGCTTTGGGAACATTGACATGGCTTGGCGTGGTCAGCGCGTGGAGCCCTGTGATGGACGCGTGGACAAGTTTGCCAACGCCCGTGAAATATTTAGTGGGTCGCACGCCACTTGAAATGCAAGGCGCCCTTGTTATACAGCACAGCCAATGCCGCAACTGCCACAGCTTGGGTGGCGAAGGCGGATTGCGTGGACCCAATCTTGACAATGTCGGCTCGCGCAAATCGTGGGATCAACTTGTGCGTCAAGTGCAACAAGGTGGCGGCAACATGCCGGCCTATGGTAAAAATCTTTCCAGCGCGGAGACCACGGCCGTGGTTGCGTTCATGACAACACTGCGCAACGCGGGCGCGCCAGAATCCACCATTCCAGGCGCAATGGAGCGACAATCCTCGCCGGATCAAGCGCCCAAGGCCGTCGTTGGCGACGTGGGACAGTAATTCATGAACGCTCCGGCGACCATGTGGTCGGGGTGGAATGTTTTTGCGCTATTTACATTTGTGGCGTGCGCAATTCTGATTGTGTATTGGCGCGGTTGGCGGCGTCTGCACCGCACCATGCCACTGCGTTGGGGATGGCGGCGCGGAATTTTTTTCACCGCCGGAGTGTGCGCATTATGGATCGCGTTGCAATCACCCATTGATGCTTTGGCGTCTTGGCGTCTTGCCGCTCATATGACGCAACACTTTTTACTGACCATGATTGCGCCGCCGTTGTTACTGCTGGGTTGGCCCATGCCGCCGTTGTTGGCGGGCGTGCCTCGTTGGTTGAGTCGCGATGTGCTGGGACCAATTCTTGCGTGGCCACGCGCGCAACAGTGTGGAATTTTTTTAACGCATCCACTCACCGGGTGGTTGGCCATGGTGTTGTTGACATGGGGTTGGCATTTGCCAGTGACATATCAATTGGCGCTGGAAGTTCCAGCGTGGCACGTGGTGGAGCACATGTGTTTTCTGTGGGGCGGTATTTTATTTTGGTGGAGCGTGGTGGCGCCCTATCCGTGGCGAAGTCCGTGGCCGCGCGTTGCCATGCCCTTGTATTTACTCAGCGCGGATGTTGCCAACACAATCGTCGCGGCCATACTGGCGTTCGCGCCCAACGCAATTTATCCCTGGTACGAATCCACCGCGCCAACCTTTGGCGTGACGGCGCTCACGGATCAGCAACAAGCCGCGGCAATCATGTGGATTCCTGGGCAATTGGTGTATTTAATTCCAGCCGTTGTGATTTTGTTTAACGCGCTTTCAAGCACACGCTCGCAACGCGCGCGCGCGTCGAAAAACATTTCGTTGCCGCAATTTGCATATTCCAATCGTCGCGCCAAGCGACCACTGTTTGACGCGCTTGCGTTGCCTGTGATCGGCGGTGCTTTGAAATCCGCGCGAGTGCGCGGAGCTATTCGTTGGGTGATGTTGATTGGCGCGTTGGTCATCGTGGCGGATGGTTGGTTTGGTCCGCGCGAGGCCTCAACCAATATCGCGGGCACTTGGACATGGACGCATTGGCGCGGGTTCACCGCCATGGCTCTTGTGGCGGGTGGCAACTTGGCATGCATGACATGTCCGTTGATCGCGCCGCGAACATTTCTACGTCGCTTCATCACGCCGCGATTTCGTTGGCCGCGCGCACTGGGCACCAAATGGTTGGCGGCAGTATTGATTGCGGCGTGGTTGTTGTGCTACGAAATCTGGTCTCTGTGGGATTCCAGTTTTGCAACTGCGTGGATTATTGTGGGATACTTGGTGGTTGTGACCGTTGTGGACTTGCTGTTTGAGGGCGCAACATTCTGCAAATGGCTGTGTCCCATTGGTCAATATCAAATGGCGCTCAGCGTGGCCAGCCCGCTGGAGGTTCGCATGCGCTCAAGCGATGTGTGCACAAGTTGCCAAACGCAGGATTGTCTGCGCGGAAACGCCGCGGCGCCGGGTTGCGGAACTGGCTTGTTTATGCCTAAAAAAGTTGGCAATTTGGATTGCACATTTTGTCTTGACTGCGTCTCGGCGTGTCCGCATGACAACATTGGTTTGCTCACGCGCGTGCCGTTCACTGATATTGCCCAAGACGGTTGGCGCTCAAGCATTGGAGTTTTGTCCAAGCGCATGGATTTCATTGTGTTGTTGACCATCATTTCGGTGGGCGCATTCGCAAATGCCATGGCCATGACCGAGCCCATGCTTGTCATGGTGCAAGAGTGCCGCGAGTGGATTGGTTCCAACGTTGTGGCCGTCACTCTGATTGTGTTCAGTTGCATGATCGCCATTGCCTTGCCCATGGTGTTGGCGGCGTGGATAGAAGCGCGCGTGGGTTCGCAACACGTTCGCGCCACGATCGCGCAGATGACTTTGTCACTCTTGCCATTGTCCATCACCATGTGGTTGGCGCATTTAGGTTTTCATTTTGTCACCGGCTTTCGCTCGGCGTGGCCGCCATTGCAACGCGCGGCGCAAGACATGGGTCTTCACTTACTCGGCCCGCCACAGTGGAGCGCAAATTGCTGTGCCATCATGCCCGCGTGGCTTATTCCTGCGCAGTTATGCATCGTGGGCGCGGGATTGTTGGTCACTATTTCGCTGATCTGGTCGCGCGCCGAGCAAAGCATGCAACACACGCAAAACACATTGCCTGGAATGCTCGCGGTCATGCGCCGCGCGTGCATGGGCATGCTCGCCGCCATCTCATGGTGGGTTCTTGCGGTGTGGATTGTCCTTCAACCCATGCAAATGCGGGGATTACTTAGCCCATGAACCCGCGCATTCACACATGGATGTTCATAATCTTGCTCGCCTGCGCCATTGCCAGTCGTTCTGTTGCCGACGGTGGACAAGTGATCGCCACCGCCACGCTTGGTCAAGAGCATGCAGTGATGATGGTGAATCCATCCATGCCAAGCGTGGGTTTGGTTGCGGTGATTGTGCGGGTGAGTTCCGGTCTTGAGCCATTTGAATGCACTCTTACCGCGCACAGCCAACTGGATGCGCCTCCCATTCAATGCATTCTTGGCGCGGACCCCGATGGTCTCGGTCAACGCGGGTTGATCGAATGCGCGGAAGCTTCTGTATTGACCATCCGCGCGCGCGTGTCCACA
>CALFOZ010000093.1 GCA_937919205.1 uncultured Planctomycetia bacterium
TGCTTGATGTACGCCAGTACGTGCGGATCAATGTGGGTTTGATCAAGCGCCGCGCCCGTCAGAATATTTTTGCGCAGTTGCGTGCTTGAATCCGCCACGGCTTCAATTGGAAGAATCCAAGGGCGCCACGCGTTGGCGGTGGCGGCGTCTTGGCGCGCCGCAATCTGTTGTAGAAGTTCATGCGCATTCAGCGGCGCTCGCGGCACAACCACTGGCGTTGCAAGCGCAAGAATTCCCTGCGGATCCTTCCACGAATAAAAGTTCAGCGCTTGATCGCCGCCAAGGAGCAGGAAAAATTGCGCGGCTGGAAATTGCGCGCGCAGATTGCTCAGCGTGTCCACAGTGAAACTTGCGCCGCCGCGCTCGATCTCTTGCGTATCAATCACCGCGCGCGTTTCGCCAGCAAACGCAAGGCGCAACATGGCCTCGCGGTGGCGCGCCGAAGCGGGGGGTTGCTCTTGTCGCTGTGGATTGATATTGGCGGGAATCACGCGAATTTCATCGGCGCCAATGGCCGCGGCCGCTTGTTGCGCCAATGAAACATGGCGCCGATGCGGCGGATTAAACGAGCCGCCAAACACAAGCACTTTGCGCGCGCTCATGAAGTTCGCCCTATCAATATGCGTTGCATTTCATGCGCACGCGCACGCAGACAACGCACTCGCGCGCAGACTGCGCTCAAGAAGGCAACTCCATCAACGCGCGCTCAATAATATCGCACGCGTTGTTCATTGCCAAAGTAGATTTTTGCCCCAAGTGCCGCAGTAATGGAATTTGCCACGGATGCGTGGCCACATGCAGTGCGATGGCCAAAGGGCGCGGGGCACCCGCGGCGTTGACAAAGTTGAACACGCCGGGCGGAAGTTGCGTTTGAACATCGTCGCTCACGCCACGAACAATTAGCCATCGCCAACCGGCTTGCGCCGCTACGCGCGCAAAGTGCGCCGACTCCATGTCCACCATGTCGCAGGAAAATTGCCGCGCGGTTTGCTCTTTCACATGCGTGTCGGCCAGCAAAACATCCGCGCAAAAAAGCGGCAGTGCCGCGGAATTCATGGGTGTATCAACAGACGAAAATTCCTTTGACGCAAGCGGGGGCGTGTTCACGCCACTGGGCATCCACGGCGCGGGTATCACGCTGCCATTGGGCGCTGTCACGTGCGATGCGATATACGCCTGGCCCAACTTGGCGCGCGCGCTTAATCCGCCGGCGAGGCCGCACAAAATTACATTTGTTCCCGCACCAAATTCATTGGCCAAATCTTTCAGCGCCTGCGCGCAATGTTTGCCAACTCCAATGGTGCGGATCACACAGCGCTTGCCCAAGCGCTTGCTGGCAATATCGCTTTCAAAATTCATGGCGCACAACATCAGGATGATGGACATATCAATTACGGTATCCGATCTTGTCTATGCGGCGGCAAGAGCGCGGCAAGCTTGGGGCAAGCGCGCGCCAATCATCAAGGCATGAATAAGATCAAATAAATTTGCCAACCAGAAAGCGCGCCACGCGCTCAATTTCAGTGCATTGTCAAGCGATTTGTGGCATTAGACTTGCTCGCTATACTCTTTATGCTATTGAATTGATCCGTGAATCTGTTTGTATTGGCGCTTGTTTGGCCCCATCGTCTAGCCCGGCTTAGGACATATCCCTCTCACGGATGGAACAGGGGTTCGAATCCCCTTGGGGTCACTTTCACTTCACTGTTTGCAAGAGTCGTTCGACGATTTCGCTCGTTCACTCTATAGTCCATTGTTCGTCGGCCTCATCGTCTAGCCTGGCTTAGGACACCACCCTTTCAAGGTGGCTACAGGGGTTCAAATCCCCTTGGGGTCATTCTTCACTCGCGGATTTCACGCAATTTTTATAATTGGTGAATACCCGCGCTCCGTTGCGTGCAGGATAATCGGCGCAATTCAAATGGTAGAAAAAATAAAACCATTTCGCATCCGGCCACCGCGCGCAAAAATCTCAAAATTTCTGTGGCCCATCATTCGCATTATCACGGGCATCTACCGCGTTGAAAATGTGGTTGAGAAGTCCCACCAAATTGTGGGTGATGGAAAATTGATCGACGCGCTCAACCGCGCCACGCGCATGTACACCGAGTGTTCCGCGGAGGACCGCGAGCGCATTCCAAAAACTGGCGCACTTCTGGTGGTGGCGAATCATCCAATGGGCGCCCCGGACACGCAGGTGATTTCCACACTGCTGGACTCGGTGCGCGGCGATGTGAGATTTATTGCCAATGAGCTTTTGTGTCAAATTCCCGTGGTGGCGGAGAGGTCGCTCGGCGTGAAAATTATTGGCAAGCCAACCGTCACCACCAACATGAACACATTGCGCGAAGCGTTGCGCTGGCTTTCGAGTGGCGGATGTCTTTGTGTTTTTCCATCGGGCGAAGTCAGTCATTCCACATGGACTCGTTGGCGCGCCGTGGACGCGTTGTGGCAAACTCAAATCGCAAAGTTGGCGCGCATTACCCAGCCCGCGGTATTGCCAGTGTTTATCGCGGGGCGAAATCCATGGTGGTTTCAACTTGCGGGTTTGATTCATCCAATGTTGCGCACGGCGTTGTTGGCGCATTGCTATCCACTTCAGTTTGGCAAGAAAATTTCAGTGGCGGTGGGCACGCCTATTGAAGCCAGCGAATTTGCGACATACAAAAGCGACGAAGAATTGATCGGATATTTCCGCTTGCGCACCTATGTGTTGCGCGCGCGATTGGTTGAAAAAGCCGCAAAATCCAGCGATGTCGCATTCACCACCCCATTGCTAGAAAAACCGCAACATGCGCCTGAAGAATTAGCCGCGGAAATTTCCGGCTTGCCGCAATCGGATTTATTGCTTAAGCAAGGCGAGTGCGAAGTGTGGTGCACTCAAAGCGAAAAAATTCCATTGATCATGTTGGAAATTGGCCGCTTGCGTGAGGAGGCGTTCCGCGCCGTTGGCGAAGGCTCGGGCAAGGCGATTGATATTGATCGATTTGATCGCTACTACAGACAATTACTGGTGTGGAACACGCGCACGCAAGAAGTCATGGGCGGCTATCGCATGGGGTTGACCGATGAAATTCTTGCCGCGCACGGAATTGACGGCCTGTACACCAGCACCCTGTTTGATTATTCACCCAGCATGTTGAAGTCGCTGGGGCCAGCGCTGGAGCTTGGAAGAAGTTGGGTGGCGCGCGCGCATCAAAAGAAACCAATGCCGTTGTTGTTGCTGTGGCGTGGCATTGCGCGCTTTGCATTGCAGAGGCCGCAGTACGCAATTCTGCTGGGGCCCGTCAGTATTTCAGACGCATATCAAAGCATGTCCAAGCGGCTCATCATGGCGTTTTTAAAAACGCATCACGCCATTGATCGATTCGCCAAAGATGTCAGGCCAAAAAATCCGCCGATCATGGAGCCGTTTCTAGATTGGGATCCCGCGCACACGCGCGCCGCGGTTCGCAATGTCGCCGATGTGGATCGACTGATTCAAGAAGTGGAAGCCGATGGTCGTAAAATGCCAGTATTACTGCGGCAATATTTGAAGTTGAACGCGCGCTTGATCGCTTTCAATGTGGACCCGGACTTTGGAAATGTGGTGGACGGACTGATGTTCATGGACTTGCGGAAAATGCCCACGCGTGTTCAAGATTATTACTTTGGCCGCGAGCAGGCCGATCAATTCCGCGCGTTTCACGCAAGCGCCACCAATATTGGCGCGTGATGCGCTCGTGACTCACTGACGTATGGCGCATGCTAAGTCAATGCGAAGCGGAGGCGCGTGTCGCACCTGTCGCGCAACACTGTTTGCGGTCAGTAGGTGAATTTAAAATTCGCCACTTGCCGAATTGATCGCAAGGGGCGAGTATGCGCCCATGCAAGCGATCTCTGTGCAAAGCGCGCAAGGCCAGTACGACATTCATGTTGGCGACGCGCTGTTGCAAGGCGTGGGCGTTGGCATTGTGAAAAGAATTCCCAAGGCACGCGTTGCGGTGTTGGTGATGGACCAGTCGATTGCGCAGACCTGGGCGCGCGAAGTTGCAGTGTCGCTTGAAGCGGCGGGTTTGCGCGTGGTGACGCATGTGGTTGTTGCCAGCGAGGAGAATAAATCCATCGCGCAAGTTGAAAAAGTATGGCGCCGCATGCTGACCGAGCGGGTGCAACGCAGTGACGTGTTGTGCGCCATGGGCGGCGGAATTGTGGGCGATATGGCCGCGTTTGCGGCATCCACATACATGCGCGGCATTGCCACGGTCATGCTTCCCACCACATTGCTTGCCATGGTGGACGCCGCGATTGGTGGCAAGACCGCCGTGAATCTTCCCATGTCCAGTGACGCGCTTGACACAAGTGTGAACAGTGGCGGCGCGAAAAACTCTCAGCAAAGTTTGCCGACAAACCTGACAAACAATGTCACCAACAATTTGGCGAAAAATATGGCGGGAACAATTTGCGCGCCCGCATGGGTGGTTAGCGATGTTCGTACGCTCTCCACGCTTTCCGCGCGCGAGTTTCGCTGTGGTCTTGCCGAGTGCGTGAAGCACGCACTGCTTGCGGATGAACCCATGTTGTCGTGGCTGGAAAAAAATCGCGAAGGGTTGCGCGCCATGGATCCCGCGCGGCTGGTTGAACTTGTCCATCGATCCGCCTCTGTAAAGGCCACAATTGTGTCGCGCGATGAGCAGGAGCACGGCGAGCGCGCGCACCTGAACTTGGGGCACACATTCGCCCACGCCATTGAATCGCTGTTGCATGAACAAGTTCATCACGGTGAAGCGGTTTCCATTGGGTTGGTGGCCATGGCGGCGGCAAGTCAAGCGGCGGGATGGTGGCCAGACGCCGACAAATTCCAGCTTTCCAAGCGGTTGGCCGATCTGGGTTTGCCAATCAAGGTGCCGGCGGCCGTCGATCGAGCCCAACTTAAAAACGCTATGAAACTTGACAAAAAGGGGCAATCTGGCGCTATTCGCCTGGTGCTTCTCAAGGGAATTGGCCATCCCGGCGTGCTTGATGCGGCCAGCGAGCAAGTGATTCACGCTGGGCTTGACGCGATTGGCGCCTAAGCCAAGAACAGCGTGCAAACGGCTCCCCTCACCTCGCTCAGTGGTGCGACATTGCCAGAAATTGACTCGGTTTTTGGCCAGAGATAGGCATGAACTTTGGCAACAACTTTGCAATTACTTTGGAAGAACTTTGACCAAATCAACCGATAAGGCAGGGCACTCATGCGAAGCCGGAGGCTTCAAAAGTGTGCGACCCTCGGCCTGGGTTTGGCTGACTTTCTAGAGACGACCTGAGCAGGATGCGTAGCGTCGCAATTGTGAATCAAAAAGGTGGCTGTGGAAAAACCACAACCGCTATTAATTTGGCGGCAACGCTTGCGGCCAAAAATCGCCGCACGCTTTTGGTGGACATGGATCCGCAAGGTCATTGTGGAATTGGTCTTGGTGTTCCTGAAGATCGAATTGAGCAAGGATTAGCCGAGGCATTGTTGGCCGATCCGCCAGGCGGCGCGGACCCCGATGCGATGCTGTGGGAAGTTGCCAAAAATTTACGCTTGGCTCCAAGCACCCTTTCTCTTGCGGGCCTTGAAGCCGCGCGCGGCGGTCTGGCGCATTTGCCCGATCGCGACGCGCGTCTTTCACAATTTCTTGACCGCGTGGCGGATCGCTTTGATTGGTGCGTGATTGATTGTCCGCCCACGATTGGTTTGCTTACCTTCAACGCGTTGCGCGCCGCGGATGAGGCGATTATTCCAGTGGAAACTGGCTTCTTTTCCCTTAAAGGCAGTGAGCGTCAAGCGGCCGCGATTCAAGCCATGTCCGCGCGTTTAGAGCGTGATTTGCCTTTGCGCATTTTGCCCACGCTACATCGACCAAACGCAAAGTTGGCAACCGATTTGTTGGCGGCCATTGAGCGGCGCCACGGCATGCTCACCATGCCACTTGTGATTCGTGAACATGAATCATTGCGCGAGGCCGCTGGATTTGGTCAACCCATTACTGAATATGCGCCAGGCTCGGAGGCGTGCCGTGATTTTATTGTGCTTGTGGATTGGCTTGACGCGAATCCAGTTGCATGCACGCGTAAAAAATTAAACGCGGTCATCGCCGCGCGTGGTGAACTGGCTCTTGATGATTCCGCGCCAGTAAGCGCGCCCGCGGCTTCGGGTGAGCGCATGGCGGATTTGTTGTCGCGCATGCGTCAACACGTCTCGGTTCAAAGCACAGGCGAAGTTTCTGGCGCGGTTGCGCCTCCTATTTCATCTTCAACAGATGGAGACTTGCCATGAGTGAAATAGACGGTCGATTTGATCGACTCACTTCGCTATTTCTAGGCGACACGCATCCAATTGACGCGGGAGAGACCCGCTACGAAGCCGCCGTAAAAAAACCGTTGAGCGAAAGTTTGATCACGCCACTGATCGCCGGAAATTTGCCAGTGATGGCGCATCCGTGGCTCACCCATGTGGCGGCCCGATTGCGAGAGGGTCCAGCCGCCTTGCTTCGCATAAGCGCCGATGGAATTCAGTGCTCGCTTTTGGAGACCAAAGGTCCGGCGGAAAGTGAGGACAAGGATTTTGCCGCGTGGTTGCTTCGCGCCGCCGCCATGGTGCGCCATTGGTTTGTTACGCCCGCGACCAACCAAGCGCCTGAGGAAATCGCCGTGATGGATGTGCAAGAGGTGGTCATTGCAACTGGTGGTGACGAGGCCGCCACCGTGGCCGCGTATCAATTGGTGCGCAGGATTGTGGAATGCGCGCGAAATAATAATCGCGTTCCACCACTTACACCCATCGCCATGGTGGGTTGCACCAACGAATCCGCCCAAGATGCAATCTCAACTATTTCCACGGCGGCGCAAGCTTTTTTGCAACAGCCAGTTCCATTGGCCGGAACATATCAACGGCTTGAGCGAACCAATGTGGCGCAACAAGCTTTTTTTCCAATTTGCTTTTCTTTGACGGAAATTTTTCAGGCCATTCGCGCCGCCGAGCAAACTGTGGAGGGAAGTCGACGAGCGCAAGCGAGCAGAAGTGTGTCGCCCACCAACTCCACACAACCACCACTGGCGCAATCATCTGCGCAATCATCGGCGCAATCATCGGCGCAGTCATCTGCGCAGTCATCTGCGCATTCAGGCGCCTCTATAAAGCAACCGCTTCAAGTACAAATGCGACCCGGCTCATATGCCGCGATCATTTCCGGTTTGTGGCCCGTTGCCCTTCGCTATCCCAACAACGCGGAGATTGAATTTGCCACCGACAACGCGGGTCGCTTGCATGTCATCGCGCCAGTTGAGCAAGCGGCATCCATTCGCCAAGCCGCCGCGTGGGCGCAACGCAACGCATCATTGATTCGCCTTGGATTTCCTGGTTTAGCATCCGATCCACTGCCGATCGTGGAGCGCATTGTTTTCACCGACGCCACTCAAGCCGTGGACTGGCATCATTGCGGAGTGCGCTTGGATTTGGTGATTCGCGCGCAAGAAAAGTTTGTGCACGTGTCACTGAATGATGATCGCACCCTGAAGCCATAAGCGCGAATTGCATTTCAAGAAGCGCATGCATGCCAACGCAAATGTTGTTTTTAATTTTTTGGAAGCGAAGCCCGCAACACACGCAACCAGTTTTCACTTCGAAATCCCGCGAGTTCTTCAGGAGTGAGTCCAGCTTGGGCAAGCGCCTGCTCAATGTGTGGCGCATCTTCTGGTCGTTGCGCGCGCGCTGGACAATCGCTTGGCGTGAAACCGCCATCAAAGTCGCTTCCAAAAGCAAGGCATTTGGCTCCGCCCACTTCGCGCACATGTTTGACATGGCGCACAACATCGTCCATGGTGGCCACGCGGTCATGGGCCAGAAATTTGCCGTACAAGTTCAAGCCGCACACTCCTGCGCGCGCCGAGATGGCTCGAATTGTTTCGTCGGTGAGATGCCGCTCATTGCCAGGCACAAGACTTCTGCAGTTGGAATGGCTGGACACGATCGCGCCCTTGGACAGCGCGATCACTTGCGCGCAGGCTTGATCGGACAAATGCGAAAGATCATGGATGATTCCCAAGGCATCAAGTGATTGAACCATGTCGCGGCCCGCGGCGGTTAAAGCGCCGGGCGCCGCGTTGCCTCCGGCGTAGCGCGAACCCTTGGCCCACGTCAGGCCAACCATGCGAACGCCTTGTTCAAACCACCACTTGGCGCGTTCGGGTGACTCGATCGGATCCGCGCCCTCCATTAAAATCACCACGCGAATTGGCCCTGGAGAATTCCAACCATTCAGATCCGCTTGCGTGCGGACAATGCGAATCACTCCGCGGGATTCAAGCCCTTGATACAAGCGCAACTGCAATCGAGCGGCGCGGGCCGCCGCATCAACGTCCATGTGGTTGGCGTAACCCCATGGTTCGTCGCAACCAACTTCCGTGAACAGCGTGGCGAAAATAATTTTGAACTCACCCGTCACAAGGGCCGGAAAATTCACGCCGTAGCGCGTCGAATCCGGTGAGATGGACTCGAGATCAATTCCCTGCATCGCCAGATAGGCAAGATCAAGATGTCCATCAATGCGGGCGTGGTTTAGGGAGTTGGTCATGGTCGCATTCTGACCACCCGAATAGGGAGTGTCTAGCCCTTTGAAACAGCAGTTACACTCTTGCGTCATGTCCGAAGTATCAATTATCAATCCAACCACCCGCGGACTGGTTCTGCTTTTGGCTGGCGCATTGATGTTGCCTTTGGTGATCGCGGCCACGCTCACTCCGGACGCGCGCGGAATTGGCACGCACGAGCAAATTGGTTTACCCATGTGTTCTTGGCCCGCGGCGCTAGGAATTCCATGCCCAAGTTGTGGAATGACAACGGCGTTTGCATATGTCGCGCGCGCGCAATTCATGCAGGCATTCTCGGCGCAATTCATGGGCGCATTGTTGGCCATCGCCTGCGCGATCGGTTGCGTGGTGGCGTTGGGCGTGTCGCTCACTGGCTATCAATTGCAAAGGTTGTTTGATCCGCTACTCAATCGATGGGGATTCACGGCCGCGGTGTCGTTGTTTTTGGGCGCTTGGTTGTGGAAATTAGTTTGCATGAAAGGAGCGACCCAATGAGGCGCGTGAATCGCAATCGCGCCGTTGTGTTGGCACAGATCACTCTTGGCGTGGCGCTAGCCATTGGCGCGGCGCTTGCCATTGGCGCGCTCGCCAGTTGCCAAGTGTTTGGCATCGCATCCGCGATTGGACAGAATATTGAGCGCGAGAAAAAAATCGAAGTGTTGGCCAAGTACGCGGGCTTGGACAACAAGCGCGTGGCCATTCTTGTGAAGGCCGACATGGGCACGGTGTATGAGCACCCAACCGCGGTTCCAAATATTTCTTTCAATTTGGCCCAGCGGTTGCAAGAAAATATTCCTGGAATCAAAGTGATGGATCCACGAGTGAGCATGAATTTCCAACATCAAACGCCAAATTGGTCTGCCCAACCGCTTGGACAAGTCGCCGAGGAGTTGGACGTGGACCGACTTGTGATTATTGATTTATATGAATATCGCTTAACTCCCCCTGGAAATCGCTATTTATGGGAGGGCGTGGCGGCGGGCAATATTGGCGTGGCGGAGCGTGATGGCATTGATCCGGATCAAACAGTGGATCAATGGAATGTGTCGGCGCAGTTTCCGCTGGATGCCGGAGTGACCCGCGAGTCCATGCCCCTTGCCTCGGTGCAGACTGGATTGTTGGCCACGTTTATTCGCAACTCAGCCTGGGTTTTTTATGATCACATTGAAGAGAAATATCCCGACACCAAAAAATGAAAAACATACTTCAAAAAATTAAATTTCACGCGCCACGCATTGCCAGCATATTGGCATGGAGCGCAGGAATAGTTCTGGTGTCATGCAACTATCTTGTTCCAGCCTCTTACATCATCGACGGTCCGCCATCCATCGACGCGCAGTACACGTTGCCCGACCGCAAGACCGTGGTGTTTGTGGATGATCGAACTAATATCCTGAGTCGAACCCAACTGCGCGCCGTGATTGGTGACAAAGTGTCCACCGATCTTATGAAAAAAGGTTTGGTCACGGACACCATCGCCACCCGCGACGCCATCGCGATCGCGCGTAAGGATGAAACCGCTGATAAGCCGATTCCAATCAGCGAGATTGGTCAACGCGTTGGCGCGGACACAATCATCTATGTTCAAATCGAGAACTTCGCGCTTTCCGCTCCTGGTGGAATGGCGCGACCCTCGGCGCAGGCCACTGTGAAAGTCATCGATGTTTCTGGCCGATCGCGTCTGTATCCAGCGCCCAGCGAATTGAAGGGGCAACCCGTGGCCACATCCATGCGCGAAGTCAGCGAAGATTTGTATCAAAGCACAGCGGGACGCAGGCAAATTGAAGATATTCTTGCGGCCGAAATTGGCGCCGAAGTTGCCAAGTTGTTTTACAAGCATGAAGTCACCGAACTCGGCAAAAATCTAGGTATTCGTAAGTGAGTTCTTCGCGGCGGATTGTGTGCGTGGTGGATCCATTAGGGCCAGGCGCTGGAGCCGCAACGTTGTCGGCGTGCGCCGTCGCGGTTCGTGCGTTGCGACAATCTTTGGGTGTTGGCCGCGTTGAAGTTGGAGTGCTTGGAACGCCCGACGCGCATCAACTTGCTGTTGAGTGCGGTCTTTCTCCAGCGTGGCGAATTCCAATCTTAGGCAAATTCACGCGGATCGCGGCGCAGACTTTGTCGCGTTTGGCGCAACGTGATCATCCCACAGTGGTCGTGGCGTGGGGTTCGCGCGCGGCCATCTTGGCTTCGCACGCGTTGCAAGATACGCCGTTGGTTGTTGCGCTTGACGCGCCATGCGAATCCAAACATGTGCGCAACGCGGAATTCGCCGAGGTGCTTTGCATGGGAGACGCCCTCGCCGATCACGCGTGCCGATCTGGGTGGCTACCAATTCGAATTCGCTCGGTGCTTGCGCCAATGCCCGAGTGGTCGCAAGTTCCTTCGCTGGATCGCAATTCACTGCGGCGCAATTGGAACGCCACGGATACCGATTGGGTGGTTGGCGTGTTGCCGCCAAGCGGTCAATTTAGCGACGCGTTGTTTGCGTTTCACGCCATGGGGCGCTTTGCCTTGGCTGGACATGGCGCGCACTTGGTGCTTGATCCAACTATGCGCAACGCTGGTGAGGTTCGATCCATCGCCCGCAAACTGAAATTGAACGAACGGGTGCACTTTGATTCCTCATTGAAGTGCCCTTGGAAGATCTCGCCCGCGGTTGATGTATGGATGTCACTTGCGGATTTACATCATGATGAAAGCGCCTTGCATCCATGCATGGCCGCGGCGCTTGGCGTTCCACTAATAACCGGTACCGGAAGTTTCGCGGCCAGCGGCATTGAACATCAAGTGGATGGAATAATTGCGCGGCCAGGAATCAACGCCTTCGCATTTGAGATGATTCAGGCCGCCAAAAATCCATCGCTGTTGGCGAGCATGGCGAGCGCGGCACGAGTGAGGTACGGATCGCAAAGCGTGCGTCAGGGATTTTCCATCGCGATACAAGAATGCGTGGCGCGCGCGTGTCCCGGTATTTTTTCTCAAACTGCTGGCTTGCCGGCTGATTCAAAATTGGCCGCGGCGTCCACATAGATTGATTTGAGCAAATGCGCCGGTAATTTTTGACCGCAAAGCCGCGGCGCGTCCATGGCGCCAAAGCGCGAGGCATCAACCATGGCGAGATCGGGGTCCGCGATTGGACTCTCCAAGTTCATGTCGCTTTCCCACAACGTGCGCAAGGCCCAATACCGACTCGCGTACAAATCAAACGCGTCTTCCGGTCGATTTGCCTTGGCCGCCATTTCACTTTTGGCTTCACCCGCGGCCAGATGCTCGTCGGTTGTGACAATGTCGCTTCCAAAAAGAATGCGTCCACGAAAGCGTTCTAAAAATGCTTCAACAGCGCCGCGCGGATGTTTGGAAATTTCACGCACGATCCATTTGGTGGCGCTGGTGTCCAAAAATAAGTTGGGATGGCGATCCAACAGCCCCGTTAGAAAATGTAAATCTTCCGGCCAACCGCCCATGTGGGCCGCGAGCCACGGCACGGTGAATCGATCAAGCAAGCGCTCAAGCGGAAGATATTGCTCCAGCTTTGTGCCATAAAGATTGGCGTCTTTGTAGCGGGTTTGAAACCACGTGTCGGGATCGGCGATATGCACCATGAGCGACATTCCCAAGCGTGTCGCCAATTCCATGGCTCTCACTCGCAGTGGCGCGTCCAATCGAAACATGGTCGGATCGCCCGCGGCGATTGCATAGTCAACGCTTCGCGGTGCCGCCCATATTTTGCACAGCCTTGATCCAAGCTCGTGGTACTTGCCGATGCGTTCTAGAAATCCGTCCCCCAAGGCGTGCTTGCGATCTTGGGATGCGAAGTCAGGAACCGCGATCAAGCGCAAGCGCTCGCCAAGTTCGCATCGCACCGCCTCCACTTGTTCAAGATATGTCATGGACCAAATCGACCCAACACCATAGAGGTCCATTGCTTCGCGCAGAATTTTACAGGCGCGCGCGCCGTTGACATGTGAATGCGCGTCGGTGATGGCAAAGGGTAGGGCCGGCAATTTTTGCGAAAGAGCGCGGTAATTCCAGCCAAATCTATTGGAGGGGTTCACGCTTTGTGGCGACTGTGGGTCTGTGAAATTCGTCACGCGATTGATCGTAGCGCGGGTTTGAAGCGTGAGTATTTTTATCGCGCGTTGCGTGGACGCGATTTGCTTCGAGAAGCGAGCCGCGAGCCCGCCGCTTTTATTTTAGGAGTTTGGGTTACGCGCTTTTTAGAAACGCGTTGACTTGCGCTGGGCAGGGCCTGATTGCGACCCGCATGATGAATGCAACCGATGTACACCTCGTGATCGGCTTCGATATCAAAGTGGCGCATGATTTCACAATCAAACCACGCGGTGGCGCGAAGTGGAACCGGCGCTCCCGAAGGTGCTTTCATGCACGGAATAGAAATCATCGGATCCTGCGTGTGTTCTGGAACTTGCCGAAACAATCGCGTGCACACTGGATCATTTGCGTCGATTAAACACAGCGCGAATCCACGTGAATCTCGGATGATTGGGCTAAGTGGCAAACCTTTTTCAATCGCAATCACAAGCATTGGTGGGTTTGACGCGACTTGTTGCACCCATCGCACCAACGTCGCGCCACGCATGTCGCCAAAGGCACCGGTTAAAAGAAAAACACCACTTGGAATGTGATCCAAAAGATCGCTAATTCCAGATCGCTCAATTG
>CALFOZ010000094.1 GCA_937919205.1 uncultured Planctomycetia bacterium
AGCGGCTTGAGAGTAGAAAATACATGACCACAATGATGTAGCCCCACATGACCGGCAAATAGAACATGGGTTGCTGTAGAAACAATGCGCTTGCCACCACCGCAAGCCCGGTGCCAAGTGTGGCGGCAATAAAGTTCAACACAAAGCGCGTCACGGTGCTGAAGCCCTTCAGTTCCGTGACCACCAACATAACGGTCATGGCTGGATACATGATTTCAAAGTGCAAAATTTGTTGCAGGGCAAGAATTAAACCGCCGCCTAGCGCAAGTTTAGTGGCGTGCTTCCAACGATCAGAGTGTGGCGCAAGATCCGCCTTGATCATGTTCCACCACGCGGGTTCCCTGGCGTGTTGGTGCTGGTGCGTGGGTATTGTTGACGCTGAATGATTCATGAACCGCATAAACTGTACGGCATTGGCGCGCGTGAAAGCGTGGCGTAAAGTGCGCGGTGCGTTGCGTGTAAAAACCCGCAGAAAGTGCTGACAAATTGCTGTTGTAGAAGGCGCGTGCAGTGCGCCGCATTCCTTTGGTGTTTCAATGTGAATTGGGGCGCATTAGATAGCGCGTGCCAACGCGAACAGTTGCACGCAAATTAAATAAGCGTGTCAATGTGAATGGGCGCATGAATGTGTTGCTGTAACAAGCGTTGGTACAAACCGGCGTCTTTGGTGAAGGTCATTTCGCCTTGCAGTGGAAAGTGGTTGTAGCCCAGGCGACCAAGCCACGTTCGCAGTGCGGCGGCACGCAACAGAATGGGCCACGCAGATTTTTCGGCGTCGCTGTATTTGTTGTCAGGTCGATAGCCGCGCAGTAGCGCCGCAAGTTGTTCGACATCTAAAGTGGCGTCGGGGCGCAAGCACCAATCGTTGGCGGTAACGGCCACGTCTAACAACAGCGCGTCGTCGCCGGCAAAATAAAAGTCGATAACGCCGCCAATGCGACCGTGCTTTGACGAAATATTTCCAGGCAAGTCGTTGACGCCGCCCGTGTTGTCGACGTGTTCAAACAACACGTTGTCGCGAAACAAATCGCCGTGGATCACGCCGTGCGGTAAGTCAGCGTGCGCGTGTTGCGCCTGAAAATGAATTTCGCTTTCAATCAATCGCAACTCGGCGGGCGACACTTTGCTCCGCAGAAGTTGCAAATATGATTTCCACCAATGCGGCCCGCGCGGATTCAACATGCGCTGTGTAAACCCCTGCCCCGCGTGATGCAATTGCGCCAGCACCGCGCCAACCTGCCCGCACTGCGCCGGCGAAACGTGCACCACTGATTCTCCTGGCAAACATGTCACCAACAACGCGGGCTTGCCGTTTAATTCACCAATAAACTGGCCGTGGCAATTGGTCACGGGCGTTGGACACGCAAAGCCGCGCGCCGCCAAGTGCGCCATGAGTTGCGCGTAATACGGCAACTCCGCAACGCCCATGTGCTCAAACAACGTCAACACATATTTACCCCACGAAGTGGTGACAAAATAATTTGTGTTCTCTATGCCGGACAAAATGCCCCGCATGTGTTGCAGATCACCCAGCGAATAGTTTTTCAACCACTCGGTCAGTTGCGCGCGCGTGACTGTTGTGTAGACAGACATGAGTGCGTGCAAAGTATCACCGCAGAGCAAAGTGCGGCGCATCGACTTTCATTCAACAACTTAAAAACCACTCGCAAACTATTTGGATTTACAGCAACAAAAGGAACGAGCCAAGATCCTCAGCGTCCACGGTGTTGTCGTGATTGAAATCCTCAGGGCACTCGAAGCAATTTCCAAACACCGACAACAATCGGCCTAGATCTGCGGCATCCACAAATCCATCGCCATTGAAATCGCCTTCAATAGCGCACAAAGGCGTGCCGACTACGCGGGTGGAGCCTGGAAGATTGTTTGGCCAACGAGTAAATGTGAAATTAGTTTCCGCCTCAATCCACCAAGCGATTGATTCCCCGCAAGCAAATGCCGGTAACTGACCAACACGTTCGCCACCCACAACATTCATGTTCACGGTTTGCTTTGCTCCACCAGTCACTTGCCAATTCAAGCGCACCGGATTGGTGGCGATCAACGTGCCAACATTCACCGCCACTGTTGCGCGCACCAAAGAAGCCACGCCAACATCAATGGATGTTGAAGGACCTGCCACCACCGTGATTGTGCATGCCTGAAGCGATTGCTCCATCATGGCCATGATGCCGGCGAAATTTTCGATTGCGTTTGGAATAATTTCAGAAGCCGGCATTATAAATCCGTATGTGCCCAAGTCACGCACCTCCACGGAATATGCCAGCTGACCCGCGCCGCCATATGCCCAATCACTCGCGCCGCCAGAGGCTGGATAAATAGTGGAGTACACCGGACCGTTGATATAATCCATGCCATATACAGCCTTGATCGCGTCGTGCATAGCCGTGCCCACTTTGTTGAAACTACTTTGGTCGGGGCAAAGAGTTCCCGTATATCCCCACGGCCACAGCAGTAACTCGCTGTAACTATGAATGTCCAAGAACGCGGCAATGTTGGTGCGCGGCGTAACCCAATCGCGAAAGCCTTTGGTTTCTGGCTCACTAAACGCCGCCGTACCGCGATATGTCTCACTGCTTTGAGATGTGCTGGCACCAGTCCCGCCCCATCCAAATCCCCAATTTCTATTCATATCCACGCCGTATGAACCGCCACTATTCAATCGACGATTCTTGCGCCACAAACGATTGGTCACCCATGTGTACTCATAGCCATCTGGATTTAAAACTGGAAATACAAACACTTCGCTTGAATCCACAATCGCGGTCGTGCGTGCGTCAACGCCATCGCCCTCCACAAGTCGATCCACAATCCACATGGCGGTCATGGTGCCGGCCCACTCGCGTGCGTGTTGCGTGGCGGTGAACACAAAGCCGGGCAACACGGTTCCTTCTGGATGTCGCGAAACACGGATACCGCGAATAACGCGACCCTGAATAGAAGTTCCCGCGGTCACAATCTTGCAGGTTGCTGGGTGCGCCGCAACATAGGCGTCAAGTTGCGCGTTCACCGCCGCCAAATTTTTGAAGTCCTCAAACCAACTAGCGGCTTCAACGGGTTGCGCCAATCGGTCGCGCTCCGATTGCACAAGCTCATTGATGTCATCAATCAAAATGACATGTGCAATTTCGGCGCCACTTAACACCTTTAGTTTGTCTCGCGAAATTCTCCAGTCGCTTGTGCCACCAATACCAGGTGAATGCGTCCACGGATCGTCGCTTAATTGATTGAGCAACATTAAATCTCGCGCGTTGCTGATGGTGGCGCGAATGACAACTTGGTCGTCAAAGCAAACTGGCTCTTCACTTGGCACCTCACTTGGTGCACGAGCGTCTAGTTGAAGTTCAATAGGCAATTCCAAGGGTGGCGAAGTTTCGGCCCCTGCGCACAGAATCAATACGCTTAGGGCGAACAACACAATTGCACGGGCAAGGGTCATAATTTATAGTAAGTCGATTGCGCTTAAAATCGAATTTTTTTTCGAGTTTTTCCCAATTTATGCCTGTTCTAGGGCGCGCATTTCACAGCGTCAGCAGGACAACTTGCCCAACGCACAAAATAAAGTACGGCACAAGCGATGCGGCGCCGGCGTAATCCTTGGCGATGCGCTGGCCAAAGAACAGCATGACAATATCTAGCGCGGCAAGTTGCGCGCCGTACATGGCGAATGTATTTTTGGCGAATAATTGTCCAGCATTCATGGCAATTTGCCCAACGCCCACCAGCGCCAAAGCGCCGGCCACCACTTCCGCAATGGTGATGGTGATCAACATTAATTTCACTTGACCACGAAACGGCGTCTTTGAAAAATGCCCTGTGAGCCAGCCTAGGTTGTCCGCGAAATTAAAGACCTTGTCCAAGCCCGACTGCAAGAACAGAATCGCCAAGAACAACGAGGTTATGAGTTGCGCGAACGGAATTGGTTGAAGCAAAGTGTGGAGCATGTTTAAAATAGTAACTGCAACTGCGAGCGCACAACAATTTGCCCGCCGCCGCCATCTGGCTCAATGCGGTAATTGGTTCCGGCAATGCCCGCGCCGTAAATGCCGTTGTTAAACCACAGTGGCGCCGTGGTGAATCCAATATCGGTGGTGAGCTTGATTTGGCGGCCAGCGATAAACCAATTGAAGCCGGCGGTATATGCGCTGGTTTTGCCGGCGTTAAATACATTTGCAACGGTTGGCGTACTTCCAACATTGCCAATGTCATTCACGCCCTTGTTCTGCGTGCTCAACCATTCCCACCTGCCAAACAATTCAACCGTGTTGGTGATGAAGTAGCCGCCCTGC
>CALFOZ010000095.1 GCA_937919205.1 uncultured Planctomycetia bacterium
TCAACAACTGCCGTATCAGCGCCAGCAACTGCGCCACCAATCACCTCAACTTCTTCAGCAAGCGGCACAACCATGTCATGGCAAGAGTGGAAACAAGTTCCGCCACTGGAATTTATCGCCGCGCAAAAAGCAAATCCCGCGCAAACCGAAATCACACTGTCGTGGCCGCGCACCATCGGCTTATGGCTTGCGGCGTTCTTCACGTTGGCGATATTTAGTTTCTTGTACGCCGACAATCCGTTCTACAAAATCGCGGAATCACTTGTGGTTGGCGTCAGCGCGGCGTACTGGGGCGTGATTGGTTTTTGGGACACGCTGGTTCCAAAAATGTTCGGCGCGCTCACGCCCGGGCTTGTGAAAAGTTTGGTGCAACCTTCGCTGATTGCGCCAGAAATGTTGCAACAAATCAGCATGGTCTTCGCGCTGATTCTTGGCGTGATGATGTTGTGGCGACTTCTGCCGCGCGGCGGCTGGATTAGCGCGTGGCCGCTCGCGTTTATTGTTGGCGTTACGGCGGGATTGAAAATTGTCAGCCATGTTGAAAGCGATTTAATGGCGCAGGCCGCGGCCACCATGAAGCCGCTGGTTGTTTCGGTCACTGACGCGTCGGGCGCAACAAATATGTGGGAAAGTTGGTGGGCAAGCGTGGCGAATGTGTTGTTGGTCACGGGCGTGATTTGCTGTCTTACATATTTCTTCTTCAGCGTTGAGCACAAGGGCGTGGTTGGCGGCGCCGCGCGCGTGGGCATTTGGTATCTCATGATCACTTTCGGCGCGGCGTTTGGTTTCACCGTCATGGGCCGGATTGCGCTGTTGGCCGCGCGCGTGGAATTCTTATTCGATGATTGGCTCTGGCTTATCGATCCCAACCACTTCCGCGGTTTGTAAGTGCAGTTGGCTTGACAAGAGGGGGCTTGACAAGCCGTTGACAAGAACATGATTGACGCGCTCTTGACAAGAGTTTCTTGACAATCTTTTGGCATGGGTTTGCTTGAACATCCTTTGTCATGAAAAAAATCTATAAAATCTTCAGGAAAAAAGGCGGCAAAATTAAAAAGCTCCTGGATTGTGTCGTACAAAGCGACCACGCGGAATTTAATCCGTCATTGCGTTCTAGAGAGTATTTCTAGGATCAATTTCAAAAAATGGTCTGTCAAACAATTTATATATAGAAGGAGTTGGGAAATGTCAGCAAGTAAGAAATGGTTCGCCTTCATGGCGACGATGTTGTTCTGCGCTCAAAGCGCGTTGGCAGATGTTGTGGCCGCTTGGAATTTCAACGCATTGGTGGAGCCAGTCCCCGCCCTGTTGGTGGCGGACAATGGTCACGGCGGGCTTTCCCTGGCGGATTTTAGCGGCGGTCTAAGTTCGCTTGTCGGAACTGATGTCAATGCCGTCAGCGGAGTTCTTGCGGGACAAGCGCTTACAGTCACGGGCCTTTCGCAAAACACCAAATCACTGGTGATCGATGTGGACACGCAAGGCGTGAATCAATTGCAGTTCAGCATGGCGGCGCGGCGAAGTTCCAGTGGATTTTCAAGCTTGCTTGTGCAAGTTTGGAATGGCCAACTTTGGAAAGATGTGGGCGCGATCTCTGCCAGCACAACGCAGTGGCAAAGTCATTCCCTTGATCTTTCCTCGTACACATTCGCCGACAACGGATCGCTTCGGTTGCGGGTGCAGTTCTCTGGAGCGACAAGTTCCAGCGGCAACGCGCGCATTGACAACCTTCGAGTGGATGGAAATCTAATTCCAGCGCCGGGGGCGATCGTTGCGATTGGCGCCGCCGCAACGCTCGGAGTTCGTCGTGGAACTCGCACCAATGAAACAGAGGCTCAACGCCCTCAATCCACGCAGTCTGAAACCACGCCAGCTTTAGACAAGGAACCCGCCAGAATTCGCGCCAAGAAGATCACAAAAAAGCCAAAGTGAACTCGCTCAGTTCGCATCGTGTCTCTGTTTGATTGACATCATGCAAATGAACGAGCATGGAGCCGCGCCCAAGTGTTCGCTGAACTCAGCGAGCTTGGTGTCGCGGCGGCCCTGCTTCAAATTCGCAAACGCAATCCCGCGGAAAGTCTTTTAAATACGTCGTGCTCGTCAACGGCCTGCTTCAAATTGGCAAACGCAATCCGCTTGATATCTCTTGCTGTGATCGCGTGCATCAATGTCGGTATCACTTGGTGATATTATTCCGCGTCGGTGTCTTCAAATCGCAGAGCGTCAAGCGGGTCGTCATTGTCCATTTCATCTTTGGCGCCGTGACCTTTGGCATGGCCAGCATGCGCGGCCTTGGCGTGGGCCAATTTCACCGCCAACTCAATCGCGGCCTTCATGCTGTTTGGGCTGGCGACGTTTTTGCCGGCAATGTCAAACGCGGTTCCATGGTCTGGACTGGTGCGCACAATCGACAAACCAACGGTGACATTCACGGCGCGGTCAAACCCCAGCAGTTTTACGGGAATCAAACCTTGGTCGTGGTACATGGCCACCACCAAATCCCATTTGCCCGCGGCCGCGTCGATAAAAATGGTGTCGCCAGGAAATGGTCCGCGCACATCAATGCCGTTGCGCCTGGCTATTTCAATGGCGGGCGCGATCACGCGCTCCTCCTCATCGCCAAACAAACCATGCTCGCCCGCGTGCGGATTTAAACCACACACCGCGATCTTTGGCTTTTCAATTCCAAGTTGACGGCAATAGCTGTGGCCAAGATCAATTGGATCAAAGACGCGGCCGATGGTGAGCATGTTGCGAATATCCATCAGCGGAACATGCGCCGTAGCCAACGCCACCCGCAGGCGCGGACTTTCAAACAACATGGTGTGGCGCGTGGCTTTGCAACGCGCCGAGAATAATTCCGTGTGGCCCGGCCACTTGAACCCCGCCATCGACCAACTTTCTTTCGCAATGGGCGCGGTCACAACCGCGTCAACTCGACGCGCGTCGCCAACGGGTCGAAGCGCGTCGGCAATGGCATCCTCAACAAATGCCTTTGACAAAAGTCCACCCGCGCGACTTGGCGCGCGCGCGCGCGGCAAAGAATCTTCGTGGCCATAATCAAGCACCACCGGCTCGGCGGCCACTCCACGGGTTGTCGGAATATTTTCCTTGGCAATTCGAAACCAAAATGGGTTCATTCCCGCTGATTCCGCGGCATCCACCAGCGGTTGATTTTGCCCGTACACCACAAATTTTCCCAACCGCAGAATGGCCGGATCACACAATGCTTTGGCCACAACTTCTGGACCAATACCCATGGGGTCGCCCATGGTGATGGCAATCACAGGCTCAAAGCGGGTGTCGTTCTGCTCAGATGTATCGCGCGATGACATGACATTCTCATGATAGATGCCACGCCCATATTTATCCCTTGCTTATCCAACCTGGTCCAAGGGGCGGTTTCACGCGCGTTGACGTGGTCGCTTGATCAAATTTTCGTCCCTTGTAATCGCCGCACACAATAAACATTTCCACGCTCTCGGCTCGGCTTGAAGGTGGCTTATATCCTTGCGCTTCGACAAAAATATTTTTGGCGCGCGCCAGCAATTCCAAATATTCACCGCCTTCAAATACTTTCATAACCAAATCGCCGCGTACTTTCAGCACCTCCTTGGCCAAATCCAACAACGAATGGCACAGGCGCACGCTGATGGCGGCGTCGGCCATGGGCACACCCGTGGTGTCGGGGGCCATGTCGGACAGCATCACGTCGAAATACCCGCCAAAATCCGCCAATGAAATTTGACGCAAATCACCGCGCATCAAGCGCACGTTTTTTGTAAGTCCGCGCGGATCAATATCCTTCAAATCCACGGCCACAATTTCGCCAAGTTCACCAACTATTTTAGAGGCCACTTGCGTCCACGATCCAGGCGCGGCGCCAGCGTCAAGCACGCGCATGCCTCGCTTTAAAATGCGAAAGCGCTCGTCAATCGCCAGCAACTTGTACGCACTGCGCGCGCGGTAGCCATCTTCTTTGGCCTTATGAAACCAATGGTCTTGGACTTCTTTCATCTGTTCCTATGCGCGCGATGATGCGCCGTTCAAGGCCAATGAAAGGTTCCAGTGTTGTGTGGATCCTCCACAATCGTTATGCGGATGTCGCCATCCACATTGCGCATCACAATTGGATTCTTACCGCCATTCAAAGTGGCGTGCAAAGAATTCGTGTCGTTGCGTTTATCCACCATAATCCAACGCCCGTAGCGGCAATATGAAATGATATTTCCGCCCACGGTTTCACAATCAAATTCGCCTGCGCTTTCGCCACGCGTGCTCCAATTAATATCCGCGTCCTTGTTCACCATGGCGCAAGGTTGCGTCATGGGCCATGGAGTGCGCACGCGAATTTCCTGGCCCTTTGTGCTTAAATCAACGGGACCGCGATTGTCATCCACAATAATTTTTCCACGCCGGGTATTCACCCGGACATTGCCCAAACGCGGCGTATCAACTTCAATATCGGCACCAGCGAACCATGCATCTTGGTCAATGCTTCTTACATCGATGGTCAGAGTCTGACCGCCATGATCGTTCTGCTCCATGTGCACATCCCATTGAATTTCATCCAACTTCGCTTTGCGTTGACTCACTGTACGAATTTCAATCCTTGGCTCAATACGTGCGGTAGTTTCACCAGTGGCTTCATTTGGTTTGCCACGCACAATCACATCACCAGAGGCATTTTGAATCACAACATCAACCACCAACCCTTCGTCTGCAAATGTTAAATAAACGGGTTTGTCGACCGATCCCGCAATGCCATCCGCGGCTCCATTGAGCACGCGGTTGGCTATGCGCTCCGTGCTACTTCCGCCATTGCATGAGGCGAGCGCGGTGAGCGCGGTCAGCATGAAAATACATTTTATTCTTACACGCATTCCAACAGTCTACCGATAGCATCAGAACCCATGGTCGAATGCCTTGCGTTATTTATTGCGCTTTTACTTCCGCAGACTGTTGCGCCGCGCGAGGCTCAAGCAGATCGCATTGAAGTTGTCGTGCCGATTGAATTTGATCACCTTTTCAATCAGGCTTCCAGATCCGGCCGCTTGAAACTGTTTTTCAACCGCCGCGGGTCAAAAAATCATTCCGAGCCAGCAAACGGACCATTCTTTGAGGATCCACAGCCAATTTATAGTGTTTCCGTGCAATCACTTCAGGCGGGTCAAGCCATTGTGATTGACGCCAAGGCAACAGGTTGGCCATGTCCACTAGACCAACTTGCGGGCGACTATGAAGTGCAAGCGGTGTTTGATAATCACCATACTGAGCGCGGCCACCATAGCCCCGGAAATTTATTTTCCAAACCCGTGACCATCCACTTTGATCCCGCCGCGCGCGACACCACGGTCATTGAGATCACTGAAAGCGTTCCAGCCATTGCGTTGCCAGTTCTTGAGAATGTTGTTTGGATTGACGAAATCAGTCCAATGTTGACCAAAGCATTGGGGCGGCCAACCAAGCAACGTGCGGCGATTCTTTTTCCACGGGGATACGATGATGTATATTTTCCGCGCAGGGTATGGCCAACTATTTATGTGATCCCTGGTTTTGGTGGGCGCTTCACCGATATCGACGGATATATCCGCATGTTGCGCGGTAAAAATTCCAGCGTGGTTCCGCAAGCGGTCTGGGTCATTCTTGATCCTGAATCTCCATTGGGCCATCACGCATTCGCCAACTCGCAACTGAATGGGCCACGCGCGGACGCGTTAGTGCAGGAATTTATTCCGTTTTTGGAGGAGCGATTTCGCCTGATTCGAAATCCCGCGGCGCGCCTAGTCACTGGGCATTCCAGCGGCGGGTGGAGCAGTATGTGGCTGTTGTTGACCTATCCCAATCAATTTGGAGGGTGTTGGTCCAGTTCGCCTGATCCTGTTGATTTCAGCGCGTTTCAATTGTCCGATCTCTATGCCGATGAAACTATTTTCACAAACGCCCAAGGCAATCCGCAAGGTTCATATCGCCAACCCATTGGCCCCCAGGATGAAAAAGTTCTCATGACCGTTGAGCAAGAAATTGCAATGGAGCACGCGCTTGATCCAGATGGAGGCTCGGGCGAGCAGTGGGATTCTTGGGCGGCATGTTTTGGTCCACCTGGAATTCGCCAAGATATTCCGCAACGCGCGTTTGATCCCACAACTGGAAAAATCAACCGCACCGTGGTTGAAAAATATTGGAGCCGCTATGACATTCTGCGCTTGGTGGAAAAGAACTGGAAGGAGCTTGCGCCCGTGTTCGCGGCCAAGGTTCACCTGCTGGTTGGCGCGCGTGATTCATTTTATTTGGAGCGCGCGGTTGCAAACTTGCAAAATAAAATTGCCGCGTTACAGCAAGCAGATCTTCGCGCGGGCATTGCGCCACTGAAAGGCGATGGCTTCATAGAGATTCTGCCAGGCGCGACCCATGACATCGCCGCCGTGGTGGCGCGCGGACGGTTCGCGCTGTCCATGTGTGAATATCTAAAAAAACAGGGATTGAGCGAGTGATTTTCATTTCGTAGGATAGATCCCATGGACATGACTTCGCAACCAAATCCAATCGTTGGCGTGATCATGGGAAGTCAAAGCGATTGGGAAACCATGCAACACGCGTCCGCCATGTTAAGCAAACTAGGTGTGGCGCATGAGTGCCGAGTGGTTAGCGCGCACCGCACACCTGATTTGCTTTTTGAATACGCGTCCAGCGCGGCCGCACGCGGGTTGCGTGTCATCATCGCAGGCGCTGGCGGCGCCGCGCACTTGCCCGGCATGTGCGCCAGTAAGTCAATCTTGCCAGTGCTTGGCGTGCCCGTGAATACAACCGCATTGAATGGAGTTGATTCGCTCTTGTCCATCATTCAAATGCCCGCCGGAATTCCCGTGGGCACGCTCGCCATTGGCCGCGCTGGCGCCGAGAACGCTGGCTTGCTCGCCGCGTCAATTATCGCGCATGATTACCCAAGTGTTCGCACAGCGTTGGCCGCGGATCGCGCCGCGCGCGCGAGCATTGTTCTGAGCAATCCAGATCCATCCCAAGTGGACGCGAAGGATGTCGCTCGGTGATTATTGGAATGGTGGGCGGGGGCCAACTTGGGCAAATGCTGGCGCATGCCGGCGTGGCGCTTGGACATTCATTTCGATTTTTGGTGCCAGAAGGCGAGTGTTGCGTTGAATCACTGGGCCAGGTATTTCGTGGTGATTTAAGCGATACCAAGTTGCTACATGAATTTGCCCACGGCGTGGATGTATTCACCTTTGAGTGGGAGAATGTGCCACAAGCCACGCTGGAATCGCTGGCCAATATGGCGCCCATGCGTCCCTCGCCACAATGCGCCCGCGTGGCCAAAGATCGCATTCAAGAGAAAAAGTTTTTTCAGTCCGCTGGTTTGAATGTGCAAAAATTCGCGCCTGTCTTGTGCGAGGCGGATCTTGCCTCTGCGTTAGAGCATGTGGGAGTGCCGGCCATGTTAAAAACGCTCGGGCAGGGCTATGACGGAAAAGGACAGCGTTGCATCAATGATGCCGCGCGCGCGGCGGATGCCTTCAATCAACTGGGAAAAGTTCCCTGCATTCTTGAGGCGTTTGTGGAGTTTGATTTTGAAATAAGTTTGATCGCTGTGCGCGGATATCAACCCAACGCGCCTTCGCAGGCCATGACTTATTTTTATCCGCCATGCCAAAATCAGCACATCAATGGCATTCTGCATAAGACATCCGTTCCCGCCCAGGGAGTGTCGTCTGCGCTGTTGCAACACACCCGCGTGGCGATGGAAAAGATGATGGAAACCCTTGATTATGAAGGTGTTTTGTGCGTGGAGTTCTTCGCGCTTCACACCCCGTTGGGGCCGCAGTTGATCGCCAATGAAATGGCTCCGCGGGTTCACAACAGCGGTCATTGGTCCATAGAAGGCGCGGTCACTAGTCAATTTACCAATCATGTTTTGGCCATCACGCGCCAACCACTTGGTTCAACCGCCACGCATGGCAATGCGGTCATGATCAATCTTGTCGGCACTATTCCGGCGCACCTTCAGGCGCAACACTCCATGCACTCCCATGCGCGCGCGGGCATGTTGGTTGAAGACGCGCCCGCCGCGGGCGCCGCGCTTGATCAGACAGCGGGACAACTTGATGATGTCACCGTGCATATTTACGGCAAGTTGCCCAGGGCTGGGCGAAAGCTTGGTCACATCACAGCAGTTGGAGAAAACGCCAAGCATCGTGCGGAGCGCTTCTGGAACGGTTGATCCAATCAGTTCAACTTAACTAGCTTCGGCCCGCGGGTGCGCTTTGTCATATACCTCGCGCGTGCGTGACGAAGTGAGATGCGTGTAGATCTGCGTGCTACTTAAACTTTGATGCCCAAGCAACTCCTGCACCTCGCGTAAATTCACGCCGTCGCTCATCAATAGATGTGTGGCAAATGAATGGCGAATGGTGTGTGGACTGATGTCTGGATCAAGACCAGCTTGCACCAAATACTTGGCGACCTTTCGACGCACCGAGCGCGTGCTGAGTCGCGTGCCATTTTTGTTCACAAACATCGGAGAAGACGGGGTTCTTCCAACATTGCGCTCGGCATCTAGTTTGGCAAGATAGTGTTGCACGGATTCCACGGCCTTTGGATTGAGCGGAACAATTCGCTCGCGCTTTCCCTTGCCGCGAAGACTCACGCTTTCAGATCCCGCATCAAACACCATGTCACCGCGATTTAAGCCAACCACTTCGCTTACCCGCATGCCCGTGGCATAAAGCGATTCAAGAATGGCCCGATCGCGCGCGCCAAGAAGATCCTCCGCATCCGGAGCCGCAAGCAAGCGCTCGATTTGATCCACGCTGATCGCCTTGGGCAAACGCTTCGCTTGCTTTGGCGAGCGAATCATGGTCATGGGATTGGTCTTGGTGAAACCAGTTTTTTCCATCCATTTGTGGAAGGAACGTAGCGTGGCAATTTTGCGGGCCATAGTTGCAAGTGAATATTTTTTCTCGCTCAACTCCGCCAAGAAACCGCGGATGGTTTCAACGTCACATGCCAGCATTCGCTCCGTGACGGTGCGGCCTTGCAGGTTGGCTTTGCGTGATTCCATCGCGTTTTTTTCCACTGACATATCCAGTGAAATTTTTGCCGTGGCGCATAGCGAATCGGCGTACTGACTTAAATCCATGGCGTAACAACGGCCGGTGTAGGGGCTGAAGTGGCGCTCGTCCGCCAGGTACGCAACGAAACGATCAACAATTGGAATATTCACATGCATGTCTATAACTCCTTGTTAAATTAAATTTCAATCGTCAGTGGAAAATTTCCGCCGCACAATTGAAATTGGTCTTCCGACACAGTCCGATACAAACTCACGATCTGCAAATCCAAGTACGGAAGTTTTTGGACCTTCTTTGTCCAAATGCGAAATATGATATGCCGAATCATCGACCAAGTCTATTCTCGGACTTTACTAGAGTCCGAGAATATTTCCAAAAAAACGCAATAAACAGTAGGGCAGTTGTCTGTACCATTGTTCGTTCTTGATTGCGTAGCTCAATTGGTAGAGCAGCCGGCTTTTAACCAGCATGTTCTGGGTTCGAGTCCCAGCGCAATCATTCTTGTTCGACCTGTGTTCACTTAAAAAAAGAATTCGTAATCCAGATGTTTGTACTTCACGCAAATTGGCACGGTGATCAACTCCACATTTGGGGAGAGTCAAGCGAACTTTTTCGAAAGCTGACACCAGGTGCCGCTGACGCAAAAGAAATCGCGGCGACAGACGAATTAAAATCAGAAGTGATCGCGAATCATCCATTCGCATGCGCGCAAGCGGATCTGCGTGAACTTTCTGCGCGTGTTGGATTTGGTGTCGCGGAAAATGCGACAAGCAGTTCCATGCAACTTCTTCTTCCATTTGACCACAACAATCCCGCGCCAAGCGATCGACTGGCCGTGGCCTTGGATGTCGATATGGATCAGGGCGCGGATCTTCATTTGGACACTGTGCAAGTTCCAACGCTCATTGTTGGAGTGACTGAAGTTCAAGAAAAACTGCTGGCGTTTGAAATTGCCGGCGGACTCAATCACGAGCACACCGGTCATGAATTTCAATTTTGGTGCGCCGCCGCTCGATTTTGTTTGGAGTTGATGGAGGATCAGCGCGTGGTTCCAACCGTGCAACAAGACCGAAGCGGAGTGGTGAAGGCGCATTGGCGCCCTTGGTTGCACGACGCGGCTATCGCCGAGCGCGCCGCCACGCTTTTAGCGGGAATGCCGCCTATTTGCAGGGCTGTGACCGATGCGCATGATGGCGATGGTTGGCTTGTGTTGGAGTCATTTCTAAACGCGTGCGTGGATTCATTTCTGCGCCAAGTGATGCTGGCGGAAAATTATGTCGAGGCGATTGAAGATCGCGACCCCACGGTGGATCCACATGTGGCGTGGCTTGGCGGTCTTCTTGGCAACAACATCGAAGTAAAAAATCTCGCGGTGGGTGATGTCAGTTTGGTGCGTGGCGTGCGTCAATGGTTGGCCATTCTGGAGGACATTGGCGAAGGTCGTCCAATGCATCTTCTATTGCAACTGGATGAACCATCCAGCGCGCTCTTCACCAAACAAGAGGGCGAAGAGGACAAGCATGCGTGGAGACTTTCATTTCAATTGATCACGACCGAAGAGCCGCCAACGATTTTAGAAGCCGAAACAATTTGGGCGCAAGCATCGGGCCGTGGTGGCGCAAATCAAGCCGCGGAAAAAACCGCCGAGCTGTTGTTGGGCGAACTCGCGCGTGTCTCGCGCTTGTGGCCAAAGTTTGAAGACGCGCTTGAAGAAACTTCTCCGACAGGATTGAATTTGACAACCGCGGAGGCGTACGTGTTCTTGCGCGACATCAAGCCACTGCTTGAAGAGAGCGGCGTGCAGTGCGTGGTTCCAGAGTGGTGGGGCGCTTCCAGCACCCGCATTGGCGCGAAGTTGTTTATTGAAGGCGATGGACCAAGTCCAGAAATGCTCACAAACTCGCTGGTTGCGGGGCGAAAGGGCGGATTCGGTTTGCACAGCGTAGTGAATTATTCCTGGCAAATCGCGCTGGGCGATCAACCGCTCACCATGGAGGCCTTTGAAGCGCTGGCGCGCAAGGGTTCGCCGTTGGTGCGTATCAACAATCGTTGGGTTGAAATGCGCAAGGAAGACCTTGAGGCCGGGTTGAAATTCTTGAAGCAACATCCAGGTGGACAAATGTCCTTGCTAGAGGCGTTGCGTTTGGCGCACGGCGCTGGCGATGACGCAAATGGAATTCCAGTTGTGGGAATGGACGCCAAGGGTTGGGTCGCGGAAGTGTTTGGACCCATCGACGCGATCGATCGCATGCCTCAACTTGAACAGCCAAAATTATTTCAAGGTTCGTTGCGGCCATATCAATTGTCGGGTCTTCGATGGCTTGCGTTCCTGGGTCGTTACGGACTTGGCGCGTGTCTGGCGGATGACATGGGCCTTGGAAAAACAATTCAGTTGATCGCGTTACTGCAGATCGAGCGCCAAGATTGTCCCGAAGGCGAGCGCGTTGGTCCAACATTATTAGTTGCGCCAATGAGCGTGCTGGGAAATTGGAATCGTGAACTGACTCGCTTTGCGCCTGAATTGACGGTGCATATTCATCACGGACTTGATCGCCCGCAAGGCGAAAAGCTGAAGGAAGTGGCGGAGAAATCCGATGTGGTCATCACCACCTACGCACTGGTCGCGCGTGACCAGGAAGATTTGCAGAAGATCATGTGGCGCCGCGTTGCCTTGGACGAGGCGCAACACATTAAGAATCCGCCCACCAAGCAAACCGCGGCAATTCGCTCCATTCAATCGGATCACCGCATTGCGCTCACAGGTACGCCGGTAGAAAATCGCCTGACCGAATTGTGGTCGATCATGGAATTCTGCACGCCTGGCTACCTTGGAACATTGGCGGATTTCAAGCGCCGCTTCGCCGTTCCCATCGAGCGCCATCGCGACCGCAATCGCGCCGAGAAGTTGCGCAATTTGGTGCGGCCGTTTGTGTTGCGCCGATTAAAGACCGACTTGAATGTCATCAGTGATTTGCCGCCGTTGATTGAGTCGCGCGAACATGTTCCGTTGACCAACGAGCAAATCACCTTGTACGACCAAGTGGTGGAGGAGATGCTTTCCAAGGTTGATCGCGCCGAAGGTTTGCGCCGCCGCGGATTGGTGCTGAGCGCGTTGGTGAAGTTGAAACAAATCTGCAACCATCCACTGCATTTCCTGCGCCAAACGCAACTGCCAGATATTGCCACCGAGGACGCGCTGAAGAACATTGGCGAGTCGGACGATTCAATGGACACCGCGCTGGCCATTCCAGAAAGCCGCGGCGACCGGTCGCTTTCAAGTCGAAGCGGCAAGAGCACGCGCCTGATTGAAATGTTGGAGGAAGTGGTGGCCGCTGGTGATCGCGCCCTAATCTTCACCCAGTACCGGCAAATGGGACATCTTCTTGTGACCATGATTCGCCGCGAGTTGGACACGGAATCACTGTTCCTGCACGGTGGAACGCCGCAAGCCAAGCGCGATCAATTTGTGGATCGCTTTCAAGATCCGCAAGGCACGGCGCCGATTTTTGTGCTGAGTTTGAAGGCCGGTGGAGTTGGATTAAATCTTACCGCCGCCAACCACGTGTTTCATTACGACCGTTGGTGGAATCCGGCTGTGGAAAATCAAGCCACGGATCGCGCCTTTCGTATTGGACAGTTGCGCACCGTGAATGTGCACAAAATGATTTCAGATGGAACTCTCGAAGAGCGCATTGATCAAATGATTCAGCAAAAGATGGAGTTGGCAACGCAAATTATTTCCAGTGGCGAGGCGTGGCTGACGGAATTGAGCACTGGGCAATTGCGCGAAATTCTTTCCCTGCGAACCACCGCGTTGGAGGATGTATGAGTTTAAACCCGCCGGCTGGCCAGCCCAAAAAACCGGACGCGCCTCGGCGTGTTCGCCATGGAATTAAGTTTCGCCGCAAAAATGGTTTGGCGGATTTGCCGTGGACCGCGCAGGCATTTGTGGAGGTCATTCAAGAGAAGGCATCTCTTGGCTCGCAAGTGTTGGGCATGGAGTACGCGCTGAGTGGCCAGCTTGCAAGTTTTTCCGTGGACCAAGGCTTGGTGGAGGCGCAAGTGCAAGGTCGCGCGTTCAAGCCATACAGCGTGCGTATTTCGTTGCAACACCTTACGCCAGAGAAATGGTCCGAAGTGGTGCAACTGATGGCCAAAGAAGCCATGTTTGCCGCCAAATTACTGGTGGGCGAAATGCCCGTGGACATTGAGGAAGTTTTTGAGGAGTGCGGCGTTCAAGTACTGCCTCAGAGTTGGAAAGATGTAAATGCCGAATGTGATTGCGGCGAAAAAACTCATTGCAAGCACATTGTGGCCGTGACGTATTTGCTGGCGGAAAGAATAGAAGTTGATCCGCTGGTTATTTTCGCGTTGCGCGGACTGCATGGAACAACCTTGCTTGAGCGTTTGCAAGAGGCGCGCAATGTTCACTCCGCTGGAGTGAGCCAAAGTCATCAGAGCGCGCAATTGCCCTCGCAAAAAGCCAAGTTGCCACCGCTAGAGGATTGCTTGAACGAATTTTGGCGCCCAGGAAAAAAGTTGAGCGACTTTGAATTGTTGCCGGCGCAAGAACATATTCCCCACGCGGTGCTTCGCCGTCTTGGCGCAAGTCCGCTGGGCGGAAAGTTTCCACTGGTTGGTTTGTTGGCCAGCGTGCAGGATAGTTTGCGCGCTAAAGTGATAGAGTTGCGACAGCGCATTGACGAAGGCGGACAATGATTCAACCACCGTATTACCACTATCGACCGCATCCTTGGCATGGCCTTGACGCGGGAACTTCGCCGCCTGATTTAGTGAACGCGTACATAGAGATCACGCCCTTTGATTTGGTGAAATATGAAGTGGATAAGCGCAGTGGCTTTTTGCGGGTGGATCGCCCTCAGCGAACCAGTAGCACGCCGCCCACGCTCTATGGATTTATTCCAAAAACATTATGTGGTCCTCGTGTGGCCAAAGTTGGCGGCATTCAAAGCGGCGACAATGATCCGCTGGATATTTGCGTGTTGTCCGAGCGGCCAATTGATCGCGTGGAGGTGATTCTTGAAACGCGCGTTCTTGGCGGACTTTTAATGGAGGACAATGGCCAGGCTGACGACAAGATCGTGGCCGTGCTGAAGGACGACGCCATTTGGTCAGAGGCGCGCGACATCAGCGATTTGCCGTCGCGCTTGGTGGAGCGCATGCAACATTATTTTCTCACATACAAAATGCGTCCAGGTGAAAAATCCACGGTGCAGGTGAAAATAATTTACGGAGTTGAGCGGGCACGCGCCGTTGTGGAGGCCTCCATGGCGGATTATTGCGAGTCGTTTCCCTCCTAGGCGCGGATAGTCAAGCGCCGCTGTTTGTGTTGAACATTTTTTTAAGACGGATCCATGTCCGCGCCTGGCGCGCTCGCGGATGGTTGCGCCTGCGGAAGGCGTTTGATCAAGTCATCCACGGCGGCGCGCAATTGCGCGTCGAAATTATTTGATTCATCAACTGGATTGGCGGGCACGCGGACATTGGGCATGGCTCCATTATTTTCCATGTCATTGCCGTCAAGGGTGTACCAACCACGAAACGGAGTGCGGATGTTGGTGCCGTCGGCAAGAGAGGTGCTACCCGTGGAAATCACGCCGCCGTAGGTTTGTTCGCCCACCAATGTTCCGCGCTTGAGATTTTTAAACGCGTGGCTGACAATCTCGGCGTTGGAAAAACTTTTTTCATTGCACAACATGTTGGCGGGTAATGCCCAGCGCTGAATGAACAAGCGGTCTTGGGGATATCCGTTTGTATATGAACGATCGGCGCCACGCGGAACGGTGTACGCATGCACCGGCGACATCAAACTTGCCAGCACTCGGTCCGCAGTGCTACCACCGCCATTGTTTCGGACATCAACAAGCAATCCATCCTTGCCCTGCGCCGCGGCGCATAGATCGCGCTCAAACTCATCCAGGCTGGATTGATTCATGCTTTGAATGTGCAAATACCCAACTCGCCCATGGCTCCAACCACTCACCAGCGCCGCGTTTTGAAAGACCTGATGTTGATACGCCAAATCAGATACCTGCGCCGTGGAGCACGGCGTGATCAAGCAATCCACATTCATAGGAGTGCCGTCGGATTTTTTGCGACGCACCGACACCAGTGTTTCAACTGCAACCTTGCCGCGAAGGCGTTGCTCCAGCGTTTCGTTGGCGGCCAGGGGTTCCGCGCCAATGGCCACAATCACATCGCCAACCACAAGCGGAGTTTGACTGAGCGCTGAAGGACTTTTGGTGAACACGTCGACCACCTCAAATCCATCCGCCAACGTGCGAGTGCGAATGCCCAAGCAACCAACCGGCTGTCGACTGGTGTTGTCGGAATCGGATTTCAGCGAAATTCCTAGGTGGCTGGCGTTGAGTTCGCCAAGCAACCTGGCCATGACCCATTCAAATTCACTGTCGGTGCGCGCGGCAAGCGCCAATATTTTGTAGCGCGCGGTCAGGGCGTCCCAATCCAAACCCTTCATGGTTGGATCGTAGAAAATTTCAGACACAACCCGGATGGATTCGTCAAAGCGATGCTCATTCCACGCGACTGGATCGATCACCGTGTCCGCATCAAATTCAACTGCCTTGCTTTCGCCACCGGTTATGCCAATGGTGCTTAATTTTGCGACGGAGAATAAAATAACTTTATCACCTGCCAGATTTATGTGAACCGCTTTTCCAGAGGACGCCAATTTTTTCTGATCGCTTCCATCCCACTTCACGCTGAACACTCCTGGGCCACCATCATTGCCCGCAAAGAGAACGCGTTCGCCGCTGGGAGCGAGCAAGAGTCCGGATTCGTCGCCGGCAATACGTGTCAATCTGCGCACGCGCAAATACGCGTCGTCCAAATCGTAGGAGTAGGCTTGCACGGCTTCGGCGTCTTTGTCATTGGATGCAACCTCCGGCTTTGCGCCAGATTGTGCATCGTCAGCGCTCTTGTCATCGCCCTCTTTTGCATCGCCCTCTTTGGAGGAATCATCAGTGGGAACATTTTCTTTTGCATCGGCTTTCTTCTTGGATTTTTTCTTGGCGCCAGGAGCGGTGGGGGGCTTGCGCTTCTTCGCGGTCTCGCCGGCCTCCTTGAAATACGCCTCTCGCTCCGAGGCGGAAAATCCGTCGACGGATTTATCCAGCGCAACAACAAATACATCCGACTCATTGTTCACGCGGTCGGACAGAAACGCCAACAACTTTCCGTCGGCGCTGAAGCGCGGGGCGTGATCATTGTCTGGATGTCGCGTGATATTCACCGGAGGCTTTGAGCCATCCACAGGCATAAGCCAAATATCCCGGTTGAAATCGCGGTCATCTTGCGCGAACGCAATCCACTTTGAATCCGGACTCCATTGAAATTCAATTTCTGGATCCCAACCCTCGCGCAATATCGCGTTTTCATTGGTTGCCAAATTGAAGATCATCAAGTCACCGCTTTGGCGATACGCCAGTAATTTTCCATCTGGACTTGCGCTCGGTTCGCGCTTTGGCAATAGAGAATTCACTACGGGACGAATTTCAAATGCCACGGCTTCTGTCCACCGAACTGGATCCAATCGATAATCCACCGGAGTTTGTGTGGCTACGTCCTCTTGCTTCTTTTCGCCGTTCTCCGCGGTCGCTTGGATTTCTTTCGGAGTTGTCGCTGGCGTCTCTGCGGTCGCTTGGGTTTCTTTCGCAGTTGTCTCTGGCGTCTCGGTGGTCGCTTGGGTTTCTTTCGGAGTTGCCTCTGGCGTCTCGGTGGCGGCTTTGGCTTCCTTGCGCACTTCGGAGCGCGTGCGCGACACGATGGCTTCAAAAATATTTTCATTGCCATCCAAGTCGCTCACAAAATACAATCGACTTCCGTCTGGGCTCCATGCAATGTCGCGCTCATGCGATGGCGGCGACGTGACGCGCACCACCGGCGACTTCTCATCCATGCTCCGCACAAAGACATCTCCATATGCAACAAAGGCCATGGTTTTCCCATCGGGGCTTGGTAACGCCTGTGAAATATCTTTTCCAACATGACGCACCTTCACGGCTTCCACCATGTCAACCGCGGCGGCCAGTTCGAGCGCTTGTGGCCGCGCTTGCGCCGTGGTGAGGTCAAGTTTGTACAACGTGTTCCATGAGGCGATCACGGCGCCGCGTCCATCCGCGGTCACGTCAAAAGACGCAATATCGTTGGTGAAGTTGGTCAACTTTTCACCCACAGCATCGGGCGCGTCGGCCACGTTACGTCGATATAAATTGGTGACCCCATCGCGCTCTGAAAGCATGAGATATTGATTTGGCCCGCACCATTTCGCCTGTCCATCATTGCCCACAAAATTGGTGAGCCGCGTGAAACCCTGATCAACGGGCTTTGTTGAATCAAACAACCATACATCTCGCTGATCCGAACCGCGGTAGCCGCGGCGCGCCCATGAACTTCCACCGCGCTCGATTAAATATTGACCGCGGCTATTGGGCGAAGCATTGGCGCCAAAAGCTTGGTTCACGCGCGCAATGCGGCCACCCGTGGCGGCAACCGTGTAACAGCGGGGCACTCGATAAAAATCTCCCTCACGCGCGGAATCAAAATAAAGAGTCGCCACTCCCTCCGAGTTGTTCGCGAACGCGCTCAGCGAACATGGCGATTCGCCGAAAGTGATTTGAGTCGCTTCTCCGCCACTCGCGGGCATGGTCCAAATATTTCTGTAGCCATCGCGTGAACTTTCAAACGCAATCGTTGCGCCATCTGGACTCCACGCGGATCTCGTTTCATCGGCGGGATGATTGGTGATGCGCACCGCGTTGCCGGCAACAGAATTTGGCGCAAGCCACAAATCTCCCTGCCAAGAAAACACAATGCTTTGACCGTTGGGGCTTATCGAGGGCCAACGCGCCAAGGTGACCGGGGTGGCGGATGCGATGGAATTTGCCAGCGCGGCAAGCACTATAGAGGCGTAGAGAATTCGAATTTTCATGATTTGATGCCTTTGAAAGGGTGGAAATGCCAATTTACCCCCTCGGTCGGACAGGAAGGGCGGATTCATTAAAAATGTTATGGGATTTGTTGCATTTTACCATTTCATATTCGACAGTTCACTCCGTAGGGATGGTGAAGACAACTCGTGGAGTCATTAAAAGGACAAGCAAGCAAAGGAAAGGGAGTCATGGAAAATAGCAACGGACAAGTTCAAAAAATCGTAATTACAACTGAAACCGCAAGCTCCAAGTTGGAGCATTTGCGGGGGATTTTGTCAAAACTACAACAAACTATGCAGGCGCGCAGGGATGAACGCATGGGGCGAACAACAACGCCAGCGCCAGTGGCGCAGAACATTGCGTTTCCAAAGCCCGCTACGACCACTTCAACTAGTGGCAAGCCACGCGCGACACCAAAGTCGTTGAGCGACTTTGAGGCCGCATTCGCTCGCCTAACAAGTAGGCAAGCGAGTTAACCGAGCATTCAAGGCTAGTCCGAAGGGGGTCATCGAGTAACGGCGTAGGCTGTAGCGTGTACATTCCGCTCCCCATGCGCCCAGACTCCTTGACCTTTCTTCGGACTTTACTTGATACCCCAAGCCCATCTGGTTACGAAAGGGCTGGCCAACAAGTGTGGCTTTCATATGTCAGGCCATTCGCCGATCGCTGTTGGAATGACGCTTACGGAAATTGTTTCGCCAGCATTGAGCCCGCCAAAAGTGGCAAGGATGTTTTCACGGTGGCGTTGTGCGGCCACGCCGATGAAATTGGTTTGATGGTGAACTTCATCGACCCCAACGGTTTTGTGTATTGCAAATCTATTGGTGGCATTGATGCGGGAAGCATTGTTGGCAAGCGCGTGCAATTTATGAGCTCTGTGGATGGCGTTGTGAATCCAGTTGTTGGGCTGATTGGCGCGACGGCAATTCATTTGCAAGATAAAAGCAATGAAGGCAAAATGCGAAAATTGCACGAGTTATACGTGGATATTGGCGCCAAGGATTTCGCGTCTGCGCAAGCGTTGCTGAATATTGGCGACCCCGGCGTGTTCATGGATCAAAGCATGTTGATGGGCGACGGATTGATTGTGGCGCGCGGTTTGGACAATCGCATTGGAACATTCGCCGCGGCGGAGGGTTTGCGATTGATCGCCGAGAAGCGCGCGGAATTACAGGTGCGCGTGGTGGCGGTCAGCACGGTGCAAGAGGAAGTTGGCTTGCATGGCGCAAGCATGATCGCGGGTTCGCTCAATCCGAACGTGGCGTTGGTGACGGATGTTGGTCACGCCACGGATAGTCCGGGCATCAATCATCCGCAACATGGACATTTTAAATTGGGTGGTGGTCCAAAAGTTTCCGTGGGAGGCGCGTCGCAACCAGAAGTGACCGCGCGCATATTTGAGGTGGCCAAGGCCAAGAATATTGTCACCCAACGGGGCGGCGCGGCTGGTCGAACCGGCACCGACACCGACGCCATTTTCATCAAAGGCGGGGGAATTGCAAGCGGGTTGGTGAGTTTGCCCATTCGCTACATGCACACCACGGTGGAAATGACGGCGCTGAAAGATTTGGAGCAGATCGCTGAAATCTTCGCGGGGTTCGCCTTGAGTCTCAAGGGAAATGAAGTGTTCGCTCCGCAATTATAAGAGTGGCGCTTTGGGTAGACTCATTTGGTCATGTTGAAATTTGTCCGCGAAGTCTTTCGAGATATAAAAAACACCGGTAGCGTGTGGCCGAGTAGTCCCGCGCTTGCCATCGCCATGACCAAGGGATTGGCCGCGCGCACGGGCAAGCGGCGCGTGCTTGAAGTTGGTCCAGGCACTGGTCCCTTCACAAAGAAATTGCTGAAAGATTTGCGCGCGGGTGACCATTTGGATGTGGTGGAAATGAACAAACTTTTTTGCGAGGCGCTTGAGAAAAAAATTCTGGAGCCATTTCGGCGCTCGCATTCAAAGATTCATGTTGAGTTGCACCAAGGCAGAATTGAGGACGCGCAACTTGACGGCAACTACGACTTGATCGTGTGCGGCTTGCCATTCAATAATTTTCCGCCCACGCTTGTGCGCGCCATCTTTAAGGACCTTATGGAATTGTTGATTGATGGCGGGGAGTTGGTGTACTTTGAATACGCGGGCGTGCGCGTGATCAAAGGAACATTGGTGGGCGCCAAAGGTAAAAAGCAGTTGAAAGAAATCCGTGGAATTCGCCGCGAGTTGTTCGACGCGCACCAAGGTCGTCAACAATTGGTCATGGCCAATCTTCCGCCGGCGCTGGCCGTGCGCTTGCGCAAAGCGGCGGTTCCAGTTGCCACTGGTCGAACTTGAACAAGGGAATGTCTTGGCATGGCGTGGATCAATGAAAACTTTTTGAAATTAAGCGCGGGCTATTTGTTCCCGGAAATCGCGCGGCGCGTGAAGGTTTTTTGCGACGCCAATCCAGAGCTTGCAAAAAAAGTGATTCGCTGTGGCATTGGCGATGTCACCGAACCACTGCCCGAAGTGGCCGTGGCGGCATTGCGTGAAGGCGCAGAAGATTTGGCTGTTCGCGAGCGTTTTCAAGGCTATGGACCTGCGACTGGTCACGAGTTTGCGCGCGCGGCGATTGCCCAAAGCATGTTCCGAAAGCGCGGCGTTGACATTGCCGACGACGAGATTTTTCTTTCCGATGGAAGCAAGCCAGACGCGAGCCATTTTCTAGAATTGCTTGGAAGTGGAAACGTTATCGCGGTTCCTGATCCGGTCTATCCGGTGTATGTGGACACCAATGTCATGGCTGGCAACACCGGCGCAATGAAGGACGGACGCTACGAAGGTTTGGTGTACGTGAATGCCACGCCGGAGAATGGATTTGTTCCCGAGCCGCCTTCGCAACACGTTGACGTGGCGTATTTGTGTTCGCCCAACAATCCAACAGGCACCGCCATGACACGCGCCGCGCTGACGCGCTGGGTGAGTTGGGCATTGAGCAACGACACGCTGATTTTGTTTGATGCCGCGTATGAGGCGTACATTCGCGACAGCGACATGCCGCGCAGTATTTTTGAGATTCCTGGCGCCAAAAAATGCGCTGTGGAATTTCGCAGTTTCTCAAAAAATGGTGGATTCACTGGGCTTCGATGTGGATTTACTGTTGTGCCAAAAGAATTAACCGGGCGCGCACGTGATGGCAAGCAAATTTCATTTCACGATTTGTGGTCGCGCCGCTGGAGCACATGTAGCAATGGCGTGAGTTGGCCGGTGCAAAAAGCCGTGGCCGCGTTGTGCACTCCGTTGGGTGAAAAACAAATGACGGCGTTGTGCGATTTCTATTTGGCCAACGCCGTCATTCTTCGCAACGCTATCGCAGGGCAAGGGCTTCAAGTGTGGGGCGGACAGAACGCGCCGTATGTGTGGCTGAAATGTCCGGCGGGTCTTTCAAGTTGGGACGCGTTTGACTTGCTACTGCGTGAGGCGCAGTTGGTCACCACACCAGGCGCGGGGTTTGGAAACTGTGGCGAGGGATTTCTGCGCGTCAGCGCTTTTAATTCGCGCGCCAATGTTGAGGAAGCAGGACGACGTCTTGCCTTGCTGAGCGCGGCGGCTTCAAAGCGCTAACTGCGCTTGCGTTCAAATACGGACTGCTTGTGCCACCATGTTGGCGCAGGCGCGCGGGCTCGGCGACCAACACGCGCGTGGATTAAAATTTATAACTGGCGAATACGCCAAGCACAAGCGATGTTCCGCCATCTTCGCTACCGATGAAATTGTTGGAACTGTCATACAATTTCAATTGATTCATAACTGCCGCGCCCGCTAGAAAATCAACGCGAAACTGCGGAACAGGTTTCCACTCCAGTCGTCCATACAAGGTGATTTGCTGTTCAAGTCCGGCGCCATTGGCAAAGGGAGCGCTGTCATCAAGTCGAAACATTCGATATTCCCAAGCGCCGCCCAACGCCGCGTTGAACTGCGGTGAAAGTTCCTGCACCAATTCCAACCCAACAAATGGATTGGCTTCGGGGCCGCGCACATTGGAAATGCGCAAGCCCTTTTTAATTTCCCAATCAACAATTGGAACTGGAACCACAAGCACGGAATTATTAAGCTGGCCCTTGGCCAACAAGCCAAGTCCAAGCACATGCGTCTGGTCAAAGGCGTAGCGGAAATTCACCAACGCGCCGCCGGTGATGGTCTTGCCAGCGCTTGCGTTGGATTCGCCTGACATTTGCAGTAATGGCGCCGCGCCGACGGACCAGTGATCATTTATTTTTATGTCAAACCGCGGAAGAATGCCCAGCGTTTCCACATTGTTCCAAGCGGCCGTGGCAAACACGCTGTTGCCGGTGAATTTGTAGTAGTCGTATTCATAGGCAACACCGACCGAAAGCGTGACAGTTTCCGTGAGCGTATAGCGACTTGAAATTCCAAAGTACGCGCGGTCGGCGGTATAGGAGCCACTGCCTTCAATGGCTGTATTAAATTGATGGCTGTAGCCACCGGATATTTTTAAATTGATGTCGGGCTTTTCTACTGGGGGCGCCGGTGGCGTGGTGGAAGGCGTTGTCGCTGTCGTCGCATTTGTCGCGGCGGGAGTTGTGGAAGTGGCGGGTGGTTGAATTGTTGCCGTGGCTGGCGCGACTTTGGCTGGCGTGCTTGGCGCGGGCTTATTGTCGCCGCCAATATTTTGCGCAAGCGCGGAGCCAGTGATCAAGGTAAAAGCAGTAATGTAAATACTATTGCGCATTATTTTTTACTTCCTACGGGTTGCGTTGCGGAACGAATATCAGCTGGAGTGGTCTCAAGAAGATTTTCTAAAATACCATCTGCGGTTCGACCCTCGGCCTCCGCCTCAAAGTTGAGCAACATGCGATGTCGCATGGCTGGCAGTAACGCGGGGCGCACATCTTCAAAGGTGACTTGCGCGCGGCCCGCAAGCAAAGCATGCACTTTGCCCGCCAAAATAAGCGCCTGCGCGGCGCGTGGACTGGCTCCAAAGCGCACAAATTGGTTCACCATTGGCGTTGCAAATTCACTTTTGGGATGCGTTGCCAACGTAAGGCGCACCGCGTAATCCTGCACGGCCGCATCCACACGCACTTTGCGCACCAACTTTTGATACGCGATGATTTGTTCCGCGCCAAGCACCGCTTCCACTTTGGCCTCAACGCCACTTGTGGTGCGCTGTAAAATGGTGGTGAGTTCGGCGCGCGAACTGTAGCCCACAAGCAACTTGAAAAAGAATCGATCCAACTGCGCCTCTGGCAATGGATACGTTCCCTCTTGTTCAATTGGATTTTGCGTGGCCATGACCAGGAAGGGTGGCTCAAGCGGGTGCGTCACTCCGCCAACAGTCACACTGCGCTCTTGCATGGCCTCCAGCAACGAACTTTGCGTCTTGGGGGTGGCGCGATTTATTTCATCGGCCAAAAGAATTTGCGCGAAGATGGGCCCCTTTCGAAATTGAAAGTCGCGGCCGTGCTCGCCTTCGACCACGATGGTGGTGCCCGTGACATCCGCGGGCATAAGGTCGGGTGTGAATTGAATGCGGCCAAATTGAAGTTGCAATGCTTGGCTCAGGGTGCGAATGAGCAGTGTTTTTCCAAGGCCGGGAACGCCTTCAAGCAGGATATGACCGCCCGCAAACAAGGCCGTAAGCACGCCATCGACAACATTGGTTTGTCCAACGATCACTTTCAACACTTCTGACTTCACGCGCGCAAAATCCGTGCGAAACATTTCAATGGCGCTCTGCGCATCGTTGGAATCACTCATGGGCGCATCATAGGGGAGAATAATTATGGATTTTGTATGATCATGCGCGTGCGGAATCCCTTGTCTAATTGCATTGCACATCAACGGCGCTGATCACAATCATGTCCTCCATTGAAACAATCGTGTCGGGCCACGCAACCGCAGTATGTACGGGCGGGGCGACGCGTTTCACGCCACTGCTTGCAACACCATGGGGCCGCGCGTTGATCGCTGGAATATGTGTTGGCTTGATGCCTGTGGTGTGTGTGGCGTGGGTTTTTTTTGACACGCAATTCGCCAACCAATTCACTCAGAAGGAATGGGAGGAATGGGTGTTCCTGCGCTCGATTGGACTTTTAGGCGACGCATTGCCGTGGATTTGTTTTTGCGCGTGTATTTTTCTAATAGGAATTTTTGGTAAGCGCAGGGATATCGCCACATGGGCGGTGTTTCTTTGTCTATCGATTGCCGCCAGTGGCGCCGTGGTGAATCTTGTGAAATTTATTGTGATGCGCGCTCGCCCAAATTGGCACGGCGCGATTCCCGACGGCGGAAGTTTTTCATTTCCATCGGGCCACGCGGCAACGATCGGCGCGGTGGCTGTTGTGTGCATGTTGCGCTGGCCAAAATTGTTGCCCATGGCTTTGGTTTTGGTGGCGCTTGTGGCCCTCAATCGAGTGATGTCGCAAAACCACCACATCACGGATGTGATTGTTGGCGTTACTTTTGGAATGATCAGCGCGCTCGTGGTCCAGTGGTGTTGGTGGAAATATCATCCTGGCACATTCGCGGACATGGGATAATTTTCCGTTTGCGAGACGGAATCATTCGCGCTTGAAATGATTCAGATCAATTAAAATTAGGCCGCGGGCGCGCGAATTTGCAATTTATCCAGCACGCTGTCAATCAAGCCGTACTTCAACATTTCTGGTGAAGTGAGCCAGTTGTTGCGTTCACAGTCCTCGGCGATTTGTTCCTCGCTGCGACCCGTGGCCTTGGAATAAATTGCGTACAACTGAGTGCGCATGCGCAGAATGTGGCGCGCCTCAATTTCAAGATCGGTGGCTTGGCCTTCAAGCACGCCCGCGATGAGCGGCTGATGCATCAAATTTTCGGCGTTTGGCAGGGCAAATCGCTTGCCCTTTGTTCCACTGCAGGCGATGACCGAGCCCATGCTGGCCGCTTGACCAATGATGTAGGTGCAAATATTGCACGGAATAAAGTTCATGGTGTCCACGATGCCCAGGCCGGCGGTCACACTACCACCAGGACTGTTGACATACAAATGGATGTCGGTCTTCTGATCCTCGTTGGCCAGGAAAAGCAATTGCGCCACCACCAAGTTGGCCATCATGTCGCTGACTTGACCGCCAACGAAAATAATTCGGTCGTTCAGCAGGCGGCTGTAAATGTCATACGCGCGTTCGCCGCGTCCGGTTTTTTCAATCACGATTGGAACAAGTGTCATGGTCGGGGGATCTCGTTGTTTGTTTGAGTTTTGGAAATTAAATCAGTTTGGAAATCACGTCTGCAATCACGCCTTCAATCACTTTTTCGATTTGTCAGGGAACGCTGCGATCTCGTCCACCAAACCATACGCCAAGGCTTCCGTGGCGTTGAAGAACTTGTCACGCTCACCATCTTTGGCGATTCGTTCCACAGGGTTACCGGTGTGACGCGCCAAAATTTCATTCAGCGCGCGCTTGTCCTTAATGATTTGCTCCGCTTGAATTTGAATGTCGGATGTTTGACCACCAACTCCGCCTGAAGGTTGATGGATCATGACCTTGGCGTTGGGCAAAATGTGTCGTTTCTTGGCTTGACCAGCGGCCAGCAACAGCGCGCCGCCTGAGTATGCGCGCCCAATGCAATAGGTGGAAACTTCGCTGGAGATAAATTGCATGGTGTCGTAAATGGCCAGCGTTTCATCCACATCGCCGCCTGGAGTGTTGATGTAGAAGTTGATGTCTTGACCGCGCTTCTGACTGTCGAGATACAACATTTGCATCATGACGCGCGCGGCGCTGGATGGACCAATCTCGCCAATCAAGAAGACGACGCGATTTTCGAGCAGTAGCTCGTCAATAGTCATCTCGCGAGTTCGTTGGTAACTCGTGGAATTGGTGTTGGAACGAATGATCGAAGATAAAACTTCGTGCGGTAATTGAATCGATTGCGTCGACATGGAGGTGGAATCATAGCGACGACACGGATCTTGTGACGCGTTGTTGGCGAACTTTTTATTTTACGATTTTAAGGGCGAAACGCCTTGAAATGGATAGATGGATGCAAGGCCCAATTGTTGAGTGAGCGCGTCAAGCGCGTCGCGGTTGCGTATAAGAAGTTGCGGATCGGCAAGATCTTCGGGCGTGAGTTGCTCGGGATACCAACGCTCAATCCACGCGCGCAATTGCGCCGCGCGAGCCGAGTTGAATACGCAACCTGTATGAATGCCCGCCAACATATTCGCGCTGGTTGCTTGGCCAGTAACTGGACTCGTTGCGTGACCAGTCGCGTTACCAGAAGTTGGCGCAAGCGGCACGCGCAAGCGCAAGCATGCGGGACCGCCGCCGTTGCGCATGCTTTCGCGCACATCCATATACAGGATGCGCGAAATTGAATTGTGCGGATCTTGTTGAATGCGCAGGGCCACGGCGCTGGCACGCGCGTGATGTTGTACTTCGCTTGGGCACACCAATGTCATGAAGCCGTCGGGTGTTGTGACCAATTGCGAGTTGAACAAATATGTCGTGACCGCCTCGGCAATGGTGAGTTCATCGGGGCTGACAACAATGGGACAAAATGAATTTTCCACGCTCTGCGCAAGCGAGTGTATGACGCGGTCGTGATCAAGCCACGCATCTTGGTGATAGAGCAACGTGGATGCGTTGCCAACGGCTACAACATCGTTGTGAAAAACCCCCTGATCAATGGCGTCTGGATTTTGCTGAGCGAACACGCAACGCGCGGGATCCAGTTGCAATACCTCCGCCACGCGCCGGCTGGCTTGCAATGTTTGTCGCGCCGGATGAATCTTTGGCTGAAGCCGCGGATTCGCCGCGTCAATTCCGTACACAAAAAAATGCGTAGCGGGCTGGTTGGCATGCGCCGCGTCAAATAAGCGCGTGTGATTTGCGGCGCCCTCGTCACCCATGTCGGCGTTGGCTGGAAGCGCGTGGTGAATTTCAAATCGCTCGCGGTCGGTGAACACCGCGTTCAACATGGCGCGCGTGCAGGGCGGCTCAATGGCGCGATGCGTCATGGACTTTAAATTGGCCACCACCACGTGCGTTCGTTGATCGCGCGTGTCTTGCGCGGGTGCCACGGTTGCGGCGTTGGCGCTCCACATGAAACTGGAACTGCAACACTGCGCAAGCAAATGCGGATTGTTGACGTGCGCTTGCGCAAGCACATCGGCGTCGGTGCCGGTGAAGCCATGTTCACGCAACGCCCATAGTGCTGGCCGTTCTTGCGGCGGTAAAAAACATTGCGTCACGCCCAACGCCGCAACGGCCTCCATTTTTGCAACGCCTTGCAACGCCGCGGCTTTTGGTTTTGAAACGCGACCCGCGTTGTTCTGGCTGGCCATATTTCCCGAGGCAAGGCCAGCGTAATTGTGGGTCATGCCAACCAAGCCATCAAAGTTGGCTTCTGTAGCGGCGTTGAAAGATTGCGAAGAGGAAACGTTCACGGGTAGAAGGTAAGCGATGACGCGTCGATTTTTCTCGCCGCTCGCGGCGTTCTTAAAGATACTCTTGCGCCAATGGCCAAGCGCGAAACTTCCAACACCAGCCAAGTCAACGCCGACATGCGCGTTGTGGTTCTCACTGGAAAAGATTCGCTGTTGCGTTTGGAGCGCTCGCATGCTTTGGAGGCCGACTTGCAAAAGCAATTTGGTAGCGTGGATCGATTTGATTTTGATGGCGCCACCACTTCGCTGGCCACGGTGCTTGATGAGTTGCGCATGTTCGGCCTTCTGGCCACGCATAAATTAATCATCGTGGACAACGCGGAGGCGTTCATGGGTAGCGAGGATCGCCGCCGCGCCATGGAGCGCTACGCGGAAAATCCGCAGGCGGAGTCCACGCTTCTTATGCGTAGCGCGTCTGGTTGGCGCCCAGGAAATTTTGACAAAATGGTTTCCAAAGTTGGCGCCGTGTTGAAGTGCGATTCGCCAAGTGACGCGGAGGCGCGCGATTGGTGCGTTCAGCGCGCCAAACAAACCTACACGGCCACGCTTGAATCAAGCGCCGCTGATTTGCTGATAGAAAAAATTGGCTGTGACTTGGCGCGCCTTGACACGGAGTTGTGCAAACTTGCTTCCGCCGCGGCGCAGCCTGGTGATCCCAGCGTGGTCATCACGCGCAAACTTGTGCAGGAATTCACGGGGCTCAGCCGCGAGGAGCAAGCGTGGGAAATTCAACAACCTGTTCTTGCGGGCGACGCCGCGGCAACATTGCAACTTCTTCACGAGTTGCTCACCGTAAGCCGCGTGCCCGAAGTGATGATCGGCTGGAGCCTAGTTGATCTGACGCGCAAAATTCACGACGCCAGCCGAATGTTGGCCAGCGGAAAAAATGAAGGCGATGTAGCCAAGGCGCTGAAGTTGTGGGGGCCAAGCGCGGGCAGTATTTCCCGCATCGCTCGCCGAGTGCACCCGCGGGTGGCCGCGAAAATGTTCGCCGCCGCGATCGCCACCGATCAATCCACAAAGAATGGAACATCGCTTGATTCCGCCCGCACATTTGAAATGTTCGCGGTGCAGGTGGCGCGCCAAATCGCTGTTTGACCAACTCAAGGCGATCACAAAGTGAACTTGTTCGGCGCATATTGCGGCGGTTACAGCACGGCGCATCGCGCCGCATCTATTGTGATTCATAGGCATACTTGCGCTTGATTTGCGTAAAGAAGGAAACGTATCGCAATTCAATGTAGAATCGTTCACCCTTCGGGTTACCCGCAATGCAGGACAACGCCGCACCAACTTCAGAATCGCACCACTCGCACTCCGCGATTCGATGGACTCCCAAGCAAACCGCCGCGCTTTCGTTGGCGGCCATTGGCATTGTCTTTGGCGACATTGGAACCAGTCCGCTGTATGCGCTGAAAGCCTGCATCGAGCATCGCAGTCATTCCACTCCAATCGATGAGGGATTTATTTTGGGAATTCTGTCCATGATGACATGGGCGCTGTTGATCACCGTGAATCTGAAATATTTGCTCATGATTCTGCGCGCCACAAATCATGGCGAGGGTGGAATATTTTCCTTGCTGTCACTTATTCCCAGATCTCTGAACAAAGGCCGCGGTCTTCGAACACGCACGCTTGTGCTGCTGGCCATGTTGGGCGCGGGACTTTTATTTGGCGATGGCTTGATTACCCCAAGCATTTCGGTGCTCAGCGCGGTTGAGGGTTTGAAGGAGTTGCCCAACCCCCCAGCATGGATTGGTGTTGCGATTGTGCCAATCACCTTGGCCATTTTAACCGGCCTCTTCGCGGTACAGCAATTTGGCACCGGTAGCATTGGCAAATTCTTCGGCCCAATCATGATCGCGTGGTTCCTACTTCTGGCGGTGATGGGACTGCACCAAATTCAGACGAATCCGCAAATCATCAAGGCGCTGAATCCCATCTATGTTTGGTATTTCATTCAAAGCGATCCATTTCAAGCATTCACCGTGCTGGGTTCCGTGGTGCTGGTGGTCACGGGCGCGGAGGCGTTGTATGCCGATGTCGGCCACTTTGGAAAGTTTCCAATTCAACTTGCTTGGTACGCCATTGTGCTTCCATCGCTGTTGTTGAATTACTTCGGCCAAGGCGCGTATGTGTTGGAATTTATTCGCCAAGGCGCGCTGGATGAGGAATCGCTGCACGCGCTTCGACCATTCTTTGGCATGGCGCCTGACTGGGGCATTGTTCCGTTGGTCATCATCGCAACTATTGCCGCCATTATTGCCAGTCAAGCCATGATCAGTGGCGTGTTTAGCATTGCGCGGCAGGCGGTGCGGTTGGGATATTTGCCGCGCTTGCGCGTGGTGCACACGAGTAGCGACACCGAAGGTCAAATTTATTTGCCCGCGATCAATTTAATCATGCTGATTGGTTGCGTGATGACGGTGATTCTTTTTCCAAGCAGTGAAAAACTAGGTAGCGCATACGGCATCGCGGTCACGGGTGACATGATCATCACCACGCTTTTGTTCAGCATCATGGCGCGACGTCGTTGGCGTTGGCACCGTTGGCAAGTTGTAGTGGTAGGCTCGTTCTTCTTGGTGATCGATGGCCTTTTCTTTGGAGCCAATTTGCTCAAAGCACTTACCGGAGGTTGGTTCACCCTCACCATCGCGCTGGGCGCAACATTGATCATGCTCACTTGGCAGCAGGGATCTTATTTGTTGGGCAAAAAATTCGCCGAGACCGCCAGCAATATTCATGAGTTTCTTGCGGCTTTATGGGTGAAAGAAGTTCCCCGCGTGCCAGGTACCGCGGTGTTTCTCACCACCAACAACTCCACGCCATTCTCTCTGTCATCATTTGTGGAGCACAGCCATGTGTTGCATCAACAAGTGTTGTTGGTCAGCGTGACGTCTATCAATTTGCCAATCGCGCCACCGCAACGGCAAATTCGTTTGACATGGATGCCCGACGGTTTCTACAAAGTGTCCGCGCAGTGCGGATTTATGGAGAGTCCCGACATTCCAAAATTATTGGAGAAGGCGCGCGAGCACGGCCTTGTATGGGATCCTGAAAGCACAACCTACTTCGCGCGGCGCGTGGTGGTGTTGACCACTGGTAATTCACCCATGGCGTTGTGGCGCAAGCGATTGTTCGCCTCTTTGTCCACCGTCGCAACAGATAGTGTTCGCACTTTTAATTTGCCGCCCAGCCGTGTGGTTGAGTTTGGCGTGCAAATGGAGTTGTAAACCGTGCGCCTGATCGCCTTAAAAATGTTGTTTGGTGACAGCGCAAAGTTCTACGGCATTTTGCTGGGGCTGACATTCGCCACCTTGCTGATTACGCAACAAGCCGCCATTTTTGTGGGCTTAATGAGCAGAACGTACGCGTTGATAGAAGAAACTCCGCAAGCTGATTTGTGGGTGACTGATCCAACAATGCAATTTGTGGACGACACAAAGCCAATGCAGGTGACCGCGCTTGACCGCGTGCGCAGTGTCACTGGAATTGAGTGGGCCAGTCCGCTGTTTAAAGGTTTGCTTGTGGCCAAGTTGCCAAACGGTGGCCGGCAAATTTGCGATGTCATTGGCGTGGATGACGCAACACTGATTGGCGCGCCTGCCACCATGCTCCAAGGCAAGTTGGAGGACTTGCGCAAAACCGACGCGATTTTTATTGAGAGCCGCGGCGCGAACAAGCAACTTATGCAACCACTCACGGCGGACAAGAACGGACCAAAGCGTCCGATGCAAGTCGGTGATGAGTTGGAGTTGAACGAACGTCGCGCCATTATCGCCGGCATCGCTGAGACGCGTCCATCGTTTCAAAATGTTCCAATCATTTATACAACCTACTTGCGCGCGGTTGGATTTGCGCCAGCCAATCGTCGCACGCTCAGTCTTATTCTTGTGAAGGCACTGCCAGGGCAGGACTTGCCTGAATTGCAGAAGCGCATTCAGACACAGACTGGCTTGACCGCCTACACACCAGCCGAATTCAGCTGGAAAACACTTGATTATTGGATGACGCAAACGGGCATTCCAATTAATTTTGGCATGGCCATAGCGCTGGGTTTCTTGGTGGGCGTGGCCATCGCCGGGCAAATGTTTTACAACTTCACGCTGGACAATTTGCGTTACTTCGGCGCTATGAAAGCCATGGGCGCAACCAGTCGGCAACTTTTAAACATGGTCGCGGTGCAAGGTTTGGCCGCGGGCGTTCTTGGTTTGGGCTTAGGCCTGGGCGCCACGGCGCTCTTTGGCTTAATGATTCCGGGCGATCGCCTGGCGTTCAAATTAACTTGGCACTTGCCAATTATTTCAACCTTTGCGGTCATCGTGATTGTGCTTGGCGCCAGCGGACTTTCCATGTGGAAAGTTATTCGCCTTGATCCCAAGGAAGTGTTCAACGGATGAGTGGCGAGCAAGCTATCTTTTGTCAAGGCATTGCCAAGACATACGGTGAGGGCGAGTCCGCGGTGAAGGCGTTGCGTGGAATAGATTTCACCGCAAACTTTGGCGAGATTGTGGCGTTGGTGGGTCCAAGCGGTTGCGGAAAGACAACGCTCATTTCTATCTTCGCGGCGATTTTGTCGCGCAGTAGTGGGGCGCTTCAACTTGCGGGCGTGGATCCAGACGCCATGACCAATCAAGATCGAACCCTATTTCGTCGTGAAAAAGTTGGATTTATTTTTCAGCAGTTCAATTTGGTGCCGCAAATTAGCGTGGTGGAAAATGTGGCTATTCCACTGTTTTTGCGTGGGGAAAACCGCTCCGAAGCACTTGACCGCGCTGAGAAATTATTGACGGAGGTGGGCCTTCATAATCGCGCGCATAGTCGGCCCTCCAAACTTTCCGGCGGCCAGCAACAACGCGTGGCCATAGCGCGAAGCCTTATTCATGAGCCAAGTATTTTAGTGTGCGACGAGCCCACAAGCGCGCTTGATGGCGCCACGGGTCAGCGCGTGATGGAATTGATTCGTGAGCAAGGCAGGCGACCCGATAGAATTGTTGTTCTTGTGACACACGATGAGCGCATTTATCATTTCGCCGATCGCATTGCGCACATGGACGATGGATTGATCACGCGGATTGTGACGAGCGATGTTGAACTTGCCGCGCTAAAGATGGCGGCATTTGAAAAAGGAAAAATAAAATGAAAATTAAATTGAAAATTCGCTTCATCATTCTGCCCATCATCTCCGTGCTTGGCATTGGCTTGGCGGTGTACTTGGTCTACAAGCAAAGTCGTCCAGCGCCCACCGCGCCGCCAAGCGGTCAGCCCACCAAGAGTCCTTTTTCAAATCGCGTGGCGGGCAGTGGGTTGGTTGAACCCGCCACGGAAATTATGAACATCGGTACCTCTATTTCTGGCACGGTGCAAAGCATTTCCGTGAAAGAGGGGCAATTGCTCAAGAAGGGCGACATTCTGTTCACGATTGATCAGCGCGATACTATGGCTCAATTGGGCGCGGCCAAAGCAAAATTGGAGGTTGCCACTCGCAAGGTGGAGCAGTTGAAATCCATGCCGCGCGTGGAGGATGTTGATCGCGCCAAAGCGATTGTCGCGCAGAGGCAATCGGCGCTGGACGACGCAACATTGCGCTTGCAACGCTTGAACGCCGTGGAGGATCAGTCAGCCATCAGCGCCAACGAAAAGCCAACGCGCATGTTTGAAATGAATCTGACCACGGCGCGCTTGGCCGAAGCGCAATCTGAATTATCCAAGTTGATGAAGGGCACGTATCCCGAGGACTTGGCCGTGGCCGTGGCGGAGGCCAAGGTTGCTGATGCGGATGTTGGCATGTTGCAAACCGATCTTGCGCAAAGCGAAGTGAAAGCGCCGATTGATGGAACCGTGTTGCGCGTGAACACGCGCGCGGGCGAATTCGCCGCGGCCGGCACTTTGCGCGAAGGTTTGGTGGTGATGGGTCAACTCACTCCACTGCATATTCGCGTGGATGTGGATGAGCTTGACGCGTGGCGCTTTGATCCCAAGGGCAAAGCCGTGGCGGTGCTACGCGGTGGAAAAATAGTTGAATTTCCCATTGAATATGTGCGCACTGTTCCTGTAGTTATTCCCAAACGCACGCTTACTGGCGAAAATTCAGAGCGCATTGACACACGCGTTATGGAAATGATCTATCGATTTCAGCAGGACAATCCCCAAGTGTTGCCCGGTCAATTGTTGGATGTTTATATTGACAGCGGTTCAATAGCGTCGCCTACAACCCAGCCTGCGCAAACGCTACAGCCAAGCAAGCCTGTCGAGACAGCGAAGCCTAGCGAGTCAACAAAACCTGTTTAAAGTTGGGTCGACGATGGAGTGTCAGCGCACAATCAGAACTGGCCGCGTGCTACGATGAACCAAGTCGGTCGCAACACTGCCGAGCAACAGTTTGCTCATGCCAGTCGCGGCGGTTTTTCCAACCACAATCACATCCGAATTGCGATCTTCAGCAACATCAAGTAGCACTTCAACGGCGGAACCTGGACATGTCAGTCCCTGCACACGCACGCCAGTGCTGGAAAGTTTTTTGGTGCGCTCGGATAAACCGGCGCGGGCAACGGCGTCACTTTCGCCAGCCTCCACAATTGGAACGGCTGGAACTTCCACGCCCACAAATGGTCCTGCCACTTGCGTGGAATGCATCAAGCTCACTTCGGCGTTCTCAAATGGCGCGGCAATACGCACGGCGAATTCCGCGGCTCGGTCGGCTTCTGGTGAAAAATCGGCGCCAACCAGCAAGTTTTTGAAAGACACGGGGCGCACCGCGTCCGACGGATGCACGACCAATGTTGGTGTGGTGGCCAATTTCAATGTTGAATCAGCAACCGAACCCATGAAGATTCGGCTGAGCATATTTTTGCCGCGGCTTCCAATGACCAACAAATCAGATCCAGACTCGCGCGCGCTCTTTGCCACCACTTCGGCCGTGGCGCCTTTAAGCAATTGAACTTGCGTGGAAATTCCACGCTCCATTTCGCAAGCGGCCAAACCGGCCAAGCACACTCGCACTTCATCCTCGCTCAAACCGTGGTCGTCCTTGGTGTACGCGTGCACCAACAACAGCGACGCTTTATGCGCCAGCGCCAACTCCGCCGCCCAACCAAGCGCCGTCGCGGCGGGTGGCGAGAAGTCTGTTCCAACAGTGATAAGGCGAAGTGGATTCATGATTGATGCGATCTCCATAAAGATAGTACGCCCAATTTGCGTCCTGTAGGAGTAGCATTTCACACATGAGCACCGCACAGTTAGAGCGCCGCGCCGCGCGTATTGCGCTGGTCACCTCAGTGGTGCTTTTGCTTACCAAGCTTGCGGCGTGGCGCTTGACCGGAAGTACCGCAGTTTTTGGCGACGCCATGGAAAGCGTTGTGAATGTGGCGGCCAGCGCGGTGGTGATTTGGAGCGTGTGGATGGCCAATCGCCCAGCCGATGAATCACACCCATATGGCCACGGCAAGGCGGAATTTTTAAGTTCCGCCATTGAAGGCGGCATGATCAGCGTGGCCATGTTGGTGGTGATGGTGCGCAGTGCGCTGGAATTATTTGATCGCAGTGCGTCCATTGAAAAAATTGATTTTGGACTTCTGCTTCTTGCGTTCACAATCATCGCCAATGGCGGAGTTGGATTGTGGCTGATTCAAGTTGGGCGCACAACAAAAAGCAGTGCGTTGCACGCCGACGGAATTCATTTAATTTCCGACGCATGGACCAGTGGCGCCGCTGTCGTATCACTGTTGCTTGTGCGCTGGACGGGCTTGGCTTTTATCGATCCAATCATCGCCTTGATCATGGCGGTGTGGGTGGGCTTTGTTGGCTATCGACTTATTCGCCGCGCGCTTGGTGATTTGCTTGATGAGCAGGATCTTGCGGACCTGGCCAAAGTTGAAACAATTTTAAACGACCACGCGCGTGCGGATGGACCGCTACCGCGCATTGTTTCGTTTCACAAAGTTCGCACGCGCCATAGTGGGCGTGATCACTGGGTGGATTTTCATTTGCAACTGCGCGCCGATATGGATTTAAAAAGCGCGCACGATGTGGCCAGTGATATAGAAAATAAAATAGAGGACGAGCTTGGCGGAACAGCCACGGCCCATATTGAGCCTGCCCGCTGAGCGCATGTTTCGAAGTTTGTAAAGCGGTTTGAATCGTTTTTACAACAACAGCCATCCAGCGAGCGCGCACAACACAATCACGGCGGGCACTGGAATACTTTTGCGTCGCAGTAAGGCGAACGCCGCTAAATATAGAAGGATCATGATCGTTGTTGGCCCAATCACAATGGAGCCAAATGGTCGTATCACCAACGCCGGCGCGATGGAGCCAATCAGCACCGCGAACAACAAGCCAACCACCGCGGCGTTTACCCCCGAAAGCATGCCGCGCGCCCAGGCGCGATTTTTAAGCGTGTCCCAAAATGGAAGCGCCGCACTCATGAGCAGTAATCCTGGAATAAAAATTGCAACCGTGGCCACGCATGCGCCAAGGGCTGACGACACAGGCAGGGTGCTTGTGGCTCCAAGAAATGTGGCGAAAGTGAACAGCGGTCCTGGAATGGCTTGAGCCACTCCGTAGCCGGCAAGAAAAGTATTTTCATCAACTAAGTCGTTGAGCACAAAGCGTGTTTCTAAAAGTGGCAACACCACATGTCCTCCACCAAATACCAGCGAGCCACTCTGCGCGAACAGCGCCCACGGTGTCCACGTCACCAGCAAGCTGGCCACAAAGAGCGCCAAGGCAATCACTGCCGTGCGTTTTGAAATGGGGCTGGTGCGATGCGTTGGCGCCAACTCCATAGGCGCCTGGCGTGTCAACGCGAACAATCCCGCCGCCGCACCAATCAACAACACCCACGCTTGCGCAATGGTGTCGCGAAATACAAAAGCAAGCACGCCCGTAAGCACCACAAGCAATTTGCGCCGTACATCTGGCGCAAGCAATACAAACATTTGTAGTGCCGCCAACGCCACCACCGCAACCGCGCCTGCTTTCAGTCCTTGCAACCAGCCCGCGTTTGAAAGTTCGCCGGGATACAACACGGTCATGGCCACGGCGTACATCATCAAGGCGCTGGGCAATGTGAATCCAATCCACGCCGCAAGTCCGCCAATAATCCCCGCGCGCTCCACGCCAATGGCGTAGCCAACCTGACTGCTTGATGGCCCAGGTAAGAAATGCGACAGCGCGACAAGATCCGCGAATCGCTCTTGGGTGATCCATCTTCGACGGGTGACAAAGGCCTCTTGGAAATATCCAAGGTGCGCCACGGGTCCGCCAAATGAAAAACATCCAAGACGCAGGAAGACCCAAAATGTTTCGCCAATGCTTTTCAATTTCATGTGATTGGTAGACTCGCCGCCTCAAATGCTAACTCCGTTTGTCACCACCTTGATCATTGGATTTAGCGGAGGTCTAGGCGCCGCGACACGCTTCTTAATTTATTTTTGCCTGGACCGTGGGCGTGTCTGGCCCCAGTGGAAAATATTGTTGTGCATTAATTTGCTCGGCTCGCTTGCAATTGGATATCTCGGGGGATTTATGCTGAAAATGCAAGGGAATTATTCCCAACTCGTCGCCGATGTGATACTGACCGGGTTTCTTGGTGGCTTCACCACATTCAGCGCGTTCATGATTGAATCAACGGAAGGCTTACTCAATAAGCGCGCGCGCGGCGTGGCGTTCTTCGTGGGTGTCAGCATTGTTGGAGGCATGGCTTTGGCATGGATTGGTCAAAGGTTGAGCTCATGAATTCCAAATCACCACCCACTCTGCCTTCGATCTGGCTCATGCTTGCGGTGGTTTTTGGCGGCGGCACCATAGGCACAATGCTTCGCTATGCCGCAGGGCAAGTGTGTCCAATTATTCAGACCGATCCTTGGGTCGCCGTTCTTGTCGTGAACCTGATCGCCACATTTTTCGCCGCGTGGGTTGGTCGCAAATATTTACTCCTTTCCAGTGAACGCTTTGTGGATGTGGTTGATCCATTTTTTAAAAAAAACCCGTTGTTCAATTTATTTTTTGTCTCTGGGTGCATGGGTGGCTTGAGCACCTTCAGTTCGTTGTCGCAAGAATTGTGCGAGCAGTTCACGCGCGGGGACTTCCTTCAATTCGCTCTCAACCTTGGGCTTTCGCTCATTCTTGGAATCATTGTGGGAGCGCTCGGTTTACGGCTCGGTCAAGCCTCAAGATGATCCGATAGGCTTTGTGCATGGCAACAAGCAAAAAATCAGCTCGACCAAAGCCCGTGGACGCCTGGGGTGGGGCGCCATTGAACATGACCACATTACGCAAGTTATGGAAGCCGCGGCGCGACGCGTATTCCAAGGCGCACTTGTATGACGAGGTTCGCGTGCGTATTCACCGCGCGCTGACGTGGCTGGAATTTTCCGAGCGCTGTCACGCGCCTGAAGATCTTGACGCCAAATTGATAGCCCAGTGGATTGCGTTCACCGCTCTCACAAGCCAGTGGAACAAAAAAACAAACGCGCCTGAACCTGATTCTGCGGCGACGCGCTTGTTCATACAACAAATTCTGGATCACGATCAAGACGGCCTCATGCAAATGGTGTTGGAAACCAATGACCGCGCCGCGCGCGCGTTGTTTGAAGACGCGTATCTGGCCAAGCAATTCAAGTCGCGCGAGCAATCTAAAAATTCCAAGCAACGTGATGGAAGTGGCAAGCCATTTTCCACCAAGTCCACCATGGAAGATATTTTGGAACAAGCGCAATTTCAGCCCTGGCTTGAGGCTGTTCTTGAGCGCGTGCAATTTGTGCGCGATCAACTTGTGCACGGCGCAAGCACCTACAACAGCCGCTTAAACCGCGTGGCCGTGCGCCGCGCCAGTTCGTTGCTGGAACATCTGGTTGCTTGCTTCATGCAAATTCTTATGGAGCATGGCTACACCGATGACTGGGGCGATCTGTGCTACTCGCCACTAGCGGATTGAAATGTTGAACTTATTTCGGAGCGTGAATATTGACCCGTAGCCAGTTCAGAACGAAATTTTCTATTCTTTGTGAAGCGAAAAGTTTTCCCATCTTCGTTCAAGACTGATTCGTTCGCTTTGCCCGCGGAACTTTTGTTGGTGTTTCTTCAAGTACTACAAAAATTCAACCCGCCTCGGGGCGTGGCCCATCATTGCTGGCGTCACGCTTGTTGCGGCGACTGTCCGCGCGCGCCGCGCCGCGGTGCAATGCTTCGGGTCCATACTTGCGCGCCACCGCGTCGGTGATCGAATCAAGTTTGCGCTGAACTTCCGTTGCGGGGTCTGGAAAAAGTTCCGGTTGCATTTGGGCGCCCACGCGGTCTACGCGCTCCACGCTTAAGCCGATCAAACGAAGTGCCAGCGCGCTTTCACGCCGCCACGCGGCAAGTAGGGCATCGGCCGCTTGCCAAATTGTCTTGGTGGAATCCGTGAATGGATTGAGTGTTTTTTGCCGTGAAAATGTGTCGAAATTGGCTAGACGCACTTTCAGCGTGACGCATTTAGCCAATCCATCGCCAGCGCGCAACCGTAGCGAAACGCGATCGCATTGCTCTTGCAGAACCGCTCGCAACACATTCATGTCGCCAACATTGCGTTCAAATGTCTCCTCTTGACCAATGCTTTTTGCGTCGTGTTCCGTAATCACTTCGCGCTCATCAATGCCCAGCGCAAATTGCCGCCACTGCGCGCCAGATTCTCCCAACCGCGTGCGCGCTTGCCCTTCGCTTAGATTTTGCAAATCACCAAATGTATGAATGCCCGCGTTGATGAACTTTGGAAGTGTCTTTGGACCCACGCCCCACATTTTAGAAATTGCAAGCGGCGCCAACATGTCACGCGTTTGCTCGGATGAAATGATGGTCAATCCGTTTGGCTTGAGTAAATCACTGGCAATCTTTGCCACAAATTTAGAAGTAGCCACGCCAACGCTCACGGTTAATTTTAATTCCTCATACACGCGCGCGCGAATTGCCCGAGCGATGGTTGGTCCACTGCCCAGCAATAATTGCGAACCAGTGACATCAACAAAGGCCTCGTCCACGCTGATGGGTTCAACAAGTGGCGATTGGTCACGCAAAATATGCATAAATTGCTGACTGATTTCGCTGTAGCGATCAAAGCGCGGCGGGCGCACGGCGGCATGCGGGCATTTGGTCAGAGCCAAAGCCATGGGCATGGCGCTATGGCAACCAAACTTGCGCGCTTCATAACTGGCCGCGGCAACCACACCGCGACCGCCTTCGCCACCAACCAAAACTGACATTCCTTTGAGTGTTGGGTCGTCAAGTTGCTCAATACTGGCAAAAAAAGCGTCCATATCGGCGTGTAGGACGCATTTCTGCCAAACAGGGTTGCAATTCTCGGACTTAGACATACAATGTAAACTACATATTCTATTTAATTACTATTAATTCATTGACTGTGGATCATTTGCGCTAACAATGCGAATGTAAGAGTGTTCCCTGTAAGACTTTCAAGTCTAAATGTACGTTTGAACTTTTGTCCGGGTGGATTGGCCAAGAAGAGCGAGAAAAGGCTCTTCTTGTTTGGAATAATTCTGCAAAAAAGGGCGTGGGCGCTTAAGGAAACTTAAGCGACTCACGCCTTTTCTATTTTTAGGTTTCACACAAAATCATTCGTAATTTCAAATTGAAACCTGGCGTGGTGTTGGCGTGGTGTTGGCGTGTTCTTGCTGTTGTCAGCGTGCGAAAATTCCAATGTGCCCATTTTATTTATCCTTAGCATAAAGCAATGATTGATGCAACAAATGCTACGGTTTCTCCTTCGCTTGTGACAGCATGGTTGGATGTTCTTGGAGCTTTCCATCCTCTGATTGTTCATTTTCCAATTGCGCTAGCGATTGTCGCGGCGCTTGCCATGTTGTGGAGTTGGATTGGGGGGCACGACGGCTTTGGAGAATTTGCATTCCACTGCACGTGGATTGCGGCGCTTGCCAGCGTGTTTGTTGCCGCAAGTGGATGGTTCTTTGTCGCTTCAGATGAAAAAATTACTTTGGACTCTTTGATTGACTCGATTTTAAATGTGTTCCCAGCCGCACTTGCTTGGTTCCTTGGCAAAGCAGATCAAAGCCAGACATTGAATTTGCACCGCTGGGTTGGCATTGCAAGTTCAGCGGGATTGATCGCTTTGACATTCATGACTTCGCTTGTGCGCAGTGACTCGTGGCCAGGCTTGTTAAAAATTTCACGCATCACTTCGCTGGTTGTTGCAATCGCAATTGGAATCACCGCGCATTTGGGCGGCGACATGGTGTGGGGCGAGGGGCAAGTCACAACGCCGTTTTCAAAGGCTTTGTCTGTGAGTTGGAAATCCATCAACGCAACCAATAGCGTGACTCCAACAACTGACACCGCGCCAACAACTCCAACAACGGACACCGCGCCAACAACTCCAACAACTCCAACAACTCCAACAACTGACACCGCGCCAACAACTCCAACAACGGACACCGCGCCAACAA